>JAYRND010000397.1:0-7324 GCA_041904885.1 Burkholderiales bacterium
CCAGTCCTTGTCGTAGGAGAAAGTGCGCGTGCGGCTCAGGCCAAGCGGGCCGAGTCCCTGCAGGCCGACCTTGGCATCCATGTCGATGCTGTTGTAGCGGGCCCCGAGCATCAGGTCCACCGGCGTCGTGCCTTCGAGCAGTCGGTACTCGCCGGCGAGCGCATAGATGTGCTGCTTCAGCTTCATGTCCACGTTCACATCGACGCCGCCCACCCTAGGATGCAGGGAGAATGTGTTGTCGGCCTTGTCCGAGAGTTTTGCGTAAAACGCGTCGCCGACCAGCCCCCAGCGGCCGTTGCGCGCCTCGAACATGCCCATCAGCCCGAAATCCAGCTTCTGGATCACGTCCTTCGGGCTCATGTCGATCTTCGCCTGCGGAGCATTGTTAATAGCTGAATCGCCGTGCAAGCCGGGCGCCCAGAGGTAGGGCTGAAGCTCGAACTGCCAGCCGGGTCCGGCGGACGGATTCGTAAGTTGGGCGCCGGCGGGTGCGGCGACCGTCATCGTGAGCATCGCGGCGGTCGCCAACATGGACTTCTTCATGAATTTGCCTCCGTTGAGGGCTCGGATTCTATCCGCTAGAACGCTTCCACCGCAGAGCCGATGTAGAGGTAGACCGTGCCGCGCCCGCCTTCGGAGCGCCCGTACCCGAGGTAGATCGGACCGAGCTTGGAATCGACGCCGAGGTACACCGACCCCGACACCAGCGCGCCGTGCGCCGAGACTCCGTCCAAGCGCTTCCAGACGTTGCCCGCCTCGATCGACGCGCCGGCGTAGATGCCGGTGCCGAAACTTTCGTTCAGGTCGCCGACACGGCGCCGGTACTGCACGCTGCCCAGCGCGTATTCGCGGCCCACCAGCTGCCCGACCCGGTAGCCCGAAAACTGGAACAGGCCGCCCAGCTTGAACTGGTCGTAGCTGGGCGCATGGGTACCAAGGTCCGTCCCGCCGCGCGCGCCGACGGTGAACACATTGCGGCCGTAGCTGAACGCCGTGCCGATCCGGCCCTCCAGGACTTTGTAGTTTTCGTCCGCACCCAGTCCGGTCTTCGAGACGTACAGGCTCACGTTTGCCAGCGTGCCGTCGGTCGCCCACAGCCGCTTGTCGAGCGTGTCGTAGTAGAAACGCGCGGTCGCTGCGCCCGCGTCGTTCTTGCCCGGCGCCTTGACCCAGTCCTCGCCCGTCTGCTTGGTGACGTCCACCCAGCCGCGCAATACGCCGAGCCGCAGGTCGCCCCACGAGCCCATCGCGACGCCGCCTTCCATTCGCCCGCCGTAGCGCTTCACGTCGAAGAGCCCGACCTCCGAATTCTTGTCGTAGACGAACTGGCGCGCCTGCGAGCCGTACACGGAAGGCATGAGGTAGAACGTCTGCGTGGGCTCGATCGGCTGGTAGAACTGCGCGAGAAACAGGTTGGGCCGCCCGATCTGCCCGGCTACGCGGAATTCGCCGCCGAGATCGTTCAGCCAGCGCTTTTCGTAGTCGACGCGCAGTCCCCAGGACAGGTCGCCCTTGAAGTCGGTCGCAAGGTTGCCGTCGAACTTGATGTAGTTCGGGCCCCAGGTCTTCTCGGTCGCGTTGAAGACGAGGACGTTCTTGCCGTCTTCGGTCACCAGCTGGCTGCTGACCGAGGAGTAGTCGCCGCGTTCCACGAGGTGGGTCGCGTCGGCCTCCGCCTTGGCCGGATCGTAGATTTCGCCGGGCTTCGAGGTGATGAAATTGCGCACCACCTCCGGATTGGTCACCTTGAGGCCGACCAGCTTCACCTCGTCGATCCGCACTTTCGCCACGGAGGTGACCTCGCGCAGGCCGGCGCGCCAGGCGGCGTACTGCGCCTGCGGCAGGCTGTAGCGCGTGAGCGCGCCCGCGGCGCTCCTGGCCGCGGCCTCGCCGATCGGAATCGCATCGGGTACCTTGTCGAAGTCCCCGGAAGAGATGTCCTTGAGCAGGACCGGGATGGACACGTCCTTCGCCGTGAGGGTGGCGAGCTGCGCCCTCTCGTTCGCCTCGATGGCGATGTTCATCGCCTGTCCCGCGACCGCCAGCGCGTTGCCGAGCTTCTCGCGTGAAGCGACCGGATTGCCCAGCGGCACCGCGATGATTACGTCGGCGCAGAGCTTGCGCGCCACGTCCACCGGCAGGTTGCGAACCAGCATGCCGTCCACGTACAGGCGGCCGCTGGATTCCACCGGCGCGAACGCCGCGGGCACCGCCATGCTCGCGCGCATGGCCACGGCGAGATCGCCGCGGTCGAAGACCTTCATCTCGCCGCTTTCGAGGTCGGTGGCAACCGCGCGAAACGGGATCGGCAATCGATCGAAGTCCGGCGTCTGCCTCGCACCGGCGACGATCCTGCGGAACAGCCCCTCGATCTGCTGCGTGGGCACGATGCCGCCAGGAAAGACGATCTGGCCGTCCTTCACGCCCAGCTCGAAGCCGTTGGTAAAGATGAAGTCGAGCGCCTTGCGCCGCACCGTGTAGCCTTCGCGCGGCGCGCTTTCCAGCGTTTCCTTCCAGTTCACCGCGGTCACGACTTTCGCCAGCTCCTCGGCGCTGAGCCCGGTCGAGTAGGCCGCGCCGACGATGGCGCCCATCGAGGTCCCCGCAATGCAGTCCACGGGAATGCGCATTTCCTCCAGCACCTTGAGCACGCCTATGTGGGCGCCGCCCTTCGCGCCGCCGCCGCCCAGCACCAGGCCGATGCGCGGGCGCGCGCCCGGCGATCCGGAAGCGGGATCCGCAGAGATGCCCGGCTGGCTGCCGAGGAGCAGGGCCAGGCCCGCGAGAGTTGCGATACGCTTGAGCATGACTGGTCTCGCCTGAAAAACGGAATCCTCATGGTATCCAAAACCGCCGGGCGCGGAGCCCGGATCGCGACGGGATTGGTTCTCGTTCCCCTGGTCGCATGGGCCTGCGCCGCAATTTGGGTCGACGGCCCGGCCGAGCGCTGGCTCGCGGGACTGCTGGCCGCGGCGCTCGGGGCGGCGGCCCTGGCGGCCCTGGCCCTGCTGCGCTCGACCTTGCGCGCGGCTGTCGCCGTGCTGTCGCTGTTCGGCCTGTCGCTCGCCTGGTGGCTCGGCATCCCGCCGACGAACGATGCGGACTGGCAGCCGGACGTCGCCCGCACCGCCAGCGCCACGTTCGAAGGCAACATCGTTACCATCCGCAACGTCCGCGATTTCGAATACCGCAGCGAGACCGACTACACGCCGCGCTGGGAGACGCGCAGCTACGACCTCTCGAAGCTGCGCGGCGCCGACATTTTCCTCTCCTACTGGGGCCCGCGGCTGATCGCCCACACCATCATGAGCTGGGAGTTCGACGACGGCCGGCACCTGGCGGTTTCCATCGAAACGCGCAAGAAGAAGGGCCAGGAGTACTCGGCGGTGCTCGGCTTCTTCCGCCAGTACGAGATCTACTACGTGGTGGCCGACGAGCGCGACGTCGTCGGCCTGCGCGCGAAGTTCCGCGGCGAAGAGCTGTTCCTCTACCGCCTGAAAGCGCCGGCCGTGCAGGCGCGGGCGATGCTGCTTGACTACCTGAAGGAGGTCAATCACCTCGACACCCGGCCAGAGTGGTACAACGCGCTGGTGCACAACTGCACGACCACCATCCGCCACCATGCGCAGGACGTGGGCGCGGGCCGGGCGTTCGACTGGCGCATCCTCGCCAACGGCCACATCGACGAGTTGGGCTACGAGCGCGGCCAGATCGACACCAGTCTGCCGTTCCCCGAGCTGCGCCGGCGCAGCGACATCACCGCCAAAGCGAAAGCCGCCTACGCCTATGGGGAACCCGCGTTCTCGCGTATCATCCGCGAGCACCTCCCGGGAGGACACGCCCCGCCATGACGCCCATGCTCTTCATTGCCATCGAGTTTTCCGACGGCTCGCGGGTCAAGTATTCGTTTCCCGTGCAGAGCCCCAACAGCGCCGCGCGGCAGATGAAGATGGAGGACTTCCTGAAAGGACGGCACCTCGTGATCCAGTCCGAGGGCCGCTTGCTGATCTATCCCATGGAGAACATCAAGGCGATCGAGATGTCGACGGGAGGCGCCGACCTGGAGGGCGTCAAGCTCCCCCTGCACACCATCCGGAACGCCAAGCTGCAGGAACGCTAGGCGGCTACTTGGGCGGCTGCGCCTGGCTCGCAGCGGCCGCTACCGAGGCAGGCATGTCGCCGCCACCCGCGACCTGCACCGTGGGAAACGCGAACTTGATGCCGTTCGCGTCGAACGCCTTCTTGATCATCGCGAAGGCCTTGCGGCGGATGACGAACTGCTCGCCGGGCAGGGTCTTCATCTTCATGCGGATCTGGATCGCGAAGTCGCCGAACTGCTCGACGCCCTGCATCTTCAGCGGCTCGATGGTCTTGGGCGCGAGTTCGGGGTCGGCCGCCAGCTCCTGGCCGATCTTCTTGATCAGCTTGCGCGCCTTCTCCAGGTCGCTGTCATAGGTGATGCCGATGGTCATCTTGTCGATCACCCAGTCGCGGCTCTGGTTGCGCAATCGCCGGATCTCGCCGTAGGGCAGAATGTTGACCGCTCCCCGGTGGTGGCGCAGGTGGAGAGAACGGATGGAGATCTTCTCCACCGTCCCCTTGGATTCCCCGACCTCGATGTACTCGCCGACCCGGAATGCGTCGTCAGTAAGGAAGAACGCCCCGGAGACGATGTCGCGCACCAGCGTCTGCGCTCCGAAAGCCACCGCCAGGCCGAACACGCTCGCGCCCGCGAGCAGCGGCAGGATGTTGATCCCGAGAGCGGAGAGCACGCCCAGCACGGTTACCACGATGATCGCGCCCAGCGCGGTCGCGCGGATGATCGGCAGCAGCGTGCCCAGGCGAGTCGCCACCGCGCCTACGCCCTCGTCGCTGGTCACGCCGGCCGGCAGGCCTCCCTCGCGAGCCAGCAGCCGGTCGGTCGCCGTGCGCACCAGCGACCACATCAGGTACGCAAGCAGGAGGATCAGCGCGATGCCGAGAATCTCGCCGGCCACGCGCTCGCCCAAACCGCGCTCGGCCATGCGCAGGAAGCTGATGTCCCACATTTCCGCAAGCATCACCACGCCCCCGACGGCGACCACGATATGCAGCGCTTTGCGCACCACCGGCTCGTAGCTCGGGACCACGGGCGCTCCTTTCGCCGATTCGCCCGCGCGCCTGGCGAAGCCCACGTGCAGAAGGCGGCCAAGGGCGAGGTCGACAATCGGCAGCGCCACCAGCAGCAGCGCGCTCAGGATCCCCTTCGGGTTGGGCTGCGCACCGCCGAGCACCGCCGCGATCGCCGACACGAAGATCACGAGCAGATACGCGGTCGCAAGCGGCGGCCAGAGGTCGGCGAACAGGCGCGCCAGCGGGCCGGCATCCGGCCCCCGCAACAGCACGCCGACCGGCCGGCGCATCGCCCACACGGTCGCGATCGCCGAGACGAGCATCAAAGAACCGAAAGTCATCGCCACCACCGCAGCGGCGGCTTGGGGCGCGCCCAGGTTGTCCAGCAGGAACCGGAAGGAAATGCCGATCAGGTAGAGGCCGGCGATCTGCAGGATGCCGGCATGCAGGCGCCGCGCGCCCGGGTCGTCCAGCGGCAGCAGGCGCAGCGCCGGCGCGCCGGGCTCCAGCAGGATGCGCGAGCCCAGCGCCACGAGCCGGAACAGGACGGCGGCGCCAATCGTGGTGAGCACCAGAAGCCGCGATGGCAGGTGACCCTGGTATAGCGCATAAAAAATCAGCAGCGCGACGATCCCGAAAACAGCGACGCCGCCGAAATCGAGCACAAAGCGCAGCAGGTTGCGCGCCGACCGGGCCGCGAAGCCCTCGTCGGTCAGCTCATCGAGGCGCGCGCGCTGCGCGCGGAGCAAGTAGTGATACACGCGCTCGATTGCCCACGACAGCAGGAGGCTGAGCGCGAGGATCATGGACACGAACAGGAGATGTCCCGGCTCGCGTCCCTCGTGGAAGCGGTCGTAGGCATCCCCCAGCACCTGCGGGAATTCGGCTGCCGCCTGGAGCAGCCGGTCGACGCGCTCGCGCACCACCTGGGATTCCTTGTCCATCGACATCACCATGCCGCCCATGTCGTCCGCCTTCGGCTTGGCGGGCACGGCGGCGCGGTCGAGCTGCTGGATGAGCAGCTGACGGACTTCCGCGTCGGTCAGGCGCGAGGTCAGCTCCCGGATCGCCTCGTGCGTGAGCGGCTCGGGAAGCTTTTGCTCCTTCTTTTCGGCGGCCTTTCCCTCCTGCCCCTTGGCGAGCGCGGCGGCGGGCTGCACGAGGGCCGCCGCGGCAAGCGCCGCGGCCAGCCCCCACTTCCGCAAGCGTGTGCTAGCGGAGACCACCGAGGTTGTCGGTGACCGACCAGCCGAGAGTCGCGAGTTCCTGCCGCGCGCGCGGCGTCACCGTGCCCGTCACCAGCAGGCTGCGCTGCGGGCCGGCGAGATCCGCGCGGCGCGCGAAGTCGTCCACCAGCTTGGTCCAGGAGATCAGGTCGAAAGGCGCGGCCACCGCCAGCTTCGCGTCGCGGGTCGAGGCCCCGACCACGTTGCCAAGCGGGATCACCTTGGCGAGCGGCGCGATGGTCTTGTTGGCCTGCGCGAGCAGCATCACCGAGCTGATCACGTAGCGAGCCTGGATCTCCGATACCGCGTTGGTGGCGAACGGGATGATGTCGCCGCGGCCCTCGACGTTGCCGAGCGACTCCAGCGCCACGACAAAAGCGGTCTGCAGCGTAGGCGTGAAGTAGCGGTTGCGGAAGAAATCGCGCACCGGCCGTCCCTCGATGCCCATGGCCTTGAGGCGCGCCTCGTTGCGCATCTCCACGTCGACCGGCGGGTATTGGTAGGCCTCTTGCGTGCCCTGCTGATAGGCCTCGGCCGCATAGTGCACCGGCGCGATCACGATACCCAGCGTGACGTCGACGGCGAAGCCGCCGAGAAACGACGCCTGCGCGACATCGCCGAGCTTCGCTGAAAGGGCAGCGTTGGAGGTGTACGGGTCGATCTTCACCTTCTTCGCCCAGTCGCGTCTCGCCGCGTTGTAGCCGAACGGGTCGCTGATGCTGCCCGGTTGTGCGGTGCCCTGGTCGGTCGACGCCCGCTGACCGATTCCTTTGCCTGCCGGGGCGCTGCCGTCGCTCGCGTTCTGGGCCGCGTTGCCCACCGTGCGTCCGGCGCGGTTCACGAGGTTGCCGATGCCGGTGAACATGTTGCCGACCGTGTCCACCGGGTTGGTGATCAAGTCGCCGGCGACCTTGATCGGCTGCACGGCGGCATTGCCGAGCGCCTTGGCGAACGCGTCGGACTTGCTCACCTTGTCGAGCTCGGCA
>JAYRND010000398.1:0-2896 GCA_041904885.1 Burkholderiales bacterium
CGCCGCTTGCGCCGCTGCTTTCCTCGTTCTCGATGGAGGCGCTGGAGGCGGCGCAGGCGGCGGCGCCGGAACTGCCGCGCGGCTACCTGGTGACGAAGGTCCCGGACAGCTGGGATGCGACGATGAAGCGCCTCGGCTGCGTGGCGCTGCACTGCAGCTTCCGGGAGCTCGGCGGCAAGCTCGCCGCCGATATCCACGAGGCCGGCTACGCGATCCTGCTCTGGACGGTCAACGACCCGGACGAGGCGCGCAGGCTGCTCGCGGTCGGCGCGAACTGCCTGGTAACGGATGCCCTGGACCGAATCGGCCCGGACTTCCGCTGACTACACACACCTCGCTCCGTCGACCTCGATGCAGCTGCCGCTGATCATCGCCGCCTCGTCGGAGGCGAGGTAAAGGCAGGCGTTGGCGACGTCCATCGGCGTGGAAAAGCGCCCGAGCGGGATGGTGGCGAGGAACGCCTTCCTGGCCTCGTCGGTGACTGCGCCGCCGGCGAAGTCCGCCGACAGGGCGGTATCCGGGCTGAACACCGGGTTGACGCAGTTGACGCGCACCTTGTCCGGCCCGAACTCGGCGGCCATCGACTTGCTCATCAGGATCACCGCGCCCTTGGAGCTGTTGTAGACGGTGAGCCCGGGGCGGGGCCGCAGGCCGGCGGTGGAAGCGATGTTGACGAAGCAGCCGCCGCCCTGCTTGCGGAACACGGGCAGGGCGTGGATCGCCGAGAGGTAGATGCTCTTCACGTTGACCGCGTAAACCCGGTCGAATTCGGCCTCGCTCACCTCGAGGTAGGGCTTGCGCCGGTGCGTCCAGCCGGCGTTGTTGACGACGATGTCCAGGTTGCCCGCCCCGGCGACCAGGCGTGCCCAGTCGGCGCCCCGGGTGACATCGGCCTGGATAAAAGGGGAGTCGAGTTCCTTGGCGACCCGGCGGCCGTTCTTTTCGTCGATGTCCACGACGAAAACCCTGGCGCCTTCTTCCACGAACCGCTTCGCAATGCCCGTGCCGAAGCCGCTGCCAGCGCCGGTGACGATGGCGACCTTGCCTTTGAGCCTCATGGGGCCTCCCGAAAAGCGCGGATTATAGGGCGGACTCGCGGAACGGCGAGTGCTCGTTCAGCTCGTCCACGTAGCGCGCAAGGCCGGCAGTCTCGCGCTTGAGGTAGTTCTCGATCGCTTCGGCGAACCCGGGGTGCGCGAGCCAGTGCGCGGAGTGCGTTTCCACCGGCAAGAGGCCGCGAAAGAGCTTGTGCTCGCCCTGCGCGCCGCCTTCGAAGGCGCGCAGCCGGTGCGTGATGGCGTATTCGATCGCCTGGTAGTAGCAGCATTCGAAGTGCAGTAAGGGAATATGTTCGGCAGCCCCCCAATACCTTCCCCACATTTTTTCTTTTGAAATCAAATTCAACGTTGCTGCGACCGGCCGGCCCGCGCGCTCGGCCACGATCATGAGGCAGTGCTGCGGCATCGCCGCACCCAGGCGCAGGAAGAATTCCAGGCTCAGGTAGGGGCTGGAGCGGTGCGCGGCGTAGGTGCGCCGGTAGCAGCGCTCGAAGAACTCCCAGTGCGCGCGCTCGATCTCCACACCGCGGAGCCAGCGGAATTCGACGCCGGCCTCGCGCACCCGGCGCCGCTCCTGCCGGATCACCTTGCGTCGGTGGCGCGTCATGCGCGAGAGGAAGTCGTCGAAATCCGCGTAGCCGCCGCCGGCTGCGTTCTGCCAGTGGAACTGGACCGTGCGCCGGAGCATCATGCCGCGGCCGCGCAGCAGCTCGGCCTCGGCGGCGGTGGGAAACAGGACGTGCAGGGACGAGAGCTCGCGCGCCATCTCCTGCGCCGCGGCCGCGAGCAGGCCGCGGTCGGCCTCGCCCGCCGCCAGCATGCGCGGGCCGCTCACCGGCGTGAACGGCACCGCGCAAAGCAGCTTCGGGTAGTACTGCAGGCCGTGGCGGTGGTAGGCGTCGGCCCAGGCCCAGTCGAACACGTACTCGCCGTAGGAGTGCGCCTTCAGGAACAGGGGCATCGCGCCGGCCAGTTCTTTGTCTTTTTCAAGAAGAAGAATCTGGGGCCGCCAACCCGTGCGGGCGCCGGCGCAGCCGGTATCGATAAGCGCGTCGAGGAACGCGTGGGAGGTGAAGGGGTCGCCGCCTGCGAGCGCGTTCCAGCGCTCCGCAGGTACGCCCGCGAGCGATTCCACCACCCGGAGGCGTTCCTTTGCCATGCAGGCATTATAGAATTAGCCACACCAGCCAGATTTCCGGGAGGAGCCCGCGATGAAGAAGATCGAAGCGATCGTCAAACCGTTCAAGCTCGATGAAGTGCGCGAGGCGCTTTCGGAAGTGGGCGTCACCGGCCTCACGGTCACCGAGGTGAAGGGCTTCGGCCGGCAGAAGGGGCACACCGAGCTCTACCGCGGTGCAGAGTACGTCGTGGACTTCCTGCCCAAGGTGAAGATCGAGGTGGTGGTCACCGACGCCCAGGTCGAGCAGGCGATCGAGGCGATCGTGAAGTCCGCGCGCACCGGCAAGATCGGCGACGGCAAGATCTTCGTCACCGCCGTGTCGCACGTGGTGCGCATCCGCACCGGAGAGACTAACGAATCGGCTGTCTAGCGTTTTGATTTAAGCAGGACCAGCAGCGCGCCGCTGCCCCCATCGTGCGCCGGCGCCTGGCAGTACGCGAGCACCTCGTCGCGCCGCGGCAGCCAGGTCCTGAGCTTCGCCCGCAGCACGCCCAGTCCCTTGCCATGCACGATGCGCACGCAGCGATGCCCGCGCGCCGCGCAGCGCTCCAGGAAGCCGGCGACCGCGACCGCGGCTTGCGCGCGGTTCATGCCATGCAGGTCGGGGGCGGCCGCGGCCCCCCCGGGGGCCCGCCGCAGCCGGCGCGGCGCCCGCCGC
>JAYRND010000399.1:0-4784 GCA_041904885.1 Burkholderiales bacterium
CGTAGGTGACGCGGTCCCTGGTCCTCGCCCAGCCGATGAAGCCCTTCAGGTCCCCGTAGGGAGCGTTGCCAGGCCCCACGAAGAGTACCGTGCCGTAGGACAGCTGCGTGATCGGCGCGAGGTCCCTGTCCGGGTCGTAGGGCAGCTTGGTGAACAAGATGCGGTTGTTCACGGTCGTGGACATCGTGGTGATCATGAAGGTGTAGCCGTCGGGCGCCGCGCGCACCAGCTGCTGCGTGCCGCTGATCGTGTTCGCCCCGGCGATCGCCTCGACGACGACGTTCTGGCCGAGGCGCTTGCCGAGCGGCTCCGCGATGGTGCGGCTGTAGATGTCGATCGCGCCGCCGGGATTGAAGGGCGTGATCAGGCGTACGGGCCGGTTCGGGTACTCCGATTGCGCGTTCGCCGCGCAGCATAGGGCCAGCAAGCAGTACAAAATCGGAAGGCGAATCATGCAGGTCCCTTGCTAGAATTTAACTCTAGTCCCGACCCATTCTATCAAGGCGACCATGTACCCAAATACGCAGCTCTACATTGACGGCGCCTGGCGCGCCGCCGCTTCCGGACGCACGCTTCCCGTAATGAACCCGGCGACGGGCAAGCAGATCGGCACGCTCGCGCACGCCGAGCGCGCCGACCTCGACCGCGCGATCGAGGCCGCCCAGAGGGGCTTCGCCGCCTGGCGGAAAGTTTCCGCGTTCGAGCGCTCGAAGGTCATGCGCAAGGCCGCCAGCCTGGTGCGCGAGCGCATCGACACGATCGCCACCTACATGACCATGGAGCAGGGCAAGCCGCTGGGCGAGGCGAAGCTCGAAATCAGCAACGGCGCCGACACCATCGACTGGTTCGCCGAAGAGGCCCGCCGGACCTACGGGCGCGTGATCCCCGCTCGCGCCGAGGGCGTCTACCAGCTGGTAGTCAAGGAGCCGGTCGGCCCGGTCGCCGCGTTCACGCCGTGGAATTTCCCGATCAACCAGATCGTGCGCAAGCTTTCCGCCGCGCTCGCGGCGGGGTGCTCGATCATCGTCAAGGCGCCCGAGGAGACGCCGGCCTCGCCGGCCGAGCTGATCCGCGCCTTCGTCGACGCCGGCGTCCCGGCCGGGGTCATCGGCCTCGTGTACGGCGTGCCGGCCGAGGTCTCCAGCTACCTGATCCCGCACCCGGTGATCCGCAAGATCTCCTTCACCGGCTCGACCGTGGTCGGCAAGCAGCTGGCGGCGATGGCCGGGCAGCACATGAAGCGGGTCACCATGGAGCTGGGCGGCCATGCCCCGGTGATCGTGTTCGATGACGCCGATGTCGACGTCGCGGTGAAGGTCATGGTGGGCAGCAAGTACCGCAACGCCGGCCAGGTCTGCATCTCGCCGACCCGTTTTCTCGTGCAGGAAGGCGTCTACGGGGCGTTCGTCGACAAGTTCGTCGATGCAGCCGAGTCGATCAAGGTGGGCAACGGCCTCGAGGCGGGCGTCAACATGGGCCCGCTCGCCAATCCCCGCCGCACCCAGGCCATGGACCTCAACCTCGAGGACGTTCGCAAGCGCGGCGGCAAGCTGCTCACGGGCGGCCACCGCATCGGCTCGGAAGGGAACTTCTTCGAGCCCACCGTGGTGGCGGAGCTGCCGAAGGACGCCAAGGCGATGAACGACGAGCCCTTCGGGCCGATCGCGGTGATCAATCCGTTCAAGACCATGGACGAGGCGGTGACCGAGGCGAACCGGCTGCCCTACGGGCTCGCCGCCTACGCCTGGACGCGCTCGGCGAAGACCGCCAACGCCATCGCCGCGCAGGTCGAGACCGGCATGATGAGCATCAACCATCTCGGCCTCGGCATCCCCGAGGTGCCGTTCGGTGGCGTCAAGGATTCCGGCTACGGTTCCGAGGGCGGCAGCGAGGCCATCGAGTCGTACCTGAACACCAAATTCGTCTCGCAGGCCGGCCTGTAGGCGCGGCGCGCATGGACCGCTTCCGCACGTTCAAGGTCGAGCTGCTCTGCGGCGCGGGCGGGGCGGAGATCTCGGGGCTGGACGCATCCAAACCGCTGGGCCCCGAGGTCGTCGCCGACCTGCGGCGCGCGCTCGCCGAGCATTGCGCGATCTTCCTGCGCGACCAGGAGCTCACGCCCGACCAGCAGAAGTCCTTCGCGAGGCACTTCGGGCCGCTCGCGCAGACGCCTTTCATCAAGCCCCTGGACGGGCATCCGGAGATGATGCGCATCGTGCGCGAGCCCGACGAGACCAAGAAGCAGAACTTCGGCGGGCGCTGGCATTCGGACATGACCTTCTCGCCTGAGCCGGTGATGGGCACCTGCCTGTATGCGCGCGAGTCGCCCGCGGTGGGCGGCGACACCCTCTGGTCGAACCAGATGCTTGCTTTCGAGGCGCTCTCGCCGGCGCTGCAGCGCACGCTGGAAGGCCTGCGCGTGATGCACAGCGCGAAACGTTCCTACGGCCCGCAGGGCGCCTACGCCGACGACGACCTGAAGAGCATGCGCATCCAGGCGAGCGAGGCGGCGCTGAAGGAGCAGGCGCATCCCTGCATCCGCACGCATCCGGAAACCGGGCGCAAGATCCTGTTCGTCAACTGGGTCTATGCGATCCGCTTCGAGGGCATGACGGAGGAGGAGTCCGCGCCGCTGCTCGATTTCCTCAACCGGCACAGCCAGCGGCCCGAGTTCCAGATCCGCTTCCGCTGGCGCAAGGGCTCGCTCGCGCTCTGGGACAACCGCTCCACGCAGCACATCGCGGTCAACGACTACGCGGGCTATCGCCGGGTGATGGACCGCGTGACGATCGCAGGGGACAGGCCTTTTTACAGGGGGAATTGACTTGAAGACTCTTGTTTTTCTACTCGGAATTTTCTGTGCAGCGGCTGCGAATGCCCAGCAGTGGCCCGCGCGGCCGATCAAGCTGATCGCGCCCTATCCGCCGGGCGGGCAGACCGACGTCGTCTCGCGCTGGCTGGGCGAGAAACTCACGCCGGTGCTCGGCCAGCCGGTGGTGGTCGAGAACCGCGCCGGCGCGCAGGGCGCGGTCGGCCTGCAGGCGGCGAAGAACTCGGCGCCCGACGGCTATACCTTCGTGTACACCAACGTTTCCAACCTGACGATCGCGCCCAACCTCGATGTCGCACTGCCGTACGACTCCCTGAAGGACTTCGCGCCGGTCACGCAGCTTGGCCTCACGGTGCTCGCGATGGTCGTGCCCGCGACGCTCGGGCCGAAAAACCTGAAGGAGTTCGTCGCCTGGGCGAAGGCGAATCCGGGCAAGGCGAGCTTCGCCTCGTTCGGCAACGGCTCGACCTCGCACGTGTACGGGGAGATGCTGAAGGGGGCTGCCGGCCTGGACATGACGCATGTGCCGTACAAGGGCGCGGGCCCCGCGGTGCAGGACACGCTGGGCGGCCAGGTGCAGATGACGATTCAGGACCTCGCCGCGGTCGGTCCGCACGTCGCTTCGGGGCGCCTGATCGCGCTCGCGGTCACCGGGCCAAAGCGCTGGCCGGCGCTGCCGGAATTGCCTACGTTCGTGGAGCAGGGCTATCCGCTCGGCATCGCCGGCTGGAACGGCATCCATGCGCCCACCGGCACCCCGCGCCCGGTCATCGACCGCATGAACGCGGAGATCAACAAGATCATCCAAGCGCCCGAAGGGCGCGAGCAGATGCTCAGGTTCGGCCTGCTCGCCACCGGTACGACGCCTGAGGAGCTGACCGAGGTGATCCGGCGCGACATGCCGGTCTGGGGCGAGGTGATCCGCAAGGCAAACATCAAGGCGCAGTGAAGCCGGGCATTGCGCAATAGTGCCGTTTGCAATCCCCGGCAAACGCGCTAACCTGCCAATTGGAGGTCAGTGCCAGGCTGTACAAGGAGAACTACCATGAACAAGCTGCTAGCCATAGTCCTGCTGGTGGTGCCGTTGTCCGCGGCCGCCATGAACAACGACGACGTGATCAAGATGGTCAAAGGAGGACTGAGCGAGGCGACCGTACTGCAGGTGGTCCAGAATTCCGAGCCCGGCTTTGACACCAGCGCTGACGGCCTGGTGCGGCTCAAGCAGGCCGGGGTCAGCGACAAGATCATCCAGCAGGTGATATCCCGGCAATCGGCCGCGCCGGCGGCGGTGCCCGGCCTCGCGCCTCTGCCCGCGCAAGCGGCCCCTGCGCAGCCGGTGGCCGCTACGCCGCCGCCGCAGCAGCAGACCTGCGCGGATTGCGGCACGATCACCAACATCAAGGAAGTCAAGAAGAAGGGTTCCAGCTCCGGTGCCGGCGCCTTGACCGGCGCGCTGATCGGCGGCGGACTTGGCTACGCAGTCGGCGGCAGCGGGCACCGGGCCGCTCCCGCCCTGATTGGCGCGGGCGTCGGCGGGCTTGCCGGCAACTATGTGGAGAAGAACGCCAGCGCCGGCAGGGAGTTCCGCATCGATGTCCGCCTCGACAACGGCGCGCAGTACACGTTCCGTTACGACAGCATGCCGAACTGGGGCGTCGGCACGCGCGTGCGGGTCGTGAACGGCCAGCTGACCTCGCTGAACTACTAGGGCGCTACAGGCCGAGGTAGGCCTGGCGCACGCGGTCGTCGTGCAGCAGATCGCTGCCGCGGCCGCTCATCACGATGCTGCCGTTCTCCAGCACATAGGCGTGCGCGGAGATCTTCAGCGACACCGCGACGTTCTGCTCGACGAGCAGAACGGTCATGCCTTTCTCGTTGTGCGCGGGGATGGCGTGCAGCACTTCCTGCACGACCAGCGGCGCCAGGCCCAGCGAGGGCTCGTCGAACATGATCA
>JAYRND010000400.1:0-8663 GCA_041904885.1 Burkholderiales bacterium
CGCCTTGTCCACGCGCAGCGCGTCCGGGTCGTAGCCGTCGATGCAGCTCACCGCCTGGGCAATGGTCGTCATGCGCTGTTCAGCTCTTCGCGGGTATTGATGTTGCGAAACGCCTCCGCCTCATCGTCGAACGGAACCTCGACGACCTTGAGCGACGCGTACCAGGCGTCGATCTTTCGCCCGCCCGTGGAAAGGAATTTCGAAAGGTGATCCCGTACCGAGATTCGAACTAATGAGAACACGGGGTGCGGCTGGCCACCAGTCTTCGCGACGGCAAGGTCGTTCTCGCCCAGATTTGTCCGAAGACGGATTAGAAGATCGAAAGGCAAGAACGGTGAATCACAAGGCACCGTCAGGACAAACTCGTGCTGAGCCTCGCCGAGGCCGGCGTGCAGGCCGGCGAGCGGCCCGGCGAAGCCGCCGATCGCGTCGGGCACGACGCGGTGGCCGAAGCGCGCGTAGGCCTCGAGGTTCTGGTTGGCGTTGATGAGGATCTCGTCCACCTGCGGCGCGAGGCGCGCGATCACGTGCTCGACCATCGGCTTGCCATGCAGCAGCTGCAATCCCTTGTCCACGCCGCCCATGCGGCGGCCCTGGCCGCCGGCGAGCACGATGCCGGTCACGCGGTTCATGGGCGGATTCTAAGCGCAAGGCTGAACCTCCAATTGCGGAACGTCCCGCTCTCGCCGGAGTAGAATTCTCGCGCTCGGCTCCAGGTTGGGGGAGGGGTCATGATCGTGAGAATGCCGGCGCTGTGCGGCGTGCCATTGGCGCGGTTCCTGACGTGGGTTCTCCTGCTATCCGCGCTCGCGCAACCGCTTGTCGCCGGAGCCCAATCCAAGAACCGAGCTCCCGGCTTCGAGGCGCTCGCGAAGGGCGCGACGATCGTCATCATGCCGGCGGACATCGAGCTTTTCAGCCTGAGCGCGGGCGGCGTCCTCGAACCCAAGGCGGACTGGACGGAGGCGGCGTCCCGCCATTTCAGGTCGGCCATGGACGCCAAGCGCGCGCGGCTCGATGTGAAAACCGTCCAGCTCGAAGAGAAGGACGTGGACGAGATCGCGGAAATCAACGCACTGCATGCCGCCGTGTCGCGCGCCATCGCGCTGCATCATTTCGGTCCCGGGAACATGGCGCTCCCCACCAAGGACGGGAAGCTCGACTGGTCGATGGGCGAGTCGGTGCAGGCGATCAAGAAGAAAACCGGCGCGGACTACGTGTTTTTCAGCTGGATTCGCGACAGTTACACGAGCGGCGAGCGCGCCGCGGCGATGGTCTTCATGGCGCTGCTGGGCGTCGGCCTCGGCGGGGGCGTGCAGGTGGGGAACGCCTCCCTGGTCGACCTCAACACCGGCCAGGTCCTGTGGTTCAACCGGCTGATGCGGGCCAGCGGGGACCTGCGAGAGCCCGCCAAGGCCGCCGAGACCCTCGACGCGCTGCTCGAGAACTTCCCGGCGACGAAGTGATTCGCAGGCGATTTCTGGCGGCGGGCGGCGCGTGTTGCGCACTGGCGAGCGCCCGCGCGCTGTACGCACAGCAGGCGTGGACAATGCCGGCACGCTTTGCCCGACCGGAGGCCGATACCGACGAAGGCGGCCTGTGGGCCATGATGGACCGGCAGGAGACGCGGCTGCAGCGCAGTCCCTTCGCGATCCGCGACGCCGAACTGCGCGACTATGTCCAGGGAATCGCCTGCCGCCTCGGCGGGGCTCACTGCCCGGACATCCGGGTGTACCTGGTCCGCACGCCTTTTTTCAACGCCAGCATGGCCCCTAACGGGATGATGCAGGTCTGGACCGGGCTGATGCTGCGCATGGACAACGAAGCGCAGCTTGCCGCCGTGCTCGGCCACGAAATCGGGCATTACCTGGAGCGCCATGGCGTCGACCGCCTGCGCGACGTGAAATCGCGGACGGCGTTCGCCCAGTTCGTGGGGGTGTTCGGCCTCGTGGGCGCGATCGGCCAGATTGCCGCGCTCGCCGGCGCGTTCAGCTATTCGCGCGACCAGGAACGCGACGCCGACCGCATCGGCCTGGTCCTGATGCGCGAGGCCGGATACGACACGGCGGAGGCCTCGAAGGTCTGGTCCAACCTTCTCGCCGAAGCGGATTCGCGGCCCGAGGCCGAGCGCGCTACGAACTTCCCGTTGTTTGCCACGCACCCGGGGGCGAAGGAGCGCGCGGAAGCCCTTGCCAAGCTGGCGGCCGAAGCCCCGGGCGGCGCGACCGGGAGCGAGGCCTGGCAGAAGAAAATCGGGCCCTATCGCCGCGAGTGGCTCGCCCAGGAGATCAAGCGCGGCCGGCACGAGGAAAGCATTACGTTGTTGACGCGCTTGATCGCCGACTGGCCGGTGCAGGCGGATTACCGCGCGGCGCGGGGCGAGGTCTACCGCTTGCGCGCGCAGGACAAGGACCTCGATGCGGCCATCGCGGATTTCAGCGCCGCCGTCGCGCTCGGCGGCGACACGCCGGAAGCGCATCGCGGGCTCGCCTACATATTTCGCCAGCGCAACCAGCTGCCCGAGGCGCGCGCGAATTTCCAGCGCTACATCGAGGTCGCGCCACAGGCTCCCGACGTTGCCATGATCAAGAGCTACCTGGAAGAGATGGGAAAATGAAAAAGCTGACTTTCGCGCTGTGCATTCTGGTGCTCGCGGGTTGTGTGACGATGGCCAAGGTCGATTCCGGCGATCGCACCGTGGGCGACCGCCTCACTGTCAGCATCGACGGCGCCTGGAACCAGCTGCAGGCGCCGGGGCTCGGGCCGGCGCAGACCTGGACAAGGGAAGGGCTGACGGTCGATCAGCTCCTCCTGTACTCCGGGATCAAGAACGGCGAGCTGGTGCACGCGCCCGGCCGCACCGGCAAGGAGAAGGAATTCGCTTTCCGCGCCGGAATGATGCCCGACGAAATCGTCGCAATGTTCGAGGGCATGCTGACCCGGGACGGATCCAGCTTCAAGCTCACCAGGCTGGAGCCGTCGCCGTTCGGGGGCCTCAAGGGCTTTCGCTTTGATTACGTGCTCACGCGCAAGGTGGACAACGTCGTGCTTTCGGGCATGGGTTGGGGCGTGGTCAGCAAAGGGGAGCTCTTCGCCATCATCTACATGGCGCCGCGACTAGTTTTCTTTTCGCGGCATGCGGCGCAGGTGGAGAAGATCGCGCTCACCGCGAAGGTAAAGGAATGACCGGATGAACGCTCAAATCGCCGCTCTGCGAATCGGGGGTGCCGTCTTCGGGCTCATGTCCGTCGCTCAATTGACGCGCGAGCTTGCATGCCCGCAGCTGGACGTCGTCGTGGGCCGGTTGCCGATGCCGCTGTGGCCGAGTGTCCTGGCGGCCGCCTTCCTGGCCGGCATGTGCATCTGGATGTGGAAAGTCAGCTTTCGCGCCAGTCGCTGACAGATCAGTCGACGACTCGCTGTAGCACCA
Organism: Burkholderiales bacterium; assembly: GCA_041904885.1. Classification (GTDB taxonomy): domain Bacteria; phylum Pseudomonadota; class Gammaproteobacteria; order Burkholderiales; family SG8-39; genus RBG-16-66-20. Next base: position 3,431 of record JAYRND010000400.1, read on the forward strand.
CCCTGATTCCTGACGCCCCTGGAGCGACCGGGCCCGCGCTGCCTTCGATGTCGCCCTTCTGCGGCGTGGCGCTGCCCGCCTTGGAGACGCGCGCGACCACCATCACCTCGGACTGGCTGGAAATGGTGGCGCCGGCGGCCATCGCCATGCTGTCGTCCAGGCTGAATTTGTAAGGAAGCTGCGCCACCGTGACCCGCGCGATGGCGAGCGGCATGCGCGCGCCGGCAGCGGGCCGGGCGAGGATGAATACGGTGTCCCCGGGCGCGGCCTTCGCGGCGAGCGAAGGCTCGAGGCTCACGGTGCCGGAAACCGACTTTCCCGGTACGGCCGCCTTGGCGGCCTGCGCCTGTTCCGGGCGCGCCTTCTCCACCGCCTTGCCCGCCTTCTGCGGGGCCGCCGCGGCTACGCCGCCCATCGCGCGCGCCTCGGCGATGCTGCCCTGCACCGAGCGCGTGAACTCGGTGTCGGGCGGCACCACCTTGAGGATGCGCTCCCAGTACGCGATCGCGCCCGAGTAGTTGTGGCGGTCGAATTCGGCCGTGCCGGCAAGCGCCAGCGCCTTGACGTGGTTCGGGTCGGCTTCGAGCGCGCGCTTCACGAGCGCGAACGGCTCGCCCTCGAGACTGCGCCCGCGCGCCATGGCGAGCGCATCGGCGTAATCGGCGAGCACGTCGGCATCCTTCGGCATCATCTGCGCGGCCTTCGCGTAGGCAGCGGCCGAGCGCTCGTACTTGCCGAGCGCGCCCAGCGAGCGGCCGAGCAGCGCCCAGCCTTCGGCCATGTCCGGTTGCTTCTCCATCCGCGCCGCCAGCTTCTCGACTAGTTCCTCCATCTGCGCGCCGGTGACCTCGTGCCCTTGGGCGGACGCCGCGGCGGCGGGGCTCAGGCCTTCGGGGTTGCCGAGCTTCCAGTAGCCGAGGCCCGCGACCAGGGGCACGCCCAGCGCCAGCGACAGCGCGACGGCGAGCATCGGGCCGTGGCGCGCGGCCTCGGGCGCGCGCGCGGCATGCTCGGCGACCACGCGCCGCTCGACCTCGCGGCTCGCGCGCTCGAACTCTTCCTTGCCGATGGCGCCTCGCGCCAGCTCGGCGGCGAGCTCTTCGAGCTGCTCGCGGTAGATGGCGGCGTTGGCGGCGACGCGCGCGTCGGGGGCGGCGGTGCGCGCGCGCAGGAGCGGCGGCAGCAGGAACGCGAGCGCCGCCGCGGTGAGGGCCGCCGCGATGGACCAGAAGGCGATCATCGCCCGTCCCGTTCCGGCCCGAGCACGCGCTCGACCAGCCGCTTCTCGTCGGGAGCGAGCCCGGCTTCCTCCGGCGCGGCGCGCCGGCGCCGCAGCACGAGCACGAGGATGCCGGCCCCGATGGCGAGCAGCGCGAAGGGCCCGACCCACAGCAGCGCGGTGGTCGCCTTGAAGGGCGGGTCGTAGCGCACGAAGTCGCCGTAGCGCTGCACGAGGTAGTCGATGATCTGGTCGTCCGACTTGCCCGCGGCCACCTGCTCCCGCACCTGCTTGCGCAGGTCGCCCGCCAGCTCGGCGTTGGAATCCGCGAGCGACTGGTTCTGGCAGACCAGGCAGCGCAGCTTCTCCTCGAGCTGGCGAATGCGGGTTTCATTGTTTTCAAGCGCCCTTGACGTAAAGGCAATTGAAATCAAGATCAAAAAGACCAGGACCCTCATTGCTTGAGCTTCTCCGCGAGCGGCAGAATCTTCTCCTGCAGCACGGCGGGAGTGATGGCGCCGATCCGCTTGTAGCGGATCACGCCCTGGGCGTCGATCAGGTAGGTCTCGGGCACGCCGTAGACGCCGTAGTCGATGCCGATGCGGCCGTCGATGTCCGCCACCGACAGCTGGTAGGGGTTGCCGAAGCGCGTCAGCCAGAGGCGAGCGTCCTCCGACTTGTCCTTGTAGTTGAGGCCGAGGATCGGCAGCGTGCCCTTCTTCGACAGCTCGACCAGCAGCGGGTGCTCGTCGCGGCAGGATTCGCACCACGAGGCCCAGACGTTGAGCAGCCAGACCTTGCCGCGCATGTCGGCGGGCGAGAAGCGCTTCTCCGGCTGGTGCAGCACTGGCAGATCGAAGACGGGCGCGGCCTTGCCGATCAGGGGCGAGGGCACTTCGCGCGGGTTGAGCTGCAGGCCCACCGCGAGGAAGCCGACCAGCAGGACGAAAATGGCCAGCGGCCAGAGGAATCGCTTCATGCCGGACGCACGTTCGTCGCGTCGGGTTCGAGGGCGGTCCGGCGGCTTTGCGCGCGGTAGCGCCGGTCGCTCGCGGCGAGCAGCCCTCCCAGGGCCATCAGCACGCAGCCGCCCCAGATCCAGCCGATGAAGGGCTTGATCTGCACGCGCAGCGTCCACGCGCCGCCGCCCACGTCGTCGCCGAGCGACACGTACAGGTGCCGCGTCGCGCCGTAGTCGATCGAGGCCTCGGTCATCGGGTTGCGCTGCACGTGGTAGACGCGCTTTTCCGGCGCGAGTTTGGCTACGGTGGCGCCGTCGCGGGTGACCGTCACCGAGCCGCGTGCCGCCGCGTAGTTCGGGCCGGTCACGTCGCGCACGCCGTCGAAGCGGAACGTGTAGCCGCCGATGGCGACCGACTCCCCGGGCGCAAGGCGCACGTCGCGCTCGGCCTCGTAGCTCTTCACCAGGGTCACCGAGAGGACGAACACGCCGATGCCCGCGTGCGCGAGCAGCATGCCAAGGAATGCGTTTGTGAGTTTTGTGCCAGTTCTTGCTCTTATAAAAAGGGCAGTAACAGAGCTTCCAACAATCCACAGGCCCAGCAACAGCCCGAACGAGGTCAGCAGCGCCCAGCGGCCGAAGGCGAGCGGCAGGAACAGCGCGCCCAGCAGCGCGCCGATCGCCGCCCAGCGCAGGCGGCGCGCGGCCTGGGGGCCGTCGCCCTTGCGCCAGGCCACCAGCGGCCCGACACCCGCCAGCAGGATCGCCGGGGCCATCAGCGGCGCGAACACGGACTCGAAGTAGGGCGGGCCGACCGAGATCTTGCCGAGGTTCAACGCATCGAGGAACAGCGGGTAGAGCGTGCCGATCATCACCCCGCCGCAGGCGACCAGCAGCAGCACGCTGTTGGCGAGCAGCATCGACTCGCGCGACAGCAGCTCGAAGCGCGCGCCGGGCGCCACCTTGTTGGCGCGCCAGGCGTACAGCGCCAGCGAGCCGCCGACCACCACCGCGAGAAAGCCGAGGATGAACACGCCGCGCCGCGGATCCGTGGCGAAGGAGTGCACCGAGGTGAGCACCCCGGAGCGCACGAGGAAGGTGCCCAGCAGGCTCAGCGAGAAGGCGAGGATCGCGAGCAGCACGGTCCACGACTTGAAGGCGCCGCGCTTCTCGGTCACCGCGAGCGAATGGATGAGCGCGGTGCCGATCAGCCAGGGCATGAAGGAGGCGTTCTCCACCGGATCCCAGAACCACCAGCCGCCCCAGCCCAGTTCGTAGTAGGCCCAGAAACTGCCGAGCGCGATGCCCAGCGTCAGGAAGATCCAGGCCGCGGTGGTCCAGGGCCGCGACCAGCGCGCCCAGGACGCGTCCAGCCGCCCGTCGATCAGCGCCGCGATGGCGAAGGCGAACGCGACCGAGAATCCCACGTAGCCCATGTAGAGCATGGGCGGATGGAAGACCATGCCCGGGTCCTGCAGCAGCGGGTTGAGGTCGCGCCCGTCCATCGCCGCGGGCAGCAGCCGCTCGAACGGGTTCGAGGTGAACAGCAGGAAGGAGAGGAAGCCCACGCTCACCAGTCCCATCACGCCGAGGATGCGCGCCACCATGTCCTCGGGCAGGCTGCCGCTGAACACGGAGACCGCGAGCATCCAGACCGTCAGCATCAGCACCCAGAGCAGGAGCGAGCCCTCGTGGCTGCCCCAGGTCGCGGCGATGCGGTAGGCCGTGGGCAGCTTCGAGTTGGAGTTGGTCGCGACGTTCAGCACCGTGAAGTCGTTGCTGTAGAACGACCAGGCGAGGCAGCCGAAGGCGAACGCTACGAAGAGGAACTGGCCCTGCGCGGCGGGTCGCGCGAGCGCCGTCAGCGCCGGCTGTCCGCGCGCCGCGCCCACGATCGGCAGCGTGCCCTGCACCAGCGCGATCGCGAGCGCGAGCAGGAGCGCGAACTGGCCGAGCTCGGGGATCACTTCGAGCCTCCGGCGCCGACGACGCTCTTGGCCGCTTTCTCGGCGTGCGCCTTCGACATCGCGTGCGCCGCTTCCGGCGGCATGTAGTTCTCGTCGTGCTTGGCGAGCACCTCGCTCGCCTGGAACACGCCGTCGGGTCCGAGCTTGCCCTGCGTGACCACGCCCTTGCCCTCCTTGAACAGGTCCGGAAGGATGCCCTTGTAGACCACCGGAATGCTCTTGGCGGTATCGGTGACCACGAACTCCACCGTCAGGCCGTCGGCGCGGCGCTTGAGGCTGCCCGACTCGACCATGCCGCCGACGCGGAACGCGCGGTCGCGCGGCGCCTTGTTCTCCGCCACCTCGCTCGGGCTGAAGAAAAACGCGACGTTCCCCTGGAACGCGTTCAGCACGAGCGCCGCCGCGACGGCGACGAGAACCACGCCGGCGCCGATGGCGATCATGCGTTGATGCCTGGGTTTCATCTGTTCAAGGTCCAGATTTCGATTGCGATGCACAGGGCGGCAACGCCATAGGAGCCCCAGACATAGAAGCCATACCCTCCCATCGCAAGGAACTCGTTCATGCCGCCATCTCCAGCTTGCCCCGCGTCATGCGCACCCACTCCGCGTCCTGCTCGCGCGCGAGGATGATGCCGCGCACCCGCGCGAGCGCCACCGCGATGCTGTACATCCAGGCCGCCAGCGCCATCAGCAGCATGCCGAGCAGCATCGTCGCCGCCATCGCCGGCGCGCGCGTCAGGCTGACCGATGCGCCCTGATGCAGCGTGTTCCACCACTGCACCGAGAAATAGATGATCGGCACGTTGACCACCCCGACCAGCGCGAGGATCGCGCCAGCCCGGTCGGCGCGCACCGGGTCGGGAATGGCGTTCTTCAATGCGATGAAGCCGAGGTAGAGGAAGAGCAGGATCAGCTCGGAGGTGAGGCGCGCATCCCACACCCAGTAGGTGCCCCAGGTGGGCTGGCCCCAGAGCGAGCCGGACCACAGAGCGACGAACGTGAACATCGCGCCGGTGGGCGCGATCGCTGAGGCCATCATGCCCGAGAGCCGCGTGTTGAATGCGAGGCCCACGCCCGCCCAGCA
>JAYRND010000011.1:0-1847 GCA_041904885.1 Burkholderiales bacterium
CGCATCTGGCACATGGGCGACACCGGCGTGTTCGGCGACATGCGATTGATCGCCGACTACTACAAGCCGGACCTGGTGCTGATGCCGATCGGCGGCCACTTCACGATGGACCCGGCGGATTCCGCCTATGCGCTGCGCGAGCTGGTGAAGCCCAGGTTCGTCATTCCGATGCACTACGGCACCAACCCGTTCAATCGCGGCACGCCCCAGCAGCTGATGGACGCGCTGGGCGCGACCGCCATCAAGGTGCTGCCGCTCAAGCCCGGCGAGAAGGCGGAGTTCTGAGCGCTCGCGCGTGAACGTCTCGGAAGTCATCGTCCAGTACCTCAAGGCCGCCGGCGTCGGGCACCTGTTCGGCTACCCGGGCGATCCGAACGTCGAGCTGATGGAAGCTGCGCGGTGCGCGGGAATGCAGTTCGTGCTTGGCCGGCGCGAGGGCACGGCCGGCCTGATGGCCGAGGCCTACGGCTTCCTCACCGGACGGCCGGGCGTGTGCATGTCCACGCTCGGGCCCGGCTCCTCGAACATGGTCAACGCGGTGGCCAACGCCTGGCTCGATCGCGTGCCGATGATCGCGATCTCGGGCCAGATCGAGACGAAGCGCGAGCAGACCTTCACGCACCAGGTGCTCGACCATAACCGCCTGTTCTCGCCGGTGAGCAAGTGGACCACCCATGTCGCGCCGGACACGGTGGGCCTGGTCATGCGCAAGGCGCTGCGCACGGCAATGGCCGAGCGCCCGGGGCCCGTGCATATCACGACCCATGCGGACGTGGTGGGCGCGCAAGCAAAGGACGACGCGATCCTCCTGCCGCCCTTGAAAGTCGCGCCGGGAAAATTTCAAATCCATGCGAATTCCCCGGAACGCGCAAACGTCCAGGAGCTTCTGAAAAAATCCCGCCGCCCGGCAGTCCTGGCCGGGATCGCCGCACAGCGCGCGAACGCGCACGCGGCGCTCGCGAAGCTTGCCGACACCATTGGCATGCCGGTGGTGGTCTCGCCGATGGCGAAAGGCGTGCTCGCCGAGGACCACGCCTGCTATGCGGGTACGCTCGACATGGCCTGCAACGCGTTCCTGTGGGACTTCCTGAAGGGCTGCGACCTGCTGCTCGCGGTGGGGTTCGATGCGGTCGAGCTGATCAAGCCCTGGCAGCTGGCGGTGCCTACGGTGCATATCGACGCCACGCCCAACACCGACCAGATTTACCCGGCCGAGGTCGAAATGGTGGGCGACATTGGTGCGATCCTCGAGGAGCTCGCCGCGGGCTGGAGCGGCGGCGCGAAATGGCAGGCGGCGGACGTGCGCCGGCACCGGGAAGGGCTGCGCACCGCCTACTACGCGGGCCGCGTGGACGGCAGGCTCAATCCCACCGACGTCGTGGATGCCGTGCGCGAGGCGCTGCCTCGCGCGGCGATCGCCACCAGCGACGTAGGCTCGCACAAGCTGCTGGTGGGCCAGGGCTGGACCGCCTACGAGCCGCGCTCGGTGCTGATGACCAACGGCCTGTCCTCGATGGGCTACTCGCTGCCGGCGGCGATCGTCGCCAAGCTGCTGCATCCGGACCGCCCGGTGGTGTGCTTCGTGGGCGACGGCGGCCTCGCCATGGTGCAGGGCGAGCTGCGCCTCGCGGCGAGCCTCGGGCTCGGCATCCTGGTGGTGGTGTTTTGCGACGGCAGCCTCAACCGCATCGAGATCAAGCAGTCGAACCGCAGCTATCCGAGCTGGGGCACGCTCATCGACCCGACCGATTTCGCGCGGCTCGCGCCGGCGATGGGCTGCGAGGGAATCATGGTGGAAGACGCGGCCTCGCTACAGAAGATTCGGGCCGGTGCGCGCCCGGCCGACC
>JAYRND010000051.1:0-13059 GCA_041904885.1 Burkholderiales bacterium
CGGCTCCACGTAGCCGGCGACGACATCGACGCCCTTCGCCTTCTGCCGGCGCGCCTCCTCGAGCATCGCGAATGTCTTGCCGACGCCGGCGGTGGCGCCGAAGAAGATCTTCAGCTTGCCGCGCCTCGCCTTCTCCTCCTCTCGCTGCACCCGCGCAAGCAGAGCGTCGGGGTCGGGGCGCGACTCGGCCATGCCATCACTTTATCGCGTCGAGGGCGCGGTTGAGGCCGAGAACGTTGACGCGGGGCTCGCCCAGCAGGCCGAAAGTCCTTTGTTCTGAATGCTTTTGAATCAGATCCTTGATGGCTGCGTCGGGCAATCCCCGGACCCTGGCAACCCTTGCGGCCTGGTAGTCCGCGGCTTCGGGGCTGATGTGCGGATCCAGGCCGCTTGCCGAGGCGGTCACGAGATCTGCAGGGACGGGCTTCGAGTTCGCGGAATCCGCTTCCTTCAGCGCCTTGATCCGGTCCGCCACCGCATCGTGCAGCGCCTTGTTGGTCGGGCCCTGGTTGGAGCCCGAGGACGCGGCGCCGTTGTAGGGCTGCGGCGAGGTGGCCGAGGGCCGGCTCCAGAAGTACTTCGGGTCGCTGAACGGCTGGCCGATCAGCGTGGGATCTCCCTGCGCCTGGACAGGGAAAAGTTGCGCGAAGGCGGTGACGACGAGCGGGTAGGCGATGCCGGTAAGCACCGTCAGCGCGACGAACATGCGGAGCGATTGGAGGATCATGCAAGCCTCAGTGCGACGAGAATGAGGTCGATCAACTTGATGCCGACGAACGGCACGACGATGCCGCCCAGGCCGTAGACCAGCAGATTCCGCCGCAGCAGCCCCTCGGCGCCCACGGCGCGGTACTGCACGCCCTTCAGCGCGAGCGGGATCAGCGCAATGATGACGAGCGCGTTGAAGATCACCGCCGACAGGATCGCCGAGGCGGGCGTCGCCAGGTGCATGACGTTGAGCGCGTTCAGCTGCGGATAGGTGCCGGCGAACGCAGCCGGAACGATCGCGAAGTACTTGGCGATGTCGTTGGCGATGGAGAAGGTGGTGAGCGAGCCGCGCGTGATCAGCAGCTGCTTGCCGATCTCCACCACCTCGATGAGCTTGGTCGGGTTGGAGTCGAGGTCGACCATGTTGCCGGCTTCCTTCGCCGCCTGCGTGCCGGCGTTCATCGCCACGGCGACGTCGGCCTGCGCGAGCGCGGGCGCGTCGTTGGTGCCGTCGCCGCACATCGCCACCAGGCGCCCTTCGGCCTGGTGCTGGCGGATCAGCGTCAGCTTCGCCTCGGGCGTCGCCTCGGCGAGGAAGTCGTCCACGCCCGCTTCGGCGGCGATCGCGGCGGCCGTGAGGCGGTTGTCGCCGGTGATCATGATGGTGCGGATGCCCATGCGGCGCAGCTCGGCGAAGCGCTCCTTGATGCCGCCCTTGACGATGTCCTTGAGCTCGATCACGCCCAGCACGCGCGCCCCATCCGCGACCACCAGCGGGGTCGAGCCGCGGCGAGCGACGCTGTCCACCAGCATGGCGGTCTCCCCCGGCATGCGGCCGCCCTGGCTCTCGACCCAGTCGCGGATCGCTTCCGCTGCGCCTTTGCGGATCCGCCGGCCCTCGACATCGATGCCGCTCATGCGCGTATGCGCGGAGAAGGCGACCAGCGTCGCGCCGAGCTGCTTCAGGTCACGCTCGCGCAGCAGGTACTTCTGCTTGGCGAGCACGACGATCGAGCGGCCTTCGGGCGTCTCGTCGGCGAGCGAGGCGAGCTGCGCCGCGTCGGCGAGCGCGGCCTCGGCCACGCCTGGGGCCGGGAACAGCGCCGACGCCTGCCGGTTGCCGAGCGTGATGGTGCCGGTCTTGTCGAGCAGCAGCACGTCCACGTCGCCCGCGGCCTCGACCGCGCGGCCCGAGGTGGCGATCACGTTGGCCTGGATCATGCGGTCCATGCCCGCGATGCCGATCGCCGAGAGCAAGCCGCCGATGGTGGTGGGAATGAGGCATACGAGCAGCGCCACCAGCACGGTGATCGACACCGGCGCTCCCTGGCCCGCGGCTTTGACCGAGTACAGCGAGAACGGCAGCAGCGTCGCGCAGGCGAGAAGGAAGATCAGCGTGAATTTAGCCAGCAGGATCGAGAGCGCGATCTCGTTCGGCGTCTTCTGGCGCTTGGCGCCTTCGACGAGCGCGATCATGCGGTCGAGGAAGGTCTCGCCCGGGTTGACGGTGATGCGGACGACCAGCCAGTCCGAGAGCACGCGGGTGCCGCCGGTGACCGAGGAGCGGTCGCCGCCCGATTCGCGCACGACCGGCGCCGATTCGCCGGTGATCGCGCTTTCGTTCACGGTGGCGGCGCCCTCGATGACCTCGCCGTCGCCCGGAATCATGTCGCCGGCATGGGTGTAGACGATGTCGCCCTTGCGCAGGCTGGAACCGGGCACCAGGGTCCAGGCCTGCCGCCTGGCGGGATCGGCGAGCTTCTTCGCCATCACTTCCTTGCGCGCGCTGCGCAGGTTGGCCGCCTGCGCCTTGCCGCGGCCCTCGGCCACGCTCTCGGCGAAATTGGCGAACAGGATCGTGAACCAGAGCCAGAATACGACCGCGAGGACGAAGAAAGAATGGTCCAGGTACAGGTTCACGGTCACCAGCGATGCGCCGACCCAGACCACGAACATCACCGGGTTCTTCCATTGCACCCGGGGATCCAGCTTGACGAAGGATTCGATCGCCGCGCGCTGGACGATCGGCGCGGTCATGGTCTTGACGGTGCCGGCCATGTCATTTGCTCCAGAGCTGCAGGTGCTCGACGATCGGCCCGAGCGCGAGTCCCGGCACGAAAGTGAGAGAGCCGATCACGAGGATTGTGCCGATGAGAAAGCCGATGAACAGCGGCGTATGCGTCGGCAGCGTGCCGGCGCTTGCCGGCACGAGCTTTTTGCGCGCGAGGCTGCCGGCGAGCGCGAGCACGGGCACGATGATCCAGTAGCGCGAAACCCACATCGCGATGCCGAGCGCGGTGTTGAAGAAGGGCGTGTTGGCCGACAATCCGGCGAACGCGCTGCCGTTGTTGTTGCCCGCCGAGGAAAAGGCATAGAGGACCTCGGAGAAGCCGTGCGCGCCCGGGTTGGCCATGCCAGCCACGCCTGGCTCGACCACCACCGCGATCGCAGTGCCGATGAGCACCGCGAAAAGCGGGAACAGCACCACGAGAGAGGCCATTTTCACCTCGAACGCCTCGATCTTCTTGCCCGCATACTCCGGAGTCCTGCCGACCATGAGACCGGCAATGAATACCGCAACGATGACGAACACCAGCATCCCATACAGGCCCGAGCCCACGCCGCCAAAGACGATCTCGCCCAGCTGCATGAGCACCATCGGCACAAGCCCCCCCAGCGGCGTGAACGAGTCGTGCATCGAGTTCACCGAACCGTTCGAGGCGGCGGTGGTGGCGGTCGCCCAGAGCGCGGAGTTCGCGATGCCGAAGCGGACTTCCTTTCCCTCCATGTTCGGCGCTACTCCGGTCCGGGGGTTTCCCGCCAGTTCGGCGGCGACGCAAGCGGCAAGGAATCCGGCGAAGACAATCGTCATGGCGGCGAGCAGCGCCCAGCCCTGGCGCGTGTCGCCGATCATGCGGCCGAAGGTGTAGCAGAGCGCCGCGGGGATCAGCAGGATCGAGAGCATCTCGACGAAGTTCGACAGCGGGGTCGGGTTCTCGAACGGGTGCGCCGAATTGACGTTGAAGAAGCCGCCGCCGTTGGTGCCGAGCTGCTTGACGGCGATCTGCGACGCGGCGGGACCCAGGGGAAGGATTTGTTCCCTGGTTTCGAGCTTCTTGCCCTCCTGTTCGTACGTCACCGCCTGCACCAGGGGCACGGTCTTGTACGGCTGGAAGGTCTGCACCACGCCCTGCGTGACGAGCACGCAGGCGACGATGAGCGACAGCGGCAGCAGGATGTAGAGCGTGGAGCGGGTCAGGTCGACCCAGAAGTTGCCGATGCCGTTCGCCTGCTTGCGCGCGAAGCCGCGAACCAGCGCCACCAGGACCGCCATGCCGGTGGCGGCGGACAGGAAGTTTTGCACCGCGAACCCCAGCATCTGCGTGAGGTAGCTCATGGTCGCCTCGCCCGCGTAGCCCTGCCAGTTGGTGTTGGTGGCGAAGCTCACCGCGGTGTTGAAGGACGAGTCTGCGGAGACCGCCGCCATCTTCTGCGGGTTGAGCGGCAGCAGGTGCTGCAGCCGCTGCAGGCCATAGACCGAAAGGAAGCCGATCAGGTTGAGCCAGAGCGTCGCCCACAGGTAGCGCTTCCAGTCCATGTCTTCGTCGGCGTTCACGCCGGACACGCGATAGACCAGGCGCTCGAGCCAGCCCAGCACGGGCGACAAGAACGTGCGCTTGCCCTCGTAGACGTCGGCCATGTAGGCGCCCAGGGGCTTGGCGAGCGCGACCAGCGCCAGCGTGTAGAAGGCCAGCTGCAGGAACGCGTTCATGTCAGAAGTCCTCCGCGCGCAGCAGCGCGTAGAAGAGGTAGGCGACCAGCCCGGCGGCGAGGGCGAGCGCCAGCCACTCGAAGCCGCTCATGGCTTGTCTCCCATCAGCCGCGCGCAGAGCGCGCCGAGTCCCGCCGTCATTGCGAACAGCGCGAGGGTCAGCAGCAGGAACCAGAGATCGTCCATCGGGTTCTCCGAGCAGGCAAATATCCAGCCCCGCAGAATAGGGGCGGCCGCGTAAAGACGGCGTTAGGATTGGATTTCCGCAGGAAAATTGGATACCTGCGGTGATTCCGCGTGTTGACCGGCGTCAAACGGCCGGCGAGCGCTACTTCATCAGGCTCGGCAGGTAAGTCGAGATGACCGGGAAGGCGATGAGGATGGCGAGGCGCAGGCAGTCCACGCCGAAGAAGGGCATCACGCCGCGAAACACGGTGCCGGTGCCGACCTCGGGGAGCAGGGTCTTCAGCACGAACAGGTTCATGCCCACCGGCGGGCTGATCAGGCCGATCTCGACGACCACCACGATCAGCACGCCGAACCAGATCGGGTCGATGCCGAGGTGCACGATGAGCGGGAAGAACACCGGCACCGTGAGCAGGATCATCGACAGCTCCTCCATCGCGGTGCCGAGCAGCACGTAGATGAGCATGATCACGGCGACCACCATCACCGGGCTGATCTGCCAGTGCGTCACCAGCGCGATCAGGTCCTTGGGCATCGAGGTGATGTTCACGAATTCGGCGAACATCAGCGCGCCGATCAGGATCAGGAACAGCATCGAGGTGGTGCGCGCGCTTTCCACCAGCGCCGCGTAGAGCGACCGCCAGTTGAGCGAGCGGCGCGCGAGCGCGAACACCATCGCGCCGAAGGCGCCGACGCCCGCGCCCTCCACCGCCGTGAACACGCCGCCGTAGATGCCGCCCATCACGAGGACGAAGAGGGCGATGACGCTCGTTACTCCCTTGTAGACCAACGACAGGCCGAAGACCGCCAGCGCTCCCAGCACCGCCGCGTCGTCCGATTCGAGCAGCTTCAGGCTCGCGGCGCCCACCACGGCAACGCCGACCAGTGCGAACCAGACGACGCCGTGCAGCGTGGCGAAGCGCTCCTTCCAGGAGAGGCGCTCGCCGCGCGGGCCCGCCTTCGGGTCGCGCCAGGTGACGAACTGCACCGCGAGGCACAGCAGGACGGTGGCGAGGATGCCGGGCAGGATGCCCGCGGCGAACAGCTTGCCGATGCTGGTGCCGGTCATGATCCCGTAGATCACCATGATGGTGGAGGGCGGGATCAGTATGCCGAGCGTGCCGCCGGAGGCGATGGCGCCCGCGGCGAGCGCGTCGGAGTAGCCGAATTTCTTCATCGACGGATAGGCGACCTTGGCGAAGGTCGCGGCGGTGGCGATCGAGGAGCCGCAGATCGCGCCGAAGCCCGCGCAGCCGACGATGGTCGCCATGGCGAGGCCGCCGCGCAGGTGGCCGATGAAGGCGTAGGCGGTGCGGAACAGCTCCTGCGACATGCCGGCACGGGTGACGAAGTTGCCCATGAGGATGAACAGCGGGATCACCGACAGCGTGTAGTTGCGCCCGGTCTCGTAGAGCTTGGTCTGCACGGTGGCGAAGGCCGCCGCCCAGCTCCAGTCGCGCACATAGGCATAGCCGACGATGCCCACTACGCCCATCGCCAGCGCGATCGGCACGCGCAGGAAGGCGAGCAGCATCATCGCCAGCAGGCCGGTCAGGGCTTCCGTCATCGTCTCAGGTGGTAGCCTGGCTCGCTTGCCCGCCGCCCGGCGCGAACACCTTGTACAGGTGCACCAGGCCTGTCAGCGCTACCATCGCCGACATGAAGTAGACGAAGGGGCCGACGGTGATGCGCAGCACGTCGGTGGTGTCGCCGTAGCCGGCGATCTTGCCCGCCTTGACCCACACCTGCCAGGTGAGGAAGAACATCAGCGCGGCGCACAGCGCGTGCACCAGGCGCACCAGGGCGCGCAGCAGCGCCGCGGGCAGGATGCGGTCGATGAAATCCATGGTCACGTGCTCGTCGGCGTGCGACACGAGCGGCAGCCCCGCAAAAATGAGCACCAGCAGGATCAGCTCGGTGATTTCGAAGGCGCCGCGGATCGGCCGGTTGAGCAGGTAGCGCGCCACCACGTCGGCGAACGTGAGCAGCATCATCAGGAACAGCAGCACGGACGCGGCGACGCCGAGCGCCGCGTCGGCGCGCCGTTCCCATTTGTGTTCAGGCGTCGTCACGAAAGAAAAGGGCGCGGAGGAATCCGCGCCCTATGGTACTTGAATCGCCGCCCGGCTACTTTCCGGCCGCGACCTTCTTCAACTCCTCGTGGAACTCGTCGAGGACCGCCTTGGCGTTCGGCAGCTTGGCGCTCGCCTTCTTGATCCAGTCCTCGATGATCGGCGCCGAGCGCTTCTTCGCCTCGGCGACCATCGCCGCGTCGGCCTGCACGATGTTGGCGTTGGCGGCCTTCAGCGCGTCGAAGCCCAGCTTGTCGGCCGCGTCCCAGGACTTGCCGTTCGAGCGCGCCGCGAACTCGCCGGTCATCTTGTCGATGATGTCCTGGTCCTGCTTGGAGAGCTTGTTCCACTTGTCCTGGTTCATGAAGAAGCCGAACGCCGAGCTGTACAGGCCGCCGGGAAACACCGTCGCCTGGCCGATCACCTTGTCCAGCTTGAACGAGACGATGGACTCGAACGGGAAGAACACGCCGTCGGCGACTCCCGTGTTCAGCAGCTCGTAGGACTCGGGCGCGGGCTTGAAGAAGGGCGAGCCGCCGAGCACCGTGATCACCTGCTCGGAGATGCCGCCGCCGGTGCGGATCTTCATGTTCTTGAAGTCCTCCAGCGTCTTGACCGGCTTCTTGGTGAACATCTGGCCGGGGCCGTGCGTCCACACGGCCATCAGCTTGACGCCGTTGTACTCGCCGACCTTGTGGAAATGCTTCCAGTAGATGCGGCTGTAGGCGACCGAGTTGATCTCGGCGGTCGCGCCCGCGCCCGGCAGCTCTGCCATCAGCGGCAGGATGTGCCGCGCCGGCGTGTAGCTCGCCGTCACATAGGAGAAGTCCACCAGGCCGTCGCGCACCGCGTCGAAGGTTCCCGGCGGCGCCGCGGGCGCCTTGGGCAGCTCCTGCACCTTGATGCGTCCCCCGGACGCCTTCTCCAGGTCGGCGGCCCAGTTGCGCTGCCAGACGCTCAGATGGTGGGTCGGCGGCACCCAGGTGGAAAACGTGAGGGTGGTCTGCGCGAACGCGCAGGGAGCGAACGCCGCGCCGAAAGCGGCGGTCACCGCAAGCTTGCGACATACAGTCATGAAATTCTCCTCCTCCAGTGAAGTTTCTAGTGTAGCAGCGCCTCGGCCATCTCGCGCAGCTTGCCCTTCTGGATCTTGGTCGCGTTCGCGCCGGGCGTGACCGGGAATGCCTCGACCGGAAACACGCGCATCGGCACCTTGTATGCGGCGAGGCGGCCGCGGATGCGGGAGAGCACGGAGGCTTCATCGAAAGGGGAATCTTTCGCCGGGATAACGAAGGCCACGGGCCGAACGCCCTCCGGCCGCGGGACCCCGACCACCTGGCAGGCCGCGATCCCCGGCGCCTCCTGCACCACGGCCTCGATCTCGGCCGGGCTCACAAGAAAACCACCCAGGCGCAGCGAATCGCCCATGCGCGTGAGGTACACGAAGGGCCCGTCGGCATGGGTGTAGCCCAGGTCGCCCGAGCGGTAGTAGCCGTCATCGGTAAAAGCCTCGCGTGTCGCCTCGGGGTTGCCGAAGTAACCGGCCATGCGGCTTCCCGGGGCGAGGAACTCCAGCTCGCCCGGCGTGCCGTGCGGGAGGATCGACCTGGACTCCGGATCGCGCGCCCGCACGCGCGCGGCCGCGCTCACCGGCCGGCCGCCGCCCAGCGCGCGTTCGTCCGCCGGCGCGCGCTCGTCCTGGCGCGCAAAGAGCGCCTGAATCTCGCTCGCCCCGTACAGTCCCACCAGCCGCAGCCCTCGGGCGTCGGCGCGCTGCACGATGTCGCCGTGCGCGGGGTTGAACGCCGCGTAGCCGAAAAAGGCGACCCGCGAGAAGTCCGCGCCGCAATCGAGCAGCTGTGCGCAGGCCTCGTCCGTGCCGTTGACGTGCGTGACCCGGTGCGCAAGCAGCGCGGTTGCGGCCTGCTCCGGCTCCCAGGAGGGCGCCATCACGCTGGGCCGGCCGGCGGCGATCGCGGCCATCGCGCCGCAGAAACCGAACACGCCGCACAGCGGCGGCACGAGCAGCTGCGCTGCGTCCGCGCCGATGGCGAACCCGGCCGCGACATCGAAGGCGTGGCGGATCACCGTCCGCTGGTCGTGCAGCACGAACTTCGGCGCCTTGGTGGTGCCCGAAGTCGTGAAGATCGCGCAGCCGTCCGCGGGAGACGCACTTTCCTCGTGCAGGGGATCCGATGCGGCGATCGTTGCGTAGGAATGTGCGGGCTTGCCGAGCACCCTGGCCGGCGCGGAAGCGCCGGACTCGCCATACAGGATGACGCACTCGAGCCGCTCGAGCGCCTGCGGGTCGCAGGCGGCGAGGATGCCGGCGAAGTCTATCCCCTTGAATTCCGGCCAGAAGACGAGCAGGCGGGCGCCCGAGCGATGCAGGATGTCGCCCAGCTCGTGGCTGCGAAATCGAGTGTTCACGGAGACGGCGATCGCGCCGAGCTGCGCGCAGGCGAAGAACGCCGCCAGCCAGGCCGGCAGGTTGGGCAGCCACAGCGCGACGCAGTCGCCCGCGCGCACGCCGAGCTTGCGCAAACCTTGCGCGACGCGGCGGCTTTCGTCCGCGAGCTCGCGGTACGACACCGGCCGGCCGCGGTCGATGAGCGCCGGCGCCGCGTTGTTGATGCGTTGCGCGAGCAGCGCGTGCAATGTGCCGGGAATCAAAATAAAACTTCGCGAATCAGGAAAAATTTCTCGCGTGCAAAAAAATCGTCAGCGACGATTGTATTCGCCAAACGTTGCCGATATCATGCTCGCTCGCTTGCAAGGGGAGAGCGCATGCCATCCGTAGTGACGAAGTCCGATCTCGTTCATGCTGCGGCGCGCGCCGGGAACCTGAGCAAGAGTGCAGCGGGCGAGGCGGTGAATGCCGTGTTCGACGCGATCGTGACCAACGTCGCCAAGGGCAAGCGGGTCACGGTCGTCGGCTTCGGCACTTTCCTGCCGCGCAAGCGCAAGGCGCGCCAGGGGCGCAGCCCGGCGAACGGCAAGGAAATCAGGATCGACGCCAAGACCGTGCCGGCCTTCGCCGCCGGCCAGGGTTTCAAGGACGCCGTCGGCGACCGCTGAGCAATTCGGGGGCAGGGCCCGATTTTCAACGAAGGGCTGTGAGGATTGCCTCACAGCCCATTGTTTTTTTGGACGTTGCAAAGCACAAACCGAATGGGCAGAATCCACCGGGTCCATGCCCGCCGTCGCCCCTACCTCCCCCCTGATCCTGTCGCTGGACAACCACGGTGTGCCGCACCGCTGGATCAGCTGGCAGCAGGCCTGCTTCTACTACGCGAAGAACCTGGTCGCTTGGACCATGGGGGAGCGCACGTTCACCTTTCACGGCGGCATCTCGCGGATGACCGGCGAGCGCTCCAGCATCACCGCGCATTCGATCATCGCCATCAAGGGCAAGGCGCTGGCCGCCAAGGGCTTCCACCAGGTGCCGCCGCTGAACAACCGCGAACTGTTCCGGCGCGACCGGCACATGTGCGCCTACTGCGGCGGGGAGTACAGCTACTTCCGCCTGACCCGGGACCACATCCGGCCGCTGTCGCGCGGCGGGCGCGACACCTGGATGAACGTCGTGACCGCGTGCCGGCAGTGCAACGGCCAGAAGCGCAACCGCATGCCGGAAGAGGCGGGCATCGAGCTGCTGTACGCACCGTATGTGCCGAACAAGGCCGAGTACCTGATCCTCACCAACCGGCGGATCCTCTCCGACCAGATGGAGTTCCTCAGGCAGCACGTGGCTTCGCACTCCCGGCTCGTCCTCGCCCCTGCCTGATTTCTGGCGCAATAGCGGCTTCCACCTGCTCGAGCGCGACGCCTCCGGAAGGCTGCGCGCCACTGCCGACTACCTGCGGGCGTACTACCTCAGGCCCGAAGTCCACCCGGCGGAAGAATCCTGCGACGCGGAAACGGCGCTGCACGCCGGGCTCATGCAGGACCCCTGGCGCGAAGTTGCGGACGAGGAACTGGCGCGCGTGCAGGACAAGGACGCGAAGCACAACTACGAGGTGGTCCTGCGCTTTCGCGACCGGCTGCGCATCGCGGGCACCGTCGAGGGCTGCTACATGGCCCTGTTCCGCTCGGGCGTGGACATCCCGCCGCTGTTCGTCGACCAGATGGCGCACGTCATCCTGCGCAACATCCTGGAGGGAAGCGACGACCCGCTGCGGCTGCGCGCCGCCGAGCTGTTCTTCCGCGAGCAGAAGGCGACCATCCAGGACGGGCACGTGTTGCTGGCCGACCTGGAGACCGTGCAGATGCACGCCTCGGGCTCGAAATACGGCAGCCTCGGCCGGCTGATCGTGGAGGCCCAGGGCGCGACCGCGAGCGCGAACCTCGACGTGCTCGACCGGCAGAACGCCGCGCTCTACTGGGAGCGCGAGTCGCGGCACGACACGGTCATCAGCCTCACCTACGGCCGCCCGGCACTGGACGCGTTCTGCCGGGTGGTCGAAGCCTGGATCTTTCATTTCCTGAACATCGAAGTCCGCGTATCCCCGGTCAGGAAGATCGAGGAGCCCCGTTGGGCCTGGCACATCGGCCTGGATGCCGAAGCCACCGCGATCCTCAACGCGCTGTGGGCGGGCGAGGAGGTCGACGCCGGCCGCATGCGGCGGATCCTCGCGCTGTTCCGGCTGGAGTTCGCGGACCCGGCCGAGATGCGGCGCGACATCGCGGGCAGGTCCGTGTACCTCGCGCTCGCCGCGGACGAGAACGATGAAGTGAAGATGAAGCCGCAAAATCTGGTCCTGAACCTGCCCGTCAATGAAGCCTGAATACTGGGACAAGGCCAAACGATCCCTCGCCCGCAAGGATCCCGTGCTGGCGAAGATCATCCGCGCCCACCCGCGCGTGCACCTCGAGCCGCGCGGCGAGGCGTTCCACACGCTCGCCCGCGCCATCGTCGGCCAGCAGATCTCCGTGAAGGCGGCGCAAAGCGTCTGGAATCGTTTTTCCGCCCGGGTTTCGATCGTCTCCCCCGAGGAAGTCCTGAAGGTAAAGTCCAAGGACCTCCGATCCTGCGGCCTGTCCGAGCGCAAGTGCGAATACATCGCGGACCTCGCGCAGCGCTTCGCCGACGGCCGCGTGCACGTGCATCGCTGGGTGCAGATGGACGACGAGGCGATCATCGAGGACCTGGTCCAGGTGCGCGGCATCGGCCGCTGGACCGCCGAGATGTTCCTCATCTTCAACCTGCTGCGGCCGGACGTCTTTCCCCTGGGCGACCTCGGCCTGCAGAAGGGGCTGCGGCTCGCGTATCACGGCGGCAGGAAGGTCTCGCTGCAGACGCTGCGCCGGCGCGGCGAGACCATGCGCCCGTGGCGCTCGGTGGCGACCTGGTACTTCTGGCGCTCGCTCGATCCGGTGCCAGTAGAATACTGACCCTCGATGAAGACCGTATTCCTGGACTTCGAGCAGCCGGTCGCCGAGCTGGAGGGGCGCATCGAGGAGCTGCGCTACGCGCACGAGGACTCGGCGGCCGACATCTCCGAGGAGATCCAGCGCCTCACCAGGAAGAGCCAGGCGCTCTCGAAGGAGATCTACGCGAAGCTCACTCCGTGGCAGGTGGCGCAGGTCGCGCGCCATCCGCAGCGGCCGTACACGCTCGATTTCATCGGCATGATGTTCAGCGGCTTCGAGGAGCTGCACGGCGACCGCGCCTCGGGCGACGACGCTTCCATCGTGGGCGGGCTGGCCCGCTTCGACGGCGAGGCCTGCGTGGTGATCGGCCACCAGAAGGGCCGCGACACCAAGGAGAAGATCCAGCGCAACTTCGGCATGCCGCGCCCGGAGGGCTACCGCAAGGCGCTGCGGCTGATGCAGATGGCGGAGAAGTTCGGGCTGCCCGTGTTCACCTTCGTCGATACGCCGGGCGCCTATCCCGGCGTGGACGCCGAGGAGCGCAACCAGTCGGAGGCGATCGGCCGCAACCTGTACGCGATGGCCGAGCTGAAGACGCCGATCATCGTGACGGTGATCGGCGAGGGGGGCTCGGGCGGCGCGCTCGCGATCGCCGTGGGCGACGTCGTGCTGATGCTGCAATACGCGACCTACTCGGTGATCTCGCCGGAGGGCTGCGCGTCGATCCTGTGGAAGAGCGCCGACAAGGCGCCCGAGGCGGCCGAGACGCTCGGCATTACAGCCAACCGCCTGAAGACGCTCGGGCTCATCGACAAGATCATCCCCGAGCCGCCGGGCGGGGCGCACCGCGACCCGCAGGCTGCCGCGGCAACGTTGAAGAAGGCGCTCGCCGAGGCGCTCCTCGAGCTGCAGGAAAAGAAGCCCAAGGAGCTCGTCGAGGAGCGGCTC
>JAYRND010000052.1:0-2812 GCA_041904885.1 Burkholderiales bacterium
GCATCACAACCGTTGATCGGGCCCGAGCCGAACAGGGATGCGACCTTCGACTTGCCGTACCAGTACACCGGCACGCCGTGGCTTGCGTCGAGCACTCCCTTGCTGGTCGCGTCCATGACTTCGAACGGCTTCACCACCGCGCCGGCCACCAGGTAGTCGATGCGCAAGCGCCCGCCCGCCATTTCGTTGACGCGCTTGACGTATTCCTCGGCCATCTCGTTGAAGATGTCCTTGGCGCCCCAGGCGCCCTGCATCTTGATGACGATCGGACCCTGCGTGCGGCCGATCATCGGAAAGCCGAGCGTCGCGGCGCCGGCCGTCGCCGCCGCTGCGCCGGTCAGGAACTTGCGGCGCGTGGCAACGGGTTTCTCTTTCTGGATACTCATTTGATGCCTCCTCCTAGGAAGTTTGCTCGGACACGGGGCCCGGGTCGGAAAAACTGCCGAATTTTACTCCCCGGCTCGCACGCTCCGCAAGGCGACTTCACGATGTGAAATGGGCTTGAGGCAGGTCAATCCCGGAAACCGTGCTGCGGCGGTGCTTGTGCTGCTCGTCCGGGTGCCAGCCCAGCGTCCCGAGCAGCACGAAGAAGCCGATCACGTAGGCGACCGCGACGTGCCAGCCATGGCGCAGCCACGCGCCCACGGACTTGGCCTGCGGGTACAGGTTCGAGAGCGCGACCCCGGCGCTCGAGCCGAACCAGATCATCGAGCCGCCGAAGCCGACCGCGTAGGCCAGGAACCCCCAGTCGTAGCCGCCCTGCTTGAGCGCCAGCGCGGTGAGCGGAATGTTGTCGAACACCGCGGAAACGAAACCCAGGCCGAACGCGGTCTGCCAGGATGCCGCCGGAAGCTTCTCGACGGGCATCATCGAGGCGCAGAGGATGAGCGCGAGCAGGAACACCGAACCCTTGAACGCTTCCGGCATCAGCGTCCAGTCCGGCCTTCGCCAGGGTGCGCACGCCAGGATCGCCACCCACACCGCGGCGCCGATGAACGGGAACTGCCCGGCCGTGTCGGGGATATGGATGTTGATGAAGACGTTCGTGAGGATCGCGGCCAGCAGGATGATCAGGACGATCGCCACGCGCGCCCAGTCGACGCGCACGCCCGCCTGCGCGTCCTTGACGATGGGCGAGTAGCGGTGCTGCTGCAGAGCGGCCGGGATGCCGAAGATAAAGAGCGCCGTCGCCGCGGGTATTGCAGCCTCCGCCACCACCAGCGGGCTGACCCCGTCGATCCACATCATGGTGGTGGTGGTGTCGCCCACGACGCTCCCCGCTCCGCCCGCGTTCGAGGCGGCGACGATCGCCGCCAGGTAGCCGATGTGCACCTTGTGGCGGAACACGCTGGCGGCGATGGTGCCGCCGATGATCGCCGCGGCGATGTTGTCCAGGAACGAGGACAGCACGAAGATCATCGCCAGCAGGAGGAAGCCGCCCTTCCAGTCGTCGGGCAGGAAGCGCGGCAGGAGCGCGGGCACATGGCTCTCCTCGAAGTGCTTCGACAGCAGCGCGAAGCCGAGCAGCAGGCCGAGCAGGTTCGAGAGGATTACCCATTCGTGCAGAAGGTGCAGCCCGAGGCCGCCCAGGCCGGGGCCGGTCTTGAAGCCCGTGAAGCCGAGCTTGTAGAGCGTGATGACCGCAAGCCCGGTGAGCGCGACCTGCAGCGTGTGGTGGTGAAAGAGCGCGACGCCCGCGAGCGTCAGGGCGAACAGCACGAAGTCCATGGGCACGCCCAGGACCGCCGCCGTGGCGGCGACGATCAGCGCGCCCGCGAACAGGCCCCGCTCGCGCGCGAGCAACCGCATCAACGTGCTCTTCATGCCCCTCCCCGAAAGGCGCGATTATATGCGGGCCCATTCCGCGCAGGCCGCGCGCACCACGTCGGGCAGCGCGCCGCCCGAGGCCAGTCGCGCGCGC
Source organism: Burkholderiales bacterium (assembly GCA_041904885.1). Taxonomy (GTDB): domain Bacteria; phylum Pseudomonadota; class Gammaproteobacteria; order Burkholderiales; family SG8-39; genus RBG-16-66-20. Next base: position 1,922 of record JAYRND010000052.1, read on the forward strand.
AGCCAGCCGGCGTCGGAATCGCCGCGGCGCACTCCTTCGGCGAGCTCGCGCACGGCATCCGCGCAGCCCAGCCGCGCGGCCTGCGGAGCGATGGCCGCGGCAGTTTCGAGAATGTCTTCGCCGATTGTCCTGCGCGTGCGCGCGTGCGGATCGACCAGCTGCCCCAGGCAGCCGAAGCGGCAGGCCTCGAACCGGTTGAACGCGTTCAGCTGGTAGGTGGCGGCCAGCGGCGGCGGCTTGTGCTCCTCCAGCAGCCAGGCGGCCAGAGCCTGCGCATAGCCCGCGAGCAGCGCGGCGCGGCGGACGGTCAGCGGCGTATCGCAGACGCGGATCTCGATCGTGCCGTATTCGGGCTTGGGACGGATGTCCCAGTAGAAATCCTTCATCGCCTCGACGATGCCGTAGCCGCGCATGGACTCGAAATACTCGAGGAACGCCGCCCAGTCCGGCACGAAGGGCATGTGGCCCGAGAGCGGGAACGCGCTCACCGCGGTCAGGCGGGAAGACTGGAAAGACGTGTCCTCGCCCTGGCTGAACGGAGAAGCCGCGGAGAGGGCGATGAAATGCGGCAGGTAGCGCGTCATCGCGTGCGTCAGGTAGACGGCTTCGTCGCCGCTGGTGCAGCCGAGGTGGATGTGCTGGCCGAACACGGTGAACTGCTTGGCGAGGTAGCCGTAGCGCTGCGTCACCGCGCGGAACCGCTCGGCGGGAAAAACGCGCCGCTCGGCCCAGTCGTGGAAAGGATGCGCGCCGCCGCCGCAGACGCCGAGATTGAGCTGCCCGGCCGCCCTCGATACCGCGGCGCGCTGCGCCTGCAGCTCGGCGAGCGCGCCGGCGCAGCCGTCCTGGACCGAGCTGTTCAGCTCGATCATGCTCAGCGTCACTTCGGGC
>JAYRND010000053.1:0-6412 GCA_041904885.1 Burkholderiales bacterium
CGCAGCAGGTAGGCGAGCGGCTTCGCCTCGGGGATGGTGACCATGATGGTCGCGCCGGCGCTCTTCAGGATGCCGACGTGGCGCGACATGTGGTCTTCGATCGTCGTCAGGCGCGCCGGCGGGTACAGGGGTACCGGCACGCCGCCGGCCAGCATCACGCCATAGAAGCAGTAGAGGTACTCCTTGCAGGTGGGCAGCATGATCGCCGCCATCTGCCCCGGCTGCAGGCCCGCCTGCGCAAGCCGCGCCGCGTAGCCGAGGGCACCCTCCCAGAGCGCCTGGTAGGTGAGCGGAAATTCCGCCTGCTCCTCGTACATGAACACCGTCAGCCGGTCGGGCTGGCGCTCGACGTGGTACTCGAGCGCTTCGGTGAGCGTACGCGCCTGCGATTCGGAGGGCGCGCGTACTCCTTCGCCCTGCGCAAGGCTCGCGACGCTGGTATCCGCGACGTGGCGGGCGGTCGCGTGGCCGGCACTCGACAGCAGGAAGCGAAGCAGGTCGCGCGGCGTTTCGCTGGTCGCCAGTGCCTGCTCGGGCAGGCTGGCGCCGAACTCCTTTTCCAGGCGCAGCACCAGTTCTACGCGCGCGAGGCTGTCGAGGCCGAGCTCCTTCTCCAGGGAAGAGTCGAGCGAGACCTGGGGCTCGACATGCGGGCGGGCCTCGCGCGCCACTGCCGCGACCACTTCCAGCAGCCGCTCGGGCGCGATCTGTTTCGATCCCGTGGTCATGCGTCGCGGCGAGTGTAGACTATTTGCATGCGTGGGCTTTTCGCGGCGCTCTGGATTGTGCTCACGCTCCTTCCGTGGGCCGCGGGCGCGCAGCCCGCCCTTCCGCGGGTCGTCTGGATGTCGCCCTCTCCGATCGCTGAAGGCGGGCTGTTCTACGAGGAGCTGCGGCGCGGCCTGCGCGAGGTCGGCCAGGTGGAGGGGCGCAGCCTGCAGCTCGACGCGGTTTGGGGCGATGGCACGCCGCAGCGGGCGGCAAAGCTGATGGCCGAGGTCGTCGCCTTGGCGCCCGCGGTCATCGTCACGCAAGGGTCGATGGGGCCGGTAGCCAGCAAGGCGACGGCCAGCATCCCGGTAGTGTTCGGGTACAGCGGCGATCCGGTCGAGGCCGGCATGGTGGACAACCTGCCGCGGCCCGGGCGGAACATGACCGGCATGTCGTACATGACGCTAGACCTGGTCGGGAAGCGCATGGAAATGCTGAAGGAAATTCTGCCCGGTGCGCGGCGAATCGCGGTGGTCGCGACGCCCGACCATCCGGGCGACTCGGCCGAGCGGCGCGTTTCGCAGGCCGCGGCGGGAAGGCTCGGCATCGAGATCCAGTATTTCGAGCTCGGTCGCGGGCGGACGGTGCCGGACGTTCTCGCTACCATCGAGAGCGCCCGTAGCGATGCGGTGATGTTCTTCCCCACGCAAACCGTCATCGGCAACCGCGGCGCCATCGCCGAGTGGTCGTTGAAGCGCAAGGTGCCCACGATCTCCGGCTGGTCCCAGTTTGCCGAGAGCGGCAATCTCCTCTCCTACGGCCCCAACCTCGCCGACGCGTGGCGGCGGCTCGCGTCCTACGTGGACCGGATCCTCAAGGGAGCGAAGCCCGGCGATCTGCCGGTCGAGCTGCCGACGCGGGTGGAGCTCGTCATCAACCAGAAGACCGCCCGCGCGCTCGGCGTGAGCGTGCCGCCCGCCGTCCTGGTGCGCGCCGACCGGCTGATCGAATGACCGCCCGCCATCGCGCCCTGCGCGTTGGCGCTTTGCTTTGGTGGATTCTCAGCGCGGTGCTTCTGGCATGGACGCTTTTTCGTGCCGAACCGGGCGCGGACGACCGTTCCGCGTTGCAGGTGCTGCTGCCGCTGTACCTGCTCGGCCTGCCACTCACGCATCTCGGACTCCGAGCGGTGAGCTGGCTGGCGGCCGAGCTCTACCTCGCCAACGAATTCGTGCTTTCGCCCGTCGCAGAGGGCGTGTGCCTGTGGGCCGCGCTGTCGGTCGCGGGCTGGCTGCAGTGGTTCGTTCTGCTGCCGCTTCTGGTGCGATTGCTGCGGCGGGTGGCGCGGCGCGCGGCTACTGGGCAGTGACGCCCGCGGCCTTCACGACCTTCGCCCAGCGTGGAATCTCGGCGCGCACGTGGGCGTCGAGCGCCTCGGGCGTGGAGCCCACCACCTGGTATCCCGAGGACTCGATCTGTTTTTTCACCTCGGGGACGTTCATCGCGCGTACGAACTCGGCGTTCAGCTTCTGCACGATCGGCGCTGGCGTCCCGGCGGCGGCGAAGACACCGTACCACACCGACACATCGAATCCGGGCACGCCCGACTCGATGACGGTCGGCACGTTCGGCAGCACTGCCGCGCGCGACGCCGTGGTCACCGCAATGGCGCGGAACTTGCCCGCCTGGATCTGCGGCAGCGACGAACCGATGGCGTCGAACATCAGGTCCACCTCGCGGCCGAGGATCGCGGTGATCGCCGGGCCGCTGCCCTTGTAGGGCACGTGCGTCATGTCCACGCCCACCGTCATCTTGAACAGCTCCACCGCAAGGTGGCTGGTGTTGCCCGGGCCGGCGGACGCGTAGTTGAGCTTGCCCTTGTTCGCTTTCGCGGCGTCGATCAGGTCGCGCAGCGTGCGGATGGGCGAATCCGCGTGCACCTCCACCACCAGCGGGGCGACAGCGGCCAGCGTGATCGGCGTGAAGTCCTTCACCGTGTCGTAAGGAAGCTTCGGCATCAGCGAGGCGTTCACGGCATGCGCGGTGAGCAGCAGCACGACGGTGTAGCCGTCGGGCGGGGACTTGGCGGTGAAGTCCGCGGCGATGGTCGAGCCGGCGCCCGGCTTGTATTCGAGAAGCACGGGCTGGCCCAGCCCCTTGGTCATTTCGTTGGCGATCGGCCGGGCGAGCACGTCCGAGCTGCCGGCCGGCGGATAGGCCATGATGAATTTGATAGGCCGGTTGGGATACTGGGCCGCGGCAGGGCCGGCCAGCAGTACGAAGAGAAAAAACATCGAGAGAATTTTCATGGACGCTGTACCTCCCCGGGGCCGATTGCGTTCCAGTTTACTGCGGGTAGACTGGGATTCGGGGGAGGATCCGGTGGCGACAGCGAAACACCCGTTCGAGCAGCTGCTCGCCGTGGCGCGCGAGGTGTCGTTCCTGAAGGGCTCGGAGCTGGTGCGCCAGGGCGAGACCTCGCGCGGCGCATTCCTGATCCGCTCCGGCTCGGCGGCTGCGAGCGTGGCGCTGCCCGGCGGCGGGCGGCTGACCGTGGCCAAGTTCAGCGACGGCGACATGTTCGGCGAGATGGCGCTGATCGAGCGCGGCGTGGTCTCCGCCACGGTGGTCGCGGAGTCGAACGTGGATGCCTGGTTCGTGGGCCGCGACGATTTCCGCGCGCTGGTGGCCAGCCGCGAGCGCAACGCGCTGGTGACGCAGCGCGCCATCACCCAGGCGCTCGCCGAGAAGCTGCGCGCGCTCAACGAGCGCGTGCGCGCCTATCCTGCGGCAGAGGATCGGCCGGCGGCCGGCGCGGCGCCGGCTTCCGATCCGCTGGCAGGCGCGGCGCGGTCACGCCGCGCTTCCTTCGACTGGCGCGCATTCCTGCCGGTGCTCCCGTTCTTCGAGGGATTCGACGCGGACCAGATCGACGAGATCGCCTCCGGCGGTATGGTCCTGGAGCTGCCGCGCGGCGCCTGGATCTTCGCCGCCGGCCTGCCCGCGAGCGCCTGCTACCTCGTGCTGCGCGGCGCGGCGGAGGTTTTCATCCGCAACGGCGGCAAGGAGCGCCGTGTCGCAATCGCCGGGCCGGGGGAGCTGCTCGGCTTCGTCGCTCTGCTGCGCGGCGCGCCGCACGGGGGCAACGCGCGCGTGCGCGAAGCCTGCTGCCTGCTGGAAATCCCGCGCAGGACATTCCAGGAACTCTACGACGGGGATTCGGGCACGACCGTCAGCCTGCACCATGCCATCCACCGCAGCCTGATGCGCTCCCTTGGCCGAACCAATACGCAGCTCACGCGCCTGATCTCGCACGCGCGGCTGGGAACCGGCGACGCCGACGAACTCGAAGCCGCGCTGCACGGGCAGATGTGGCGGGCGCAGCCGCCGGGGTGAGCCCGGGGCGGCCTCAGGCCGGCGGCGGCGCGATCACGTCCTCGTAGCGGTGCCGCCGGGTGATCCGCCCGGCGTGCTGGAAGATGTCCAGCGTCGCCTCCCACGCGGGCCGCGTGATCTCCGCGTGCGGCGACCAGTTGCCGAGCTTCTGGTAGCTGGCGATGGTCGCGGCCAGCACCGCCCGGTCGATGCCGGGGAAGAATGGCGCCTCGGCCCGGGCGATTTCCGCCGTGGGCGCGGAGATCACCCAGGCGCGCGCCTTGCGGTAGGCGCGCATGAAGCGCCGCGCCATGTCGGTCTGGAGCCACTCGCGCGTCGCCGCGAGGCTGGAGAACGCGCACGGTCCGATCGCCTCGCCGACCGCCGCGACGATGTGCCCGGCGCCATCGTGCTCCAGCTGCTGCGGCGCGGGACCCTGCAGGTGGACATAGTCGCCCTCGCCGCGGCGGAAGGCGGCGATCATGTTTTCGGTCGAGCCGGAGTCCACGGCGTGGAGCGACTTGAGGTCGAGCCCGCGCTTGAAGCAGGCGTAGCCGAACATCGCCATCGGCTGCGCGCCATGGTCGATGATGACTTTCCTGCCCGCAAGGGCCCGCCAGTCGAAACTCGGCTCCGGCCGGCGCCCGACCAGGAAGAAGCCGTCCTTCTCGTTGATCTGCGCGAAATGCAGCGCCGGCGGGCGCTTGCCCGCTTCCAGAGGCGCGAATCCCTGCGAAGGCGCGGACTGCACGACGTGCTGCGAGCCATCGAGCAGACCGTCGATCGCGGATTTGCCGGCCGGCGAGACCGAATGCCGCCCCTCCAGCCCCTCCTCGCGCAGAAAGCCGCCCGCGATGGTCGCGATCAGTGGCGAATAGAAGGCCGAAAAACGCGTGAACTGGATGTTGATGACGTCGCTCATGGCTCTCCGCTGTGGTGGTGCCTCGAATCAGTCCAGCAGGCGCGCTGTGACGCGCGGCCGCCCGTCGCGGATCTCCGCGAACAGCGCGCCATACTCGGGCAGCTCGACCCAGGCCGAGGTATCGCGGGTGAGCGGCTCGGAGGCGACGATGATGGAATCGGCGTTTTCCGCGCCGCCCGTCATCTGCCACTCGCCATCGTGCAGGGCGTAGTCGCGGCCGAGGGTGTACCAGAGCGAGAGGAAGTTCAGGTTCGCCTCATGGACCCGCGCGGGGTCGTCGGTGCGGTAGCAGCCGAAATCGAAGCAGTAGCGCACGGCCGCGAGCTGCCTGCCGTTCGCCATGAACAGGTTCACCGAGGACGACAGCGCGATGCCGAGCCTAGCGCGCGCGTCGCGGATGATCTGCAAGGTGTCCTGAATTGCATTGAAAACGGTGTTTTCCTCCAGATTTTCCAGGGAGCCCGAGAATCGGGAAGCAAGAATCGCATAAATCCATTCGCTGTCCGTGGTGCCGTGGATCTGCGCGAGGAACTCCGGGCGGATGTGCGCCAGCAGCAGCGGCTTCATGCGCGCGAACTCGGCCAGGTCGCCGTTGTGCGCCAGCACCAGCGGCACGCCCTGGAAGTGGAACGGGTGGACGTTCTGCAGGGAGATCTCCACGCGCGTGGAATAGGCGACGCCGCGCACGTGCGCGAGCACGCAGGAAGGCCGGATCTTCTGCGCCAGGTTCTGCAGGTTGCGGTCGAACACCGGCAGCGACTGCGAGTAGTAGGCGTAGGCCCGCTCCGGGTCGGCGCTGGCCGGGTCCCAGGCGCGCAGCCCGAAGCCTGCGAGGTTGAGCATGTGCAGCATCTTTGGCATATACGATTGCCGGATCAGCGCCGAGTCGGGCTGGTACAGCAGGTTGTCCAGCAGGACGGGTTGGCCGAGGTAGAGGAGGGCGCGGCACATATGCGTTCTGCGCAGGGAAGCGATGCAAAAAGCGCGTGAGGGAACCCGGAGCGGCGAGTGTACACTCGCGCGCAGCATGCCGGTAAAGACGCTCTTTCACAGCAGAACGCTCTCGGTGGTGGACTACCGCTGCACCGCCGGCCCTGCCGATCGCCCGTATGCGGAGTCGCATGCGAGCTACTCGGTCGCCTATGTGCGCAAGGGCAGCTTCGGGCTGAGAGCGGGCGGGCGCTCGTTCGACCTCGTCGCCGGCGCGCTCATGACCGGCTTTCCCGGCGACGAATACACCTGCACCCACGAACACCACGAGTGCGGCGACGAGTGCCTTTCGTTCCAGTTCGCGCCGGAGTTCATCGAGTCGCTCAATGCGCCCGCGGCGCCCTGGCGCGCCGGCGGCGTGCCGCCACTGGCCGAGCTCGGGGTATTCGGCGAGATGGCCCAGGCTGCCGCGGA
>JAYRND010000401.1:0-8237 GCA_041904885.1 Burkholderiales bacterium
CGCGGATCTCGGCGACGTTGTCCGGCTTCTCCATCCACAGGTCGATCAGGTTGATCTTGGCGTCGCGCCCGATCACGTACAGGTAGCGGCCCGAGGCCGACAGGCGCGAGATGTGCACCGCGTAGCCGGTCTTGACGATGTTGATGATCTGCTTGGTGTCGCCGTCGATCAGCGCCACCTCGCCCGTGTCGCGCAGCGTGGTGGAGAAGATGTTCTCGATGTTGTACTTGTTCTCCTTCCTGGTGGGCCGCTTCTCGGGCGCGATGAGCACCTTCCAGGTCGACTTCATCTGCGCCATGCCGTATTCCGGCGGGGTGGGCGGCTCCTGCTGGATGTAGCGCGCCATCAGGTCGACCTCGGCGTCCGACAGCTCGCCTGAGGTGCCCCAGTTGGGCATGCCCGCGGGCGAGCCGTACTTGATGAACACCTTGAGGATCTCGCTGCCCTTGGGCATGGTGACGTCGGGGGTGAGCGGCTTGCCGGTGGCGCCCTTGCGCAGCACACCGTGGCAGCCCGCGCAGCGCTCGAAGTAAATCACGCGGCCCTTGTCGAACTCCGCCTTGGTCATCGGCGGGGCCTTGGGATTGATGTTCTGGTGCATCTCCTCCTGCGCCAGGGGCGAGCCGCCCGCCTGGTAGCGGATCTCGGGCTCCGTGACCGGCGCTCGCCCGGGCTGCGTCGGCTGGGCGCAGACCAGGCCTGCCGCGAGGGGCAGGGTCGCCATGGCGATGCGGCGGGCCCAGAGGGTCGAGGGGGCGGGTTTCATTGCAGGTCTCCTTGGTTGTCCCGAGAGGTGCGCGGGAGGATGCGCGCCGGCCTGCGCGGCTTCTTTGATACACATCAAGTGGATCGGGCCCGCCCGATTGACCTTCCTCAACGGCCGCGGGCCAGCGCCTGCAGCACCACCACGATGAAGAGGATGCCGCCGAGGACCGCGAGCAGGCCGCCCAGGCCCATCAGGCCCATCGCCGCGACCTGCGCCACGCCCTCGAGCACCTGGTCGGCGCCGGCGACCTTGCGCTGCACGCCGTAGCCGCCGGACCAGACCAGTCCCAGGATGTGCAGCAGCTGGCCCGTGCCGTATACGTACGGCTGCCACGCGGCGAGGCGCGAATCGGGCGCGGCGAAGCCCAGCCGCGGCAGGAGCAGGTAGACCACGCCCATCATCGCCAGCGTCACGCCGACGATGGAGCCGTGATAGTGCGCGGGGATGCGCACGTTGTTGCCGGCAATGAGGAAGCCGACGATGCCGCCCGCCGAAAACAGCGTCACGGAGGCGATCAGCGCCGCGCGCAAGGGGCGCTCGGCGGCGGATGCGGCGCGCAGCGGCCACAGCGCCCACAGCACGGCGAGCGCGATCGGCGGGATCACCAGCCCGCCGCCGAAGCGCATCAGCAGGGTCTGCGCGCCGTGGAACTCGACCGAGGCGAGGTCATAGGCGAGGTAGGTGACCGGGGTGAGGAACACGCTCAGCAGGGCGATGGCGAAGAGCAGCGTTACTACGCGCGGCGACAGCGGCACGCGCGCGCCGACGCTGGCGGCGAGCCAGATCCAGCCCACCAGCATCAGCAGCGTGTAGGCGAACTGCAGCACGTGTCCGCCGCCCCAGAACAGCAGCTCGTAATAGATGCGCGGATCGAGCGTGCGCGGCAGCGCGTGCCAGGACCATGCGAACGCGCATGCCGCCACCGCCGTCGCGACCAGCGCGGCGTTGAGGCCGAAGCGCAGCGCGCCGCCGCCGCTGATGCGCGTGCCGATCGGAGTGGCGGTGAGCATCGAGCGCAGGCACAGCAGGGCGATGCCCGCCCCGAACAGCACCAGCCCGGCGAGGAACACCGGCCCGTCGAGCACGGGGACGTAGTTGGCCATGACCGGCGCGGCGTGGCCGGCGAAAGGCGCGGCGCACATCGCCGCGGCGCCGATCCCGGCCACCGCGAACGCGAGCCAGGCGAGCGGCTGCAGGCGCGGCGCGCCGGTCATGGTCCAGAGCGCGCCGCCGAAGGCGAGGAACCAGACCAGCACCGAGAGGTCGACATGCACGACCAGCGCCACGCGGAAGAAGTCGGCGACCGGGAACAGGCCCATCAGCTGCGGCGTGCGCGACAGTACGAGCAGGATCGAGAACAGGCCGGACGCGAGCAGCGCCGTGAGGCCCAGTGCCAGCCATGCGAGGACCAATGGCCTGCGCTCGTCCTGCGGCACTGCAAGCTCGAAATCGAATCCGGCCTCAGCCATGGGGCCGCTCCCCGGGCGCGAGGGCACTAGCGGCATAAGTGCGAGCGCAAGGGTCAGCGCCGCCGCCAGGAGCCATGCCGCGCCCGGAGAAGTTGCGTCCACCAGCGCGTGGGGGAACTGGTAGAACCAGTCCAGCGCCAGGGTCGCCGCGACGTGGCCCGGCCGGGCCGGGCCGAGGCTCTCGGCCGGCACCGCCAGCGCGAGCAGGGCGAACATGGCGAGGCTGCCGAAGAGGAGCGGGCGGGGCGGCCAGACGCGCGCGTGCGTCATCCGCTGCACGTGCGCCCACATGGTGCCGAGCAGCAGCAGCGGCACGCCGATGTGCACGAACAGGATCAGCGAGAAGAAGCGGTCGCTGAGCGCGCCCGGCGCGAGGAAATCGCGCGTGAGCAGCCCGGCGGCGAGCGGCAGCGCCTGCAGCCATTCGGCGGTCGCGGCGATGCTGTAGAGCGCTCGCTCGTCCCACAGCAGCCACAGGCCGGTGAGGCCCGCGGCCCACAGCAGCCAGGCGAGCGGAACGCCGGTCAGCCAGGACAGCAGGCGCGGGCTCAGGTAATGGCCGTGCGCCGTTTCGCGCAGGAGGTGCAGGACCGTCAGCGCCATGCAGGCGTCGGCCGAATACCGGTGCAGGCCGCGCAGGAGCCGGCCGAGCAGCAGCGGGTCCTCCTGCAGCCGCCGGCCCGACTCGTAGGCGCCGTGCACGCTCGTGTCGTACAGGGCATAGGCGATCACCCCGGTCGCGATCGCGACCACCAGGCAGAGGAACGCGAGCGCACCGAGGTGGCGCCACGGATTGGCGGCGAGCGGGAACGCGCGGTCGAAGCTGGCGGTGAGGAAGTCGTCTGCGCTGCGCAGGGCGCGCATGGCCGGGGCTCATCCGCGCGTGAACACGAAGCCGCTGCCGTCGGTCGCAAAGTCGACGATCAGCACCTGGCCGGGGGCCAGCTCGACTGCGGACTCTCCGGCAAATCGGAATTCGCCGTCCGGCCCGTCGGCGAGGCGGGCGCGGAACTGATGCCGCCCGGCGGGAATCGCCAGGCGCCGATACACCGTGGCGGCGCCGTCCCTGTGCAGCCCGGCGGGCGGCGCCTCGATGCGGTAGAGCGGCCTGCCGTCCATGTCCAGCTCGACCCTGACCGGCGAGCGCTCGCGCGGGCAGTCCATCTTCTGGCGCATGTTGGGAGCGAGCTTCGCCAGCTCGCTCTCGCTGCGCTCGCGGCAGGCGCGCACCAGGCGCGCGGAATGGGTGAAGGAGAGCTTGACCACCGCCTCGCCGTCGCCGCGCAGGCGGTAGGCGGGGGAGGTGGAGAAATAGCCGAGCACCGCGGCGAATGCGCCGTAGGCGAGCGCCTGCAGCGCGTAGCGCAGCGCCCGCGGCAGGGTTCGCTCAGACAGGGGAGCCTCCCAGCTTCACCATGTCCGCCTGCGCGCTGCCGAGAGGCCGCTGCGGCGCGAGGTGGAAGGCGTCGGAAAAGCAGTCGTCGCTCGAGATGCCGTGCTCTACGAAGGCCGGCTGCGCGGCGGCCACCATCTGCACCGACCCGCAGGCGTAGATCTGGTGCGCGGACAGGTCCGGGTAGTCGGCGAGGATGGCTTCGTGCACGAGCCCGGTGCGGCCGGTCCACTCGTCCTCCGGTCCGGGCTCGGACAGCACCGGCACGAACGTGAAGTTGTCGTGCTCGCGCGCCCATTGCGCGGCGAGATCGCCGAGGTAGAGGTCGGCACGGCGGCGCACGCCCCAGTAGAGGACCATGCGGCGACGCAACCCGTTCCGGAACGCGTGCTCGAGCATGCTTTTCACCGGCGCGAAGCCCGTCGAGCCGGCGACGAAGAGGATCGGCTTGGCGCTGTCCTCGCGCAGCGTGAAAGCGCCGAGCGGCCCTTCGAAGCGGATCGCGTCGCCCAGCTTCATGGCGGTGAATACCGCGGTGGTGAAGCGCCCGCCCGGAATCCGCCGCACGTGCAGCTCGATCTCGTCGCTGGTGCCCGGCGCGGCGGCGAAGGAGAAGCTGCGCTTGGCGCCGTCGGCGAGGACGATGTTGATGTACTGGCCGGCGTGGTAGCGGAGCGCGGCGCCGCCGTCCAGCCGCAGGCACAGCCGCATCACGTCCGGGGCGAGCGGCTCTAGCCGCGCCACGCGCGCGAGGTGCTGCTTGACCGGCAGGCGCTTCGCCCCCGCCAGCGGCACGTATTCGATCTCCACGTCGCCCAGCGGCTCGGCGCAGCACAGCAGCGTCTTGCCGGACGCGATCTCGGCCGGCGTCAGCACCGCTTCCTGGTAGGGGTGCAGGCGCACTTCGCCGCGCAGAAGGCGGGCCTTGCACACGCCGCAGCCGCCGTTGCGGCATTCGAAGGGCATCGGCAGTCCCTCGCGCAGGCCCGCGTCCAGCAGCGATTCGCCCGCGCGCGCCGCGATGATCCGCTCATCCGGGTGGACCGCCATGCTCCAGGCCGACCGGCTGCCGCGGGTGCGCGGAGGAAGCCAGGGCAGCAAGGCGAGCAGCAGCGTCCCGGCGGCGAGGAGCTCCCAGACATGCAGCGGGCTCCAGTCATGGATGAGCGCGTAGGCCGGGAGGTAGAACCAGTCGAATTCGATGGTCGCGGGCTGCGTCCCCATGTCGGCGGGCGGCTGGCTGAGCGCAGGCTTGAGGAGCGAAAGAACGAGCAGGCAGGCGAGGGTGCACAGCATCAGCGCGCGCGGCGGGCTGGTCTTCGCCGACGGCGTGCGCTGGGTGTGGACCCAGAGCACCGCCAGCAGGCTCAGCGGCAGCCCGATGTGGATGAACGACAGCAGCGAGAACAGTCGGTCGCTGACGTTGGCGTTGTAGATGAAATTGCGGGTCATCGCGCCGCCGATCACCGGGAGCGCGTCGAACCACTCGGTGGTGGCGGTGACCACGAACTGCGCCAGCCGGTCCCACGGCAGCATGTAGCCGTTGATGCCCGAGGCGAACGCGAGCCAGAGCAGCGCGACGCCGGTGACCCAGGAGAACCAGCGCAACCCCCGGTGGTGGCCGAAGGTGAAATGGCGCAGCAGGTGCAGCAGCATGGTCACCACCATGCCGTCGGAAGCGTAGCGGTGCAGGCTGCGCAGGACGCCGCCCGCGTACCACTGGCCGTGGGTCAGCGATTCGACCGACGCGTAGGCGCTCGCGAGGCCGGTCTCGAAGAATGCGTAGATGTACAGCCCCGAGGCGACCACCACCCAGAACAGGTAGTAGCTGATGGCGCCGAGGTAGTAGAACGGATTCAGCCGCTCGCCGAAAAGGGCGTTGAACGCCTTTTCTACGGCGAGGAATGCCTGTTGGGCGAAGTTCTGCAATGTGACCGCATGCTAAACGGCACGGGCGGCCGCCTTCTGATCCAGGTCAAGCGCGGCGCGGCGCGCGCGCCGGCGCGCCCGCCACTCGCCGAGGAAAAACCACAGCATCGACAGGGCGAAGGTGACGCCGCCCGCGATCTCGAGCAGCAGCCCGTACTTGACGCGCACCTTGCCGGTCGCGGGATCGAATTCCGTGCACAGGACGCGCACGCGGTCGATCAGCTCCTCGAGCCGGAACTGCTGCGGCGCCGGCGAGCTGCGCAGCAGCTGCGCGAGCGGCTCGCCGATGGATGCCGCGTTCAGCTGGTCGCCGTAGATCTGCCGGTAGACGCGCCCCTCGGCGTCCAGCAGCGTGGCCTGCAGCACGTGATCGAATCCCGCGGGCGTGGCGAGATACGAAAAGCCGAACTCGCGCGTGAGCGCTTCGACGATCGGGGCCGGCGGGCTGAGGAAATCCCAGTTGGGCGCGTCGATGCGATGCTGGCGCGCGAACGACTTCATCGCCTGCGGCGAGTCGACGGGCTGGTTGAAGCCGACGCTGATTACGTTGAACTGGCTGGTGCCGAAGACGCCGCGCCCGGCGTCGAGCGCGCTTTGCAGCGAGCGCGTGGTCAGCGGGCAGACCTGGAAGCAGCCGGTGTAGATGAAGCTCACCAGCAGCGGCTTGCCGCGGTAGCTCGAAAGGCGCACCGGCCTGCCGTCGCGGTCCAGCAGGGTGAAATCGCCGATGGCGTTGCCGAGCACGGCCTGGCTGGCGCGCAGCGCGGCGGCCTGGTCCAGGCTGATCGGCGTGTCCGCGGCCGCCCCGTGGCTGGCGCACAGCAGCACAGCAGCCAGCAGTTGGCGCGGACCGGGCCTCATTCTCGCCCCTCGTTCAGCGCAGGAAGCCGTCGACGGTCGCGGCGGCGAGCAGCAGGCTGAGCTGGATCAGGGAAGCGAAGAAGGCGCCCATCGCGGTCTCGCGCGAGGGGTCCAGGCGCAGCAGCCAGGCCCGCCAGGTGAAGTAGGCGCCGCCGGCCAGCGCTCCCGCCATGTACAGCGTCCCGGCGCCGAACCAGCCCGGGAGCAGGGTGGTGAACGCGAGCGCGATCGTGCTCCAGAGCACGATGTGCGCGGCGCGCGCGGGCCCGACCACGACCGGCAGCATCGGCACACCCGCCGCCGCGTACTCGGCGCGATTGGCGATGGCGAGGCTCCAGAAGTGCGGCGGCGTCCACAGGAACAGCGCCAATGCGAGGAGCAGCGGCTGCGCCGCAATCGCGGGCTCGACCGCGGTCGCGCCCGCCAGCACCGCGAAGCTGCCCGCGACGCCGCCCACGACGATGTTCATGGGGCTGCGCCGCTTCAGCCAGACGGTGTAGACCACGCCGTAAAAGAACGCGCCGAGGAACACGCAGGTCGCCGACAGTGGGTTCAGGCCCCACCCGGCCGCCGCGACGGAAATCGCGAGCAGCAGCCCGATCGGCAGCAGCCACCAGCGCGAATCGGGCAGGGCGCCGGTGACGAAGGGGCGGCCGCGCGTGCGTGCCATCAGCCGGTCGCTCTTGCGCTCGTAGTAGTGGTTGAAGGCGCCGGCGGCGGCCGAGGCGCCGAGCACCGACAGGGCAAGCAGGAGCAGCTGCCAGCCGGCGGCCGGCCCCGGCGCGACCGCCATGCCGACCAGCGCGGTGACCATGATCATGAAGCCGATGCGCAGCTTGAGCAGCGCGACGACGTCGCGCGCTACGCGCAGGACCGGGATCCCGCGGGGCGGCGCAGTGTTGGCGATCGTGCTCATGGCATCGCTCCTTCCGGCGCGGCTAGCTCAGCCCCCAGACCTGCGACAGGTACTTCCAGTTGATGAAGTAGTACAGGACGAAGGCGACGAGGAACACCATCGCCATCACGAACGTGCCCGGCGCGGCGAATCCCGCCGAGCCGTAGGTCTGCGCGGCGGCGGTGGGCGCGAGCCGCGGAATCGGCGTGAACGTCGGGCTGCGCGCGCCTTCGTCCAGCCTGCGGCCCCACAGGAGCGAGCCGACCGTCACGTAGATGTAGATCGCGCCCCCGGCGATCGCGGCGACGCCGGAGATGCCGACCAGCCCCATCATCAGGTAGGCCGCTCCCGGCCATTCGTAGGCCATCGCCGCGCCGCTGAAGGCCATGTCCCAGTGGCGGCGCGACACGCCCAGCGTGCCCGCGCCCATCATCACCAGGCAGAAGAAATACATCGACAGGCCGAACAGGTAGGGCTGCCATTGCGCCAGGCCCGGGCTGATCATCTCGCGCCGGAACAGCACCGGGATCAGGAAGTAGGTGAGCGCCATGAACGACAGCGTGGTGCCCACCACCACCGTGGCGTGGAAATGGCCCGGCACGTAGACCGTGTTGTGGATGATCATGTTGAGCTGCTCGGTGCCCATCATCACGCCCGAGATGCCGCCCAGGAAGCCGAAGCCGATCAGCGCGATGAACACGCCGGAGAACACCGGGTTGCCCCAGGGCGCCTTGCGCAGCCACTCGAAGAGGCCGTTGGTGAGGCCTTTCTGGCGCTGCGCCACCTCGATCGCGCCGGGGATCGTCAGGCCGTGGATCATCGACGCGAGCACCGCGAAATACCTGAAGTAGCTGGTGTTGACGACCTTCCAGCCGGTGCTCAGGCCCGGGTCGGCGAGCAGGTGGTGGGCGCTCGCCAGCTGCA
>JAYRND010000402.1:0-5450 GCA_041904885.1 Burkholderiales bacterium
AACCTGCGCATGGGCGCCTACACGCGGCGCGACCCGCAGGGGGTGGCGCGGGACCTGGAGATGGTCTACGGCTACTTCCCGATCCTCAGGGAGCGTGCCGGGCAGGAAGCCGGCCTGCTCTCGGGCGGCCAGCAGCAGATGCTCGCCATCGGCCGGGCGCTGCTCTCACGGCCGAAGCTGATGCTGATGGACGAACCCAGCCTCGGCCTTTCCCCGCTGCTGACGCAGGAGATCTTCCGCATCATCGTGCGCATCAACCAGGAGCAGGGCACGACCATCCTGCTGGTCGAGCAGAACGCCAGCATGGCGCTCGAGATCGGCGAGTTCGGCTACGTGCTTGAAGTCGGGCGGATCGTGATGGAAGATGCCTGCGCGAAGCTGGCGCAGAACAAGGACGTGCAGGAGTTCTACCTGGGCATGAAGGCGCACGGGGCGAGAGGGGAGCGGCGATGGAAGAAAAAGAAGCAATGGAGATAGACACCGTCGCAAAGATGTTCTGGCACGGCGTCAATACGCGCTCGGCCCAGACGATTTTCCGCCAGAAGCAGCTCGGCGTCTGGAAGAGCGTGTCCTGGGAGGAACTCGGGCGGGCCGCGCGCGAGATCGGCATGGGCCTCGTGTCGCTCGGCTACGAGCCTGGCGAGGTGGTCTCGATCCTTTCCAACACCAACCAGGAATGGATGTGCGCCGACCTGGGCGCCCTGGGCGCCGCGGGCGTGGTCAACGGCATCTACCCGACCGATGCGCCGGCGCAGGTCGAGTACCTGCTGTCGGATTCGGGCTCGGTCCACGTTTTCGTGGAGGACGACGAGCAGCTCGACAAGGTGCTCGAAGTGCGCGCGCGGCTGCCGCGGCTGCGCAAGATCATCGTGTTCGACATGGAGGGGCTCTACGAGTTTTCCGACCCGCAGGTGCTGAGCCTGGAGGCGCTGCGCTCGCTCGGCCGCGAGTACGACGCGGTCCACAAGGGGGAATGGGAGCGGCGCGTCGGCTTGCGCAAGCCCGAGGACCTCGCCATCCTCGTCTACACCTCGGGCACGACCGGCAGGCCCAAGGGCGCGATGATCTCGCACGCCAACATCGTGCTCACCTGCAAGGCCTACCAGGACTCCTTTCCGCAGAGGCCGGACGACGAGCGCATGGCGTTCCTGCCGCTGTGCCACATCGCCGAGCGGGTGGGCGGGGAATACCATTCGATCTATACCGGCGCGGTGCTCAATTTCGTCGAGAACCCCGAGACCGTGCCGGAGAACGTGCGCGAGATCGCGCCCACGGTATTTACTGCCGTGCCGCGGGTCTGGGAAAAGTTCTACTCCGGGGTGCTGATCGGCCTGAAGCAGGCCGGCCGTTTCCAGCAGTGGGCCTACAAGGTCGCGATCGGCGTGGGCTACCGGCGCGCCAGGCTTCGCGAGGAGGGCAAGCCGGTACCTGCGTGGCTCGCGGCGGCGTTCTGGGTTGCGCGCGTGCTGGTGCTGAACAACGTGCGCAAGCTTATCGGCGTGCATCGCGCGAGGGTGCTGATCACAGGCGCCGCGCCGATCTCCCCCGAGCTGATCCGCTGGTACATGGCGCTCGGCATCGACATGGTTGAGGTGTGGGGCCAGACCGAGTCTTGCGGCGCGGTCACCTCCAATGTCGAAGGCAGGATCAAGCCCGGCTCGATCGGGCCGCGCATGTCGCACGCCGAGGTGAAGGTGTCGGAGGAGGGCGAGCTGCTGGTGCGAGGCAAGACGGTGTTCATGGGCTACCTCAACCAGCCGGAAAAAAGCGCCGAGACGCTGAAGGACGGCTGGCTGCACACCGGCGACGTCGGCAGAGTCGACGCGGACGGGTACTTCTACATCACCGACCGCATGAAGGACATCATCATCACCGCTGGCGGCAAGAACGTCACGCCCTCGGAGTTCGAAAACCAGCTCAAGTTCTCCCCGTTCATCACCGACGCGGTGGTGATCGGCGAGCGGCGGCCCTACCTCGTCGCTCTGGTGATGATCGATCACGAGAACGTAGAGCGCTACGCGCAGGACAACGCGATCCCGTTCTCCAATTTCGCCAGCCTGTGCCGCCGGCCCGAGATCCAGGCGCTGATCCAGGGCGAGGTCGACAAGGTGAATGCGCAGTTCGCGCGCGTCGAGCAGGTCAAGAAGTTCCGCCTGATCGAGCAGAAGCTCACCGCCGAGGACGAGGAGCTGACCCCGACCATGAAGCTCAAGCGCAAGCTCGTCAACGAGAAATACAAGGACCTGATCGAGTCCATGTATGTGCGAGAAGCGGCTTGAGGTAGAGTATCGGACACTAGGACAAAGGAGGAAGGACCCATGCAAAGAACTATGATCGCCGCGGCGCTCCTGCTGGCGGCACCCTTAGCGCTGGCCCAGGGCCAGGGTGTCACCAAGACCGAAATCGTCGTCGGCACCGCGCAGGACCTGTCCGGCCCGATCGTGGCGCTGTCCAAGCCGGCCGTGAACGGCATGCGCATGCGCTTCGACGAGATCAACGAGCAGGGCGGCATCCACGGCCGCAAGATCAAGCTGGTGGTCGAGGACCACGGCTACGACCCGAAGAAGGCCGTGCTCGCGGCGCAGAAGATGATCCAGAAGGACAAGATCTTCGCCGCCCTCGGCTCGATCGGCACCCCGACCGCGATGGCGGCGATGCCGCTGTACCTCGAGAAGAACGTGCTGCACCTGTTCCCGCTCACGGGCGCGCGGCAGATGTACGACCCGCTGCACAAGTACAAGTACTCGAACTCGGCCACGTACTTCGACCAGATGCGCGCGTCGCTGAAGCGCCTGATCAAGGAGAAGGGCCTGAAGGGCGCCTGCACCATCTACCAGGACGACGATTTCGGGCTGGAGGTCAAGGACGGCGGCGAGGCGGCGCTGAAAGAGCTCGGCATGAAGTACACCGAGGTCACCACATTCAAGCGCGGCGCGACCGACTTCACCTCGCAGGTGCAGAAGATGCGCGGCGCGGGCTGCGACGTGGTGGTGATGGGCACCATCATCCGCGAGACCATCGGCACCATCGGCACCGCGCGCAAGCTCGGCTGGAACCCGGAGTTCATCGGCACCACGGCCTCGTACTTCGACATCATCCACAAGCTGGGCGGCCCGGCGATGAACGGCTTCTATTCCGGCTGCCTGACCAACTATCCGTACGCCGACGACGCCTCGGCCAACGTGCGCGGCTGGTTCCAGCGCTACAAGGAGAAGTTCAAGGAGGACCCGACCATCCTGTCGCAATACGGCTACCAGCTGGCAACCCTGTTCGGCATCGCCGCCGACAAGGCGGGGCCCAACCTGACGCCCGACACGATGGCCAAGGCGCTCGACAGCCTGACCGTGCCGCGCGACATGTTCGGCGCCGACGAGCAGCGCTGGACGCCGACCAAGCACCTCGGCTCCAACCGCGCGAAGCTGTGCCAGATCCAGAACGGCAAGTGGGTGAGCATCACCGACTACATCACCGACTAGTAGCGGGGAACAGGGGGTGCTGCGAGCACTCGCACCCCCCGTACCCCCTGTGCTTCTGCCAACGGAACGGCGCCCGCGCGGCGCCGTTTTCTTTTTCAGCCGACCACGTAGGCCGCGCTGCCGGTGGCGATCAGCTTGCCTTCCTCGTTGTGCAGCTCCATGTGCGTGACCGCGATGCGGCTGCCCTTGCGCACGATGCGCGCGGTGGCGGTGAAGTGCTTGCCGCGCCCGGGGCGCAGGTAGTCCACGCGCAGGTCGATGGTGCCCATGTTGGGGAACTTGGCGCGGGTGATCTCCGCGTCGCTCGCGATCGTCAGCATGATGGCGAAGCCGCCGGCCACATCCAGCACCGCCGAGATCACCCCGCCGTGGAGGATCTGGCGCATCGGGTTGCCGACCAGTTCCGGCCGCATGTCGAAGCCGAGCTTGGGCGCCGCCGGGTCGAAGGATTCCACCTTGAGGCCGAGGTGCCGGTTGAAGGCGATGTGATGCTCCATCACCCGCCGCAGCACCGCCTGCACCGCCTTCATCCGCAATGTCGTCACGTGCTCATGGCTCCCATCCGAGTTGCCGTGCGGCGAGGTCCTTCATGATCTCGGTGCTGCCGCCGCCGATCTGCATCACCTTCGCCTCGCGGTAGATGCGCTCCACGCGCGTGCCGCGCACGAAGCCCGCCCCACCGAGCGTCTGCACCGCCGCGTCGGCGCAGAACTGCATTGCGTCGGTGGCGACGTTCTTGAGGATCGCGAGCTGCGCGATGTGCGCCGGCTCGCGCGGCGCCTGGCCCAGCTTCCAGGCGGTATCGTAGAGCAGCGCCCGCGCGGCGTGCACGCGCGCCTGCATGTCGACGAGCTTGTGGCGGATCGCCTGGTGCCCGATCAGGGGCATTCCGAAGGTCTGGCGCACGCGGGCCCAGTCCAGCGCCTCGTCCAGGCAGGTTTGCGCGAAGCCAACCGCTCCCGCCGCGATTCCGAGGCGCTCGGAGTTGAAGTTGCGCATGATGGCGCGAAAGCCCGCGTTCTCCTCGCCGACCAGGTTGGCGGCGGGCACGCGGACGTTGTCGAAGTGCAGCGTGGCGGTGTCGGAGCACCACCAGCCCATCTTGTCCAGCTTGGTGCGCGTGAAGCCGGGCCGGTCGCGCTCGATGAGCAGCAGCGAGACGCCCGCCGCCCCCGGGCCGCCGGTGCGCACCGCGACCGTGTAGTAGTCGGCGCGCATGCCCGACGTGATGAACGTCTTCTCGCCGTTGACGACGAATTCGCCCTTGTCCCTGAAAGCCTTGGTCTTCAAATTCGCTACATCAGACCCGCCGCTGGGCTCGGTGATCGCCAGGGCGCTGATCTTCTCGCCGGAGAGGATCGACGGCAGTACGCGGCGCTTCAGCTCCTCGCTGCCCACCGCGGCGATGGGCGGCGCGCCGATGGTGTGCGAAAAGAGGCTCGCCGACAGGCCGCCCGTGCCCGCGCGCGCGAATTCTTCCGCGCTCAGGATGCGAAAAAAATAGTCCTCGACCGGCGTGCCGCCGTACTCCTCCGGAAATCCCATGCCGAGCAGCCCGGCAGCGGCCGCCTTCCGGTACAGCTCCCGGGGGAATTCGCCGGCCTCGTCCCAGCGCGCGGCGTTCGGGAGGATCTCCCGCTCGACGAAGCGGCGCACAGTATCGCGCCAGGCCTCGTGCGCTTCGGTGATCGCCGGGTGCCGGATCATGCGGGCTCGAATTCGACGAGAAGGTGGCTGGGGGCGACTTGCGCGCCGGCTTTTACATGTACTGCCTTTACGAGAACGGAAAACGGCAAGTTCAACCCATGCTCCATCTTCATCGCCTCGAGCACCACCAGCGGCTTGCCCGCCTCGACTTTCTCGCCTGCCTTCGCGTTGACCGCCACCACGCGGCCGTTCATCGGGGCCCTGAGCCTGCCGTCGCTGGCGGCACCGCGCCGCGCCGGGTCGATCGAGGGGTTGCGCTGGAAGAAG
>JAYRND010000403.1:0-2942 GCA_041904885.1 Burkholderiales bacterium
CGGGATGACCACGCCCTTGGAGAAGGTCGCCGCCATCGAGAACTCGCCCTTGGCTGCGTCGAACGTGCCGCCCAGGAACAGCCGGTCGAAGCCGCCGACGAAGGCATTGCCCTCGGTGAAGGCGAGGCTGTAGCCGTAGATGCACCACAGCACCGTCACCAGCGAGAACACCACGAACACCTGCATCAGCACCGAGAGCATGTTCTTCGCGCGCACCATGCCGCCGTAGAACAGCGCCAGGGCCGGCACGCTCATCATCAGCACCAGCGCCGTCGAGGTGAGCATCCACGCCACGTCGCCCTTGTTCGGCGTGGGCGCGGGCTTGGCCTCTTCCTTCTTCGCCTCCGGCTTCGCTTCGGCCTTGGCGTCGGCTTTCGCGGGTTCGGCCTTCGCCTCGGCGGCGGCCTTCTCGGGCGCCTTGTCCTTGTCCTGGGCCCCCGCGCCGCCCGCCGCTGCGAACAGCGCGAGCATGGAAAGGGCTGCAATCAGCTTCTTCATCGTCATCTCCCTAAAGCGCAGCGGCGTCGGTCTCGCCGGTGCGGATGCGTACGACCTTCTCGAGGTCGAACACGAATATCTTGCCGTCGCCGATCTTGCCGGTATTGGCGGACTTCTCGATCGTCTCCAGCACCCTGTCCAGCATGTCGGACTTCACCGCCGCCTCGATCTTCACCTTGGGCAGGAAATCGACGACGTACTCGGCCCCGCGGTACAGCTCCGTGTGGCCTTTCTGCCTGCCGAATCCCTTGACCTCGGTGACGGTGATGCCCTGCACGCCGATGCCCGAGAGGGCTTCGCGCACCTCGTCGAGCTTGAACGGCTTGATGATGGCGGTAACGAGTTTCATGTCGGGCTCAGAAGGTCTTGGTGACCGAGATGACCGCGGTGGCCTTGCCGGCGTTCTTCCCGCCCGAGCCGCTGCTGTTGAGGAAGCAGTAGAACTCGCCCTTGCCGCAGCTGCCGTGCGCGTTGGTGTCGACGTAGGAAGCGCCGAAGACCCAGCCGCTGATGTCCTTGGTGACGCCGAGCTTCCAGTCGGTGTAGTCGGCCTTGCTCATGTTCTTGAAGTTCAGGTGCCCGACGTGGCCGTTGATGCCCCAGCCGTCGCCCAGGTCGTAAGTCGCGTTCAGTTCGAGGTAGCCCGAGCCGTCGGTGTTGGGGGCCTGGAAGTAGTCCGAGAACGCGCGCGAGTACTTCAGAGTGAGGAACTTCCAGCTGCCGGCGACGTAGCCCTCGAAGTTGTGCACGTTGCCGTCGGCGATCTTGCCGCTCTTGTTGTTGAACGGGCTGAACATCCTGGAGGAACCCGAGTGGGTGCCGGGGTAGTAGTAGTAGATGGCGCCGATGTCGAAGCCCCAGTCGCCCCAGGTCTTCTTCCAGCCGCCGTAGAAATCCATCTCCAGGTTGCCGCCCGGGAAGCCGGCGCCCTCGTTCACGTTGGAGTTCCAGTTGCCGGCGTAAAGGCCGCTGCTATGGCTGTAGTCGACCCCGCCCTGCAGCGCCGGGTTGCCGTAGGTCTGCATGATTCCGCGGAACCGGTACTGGCTGAACAGGCCGGCGTTGCCGGTGATCGTGTGGTCCGACGGCGGGGCCTTGGCGTCGGCCGCAGGCGCGGCCGTTTGGGCAGCCCCGAGGCCGGGAACGGCGAGCGCGGCGGTGGCGAGAGAGGCGGCGAGAATCGTTTTACGCATTGGGAAAATCTCCATGATTGGATGGTCGCCCGGTCTTAATAGCACGTGCCGTGCCAGATCTTTTCTCTATTATATTCAGGTACCTAGATTGACATCGGCCGCTGACGCCGCCTTGCGTGCACCAATGTGGCGCAGGCGAATCTCCGGGTGCCCGAGGTAGGTGCGACAAGGCATCGGGGCCTTTCGGCTCGTGTACGCTGCGCGCGATGACGGAAGGAAAACCCCTGGAGGAACTGCGCCAGCGCATCTCGCAGGCCCTGCGCGATTCGCCCGCGCAGGACATCGAGAAGAACCTGCACGCGCTGCTGGGCGCGTTCTTCGACCGGTTCGACCTCGCCTCGCGCGAGGACCTGGACGTCCACAGGAAGCTCCTGGAGCGCGCGCAGGCGAAGCTCGCCGCGCTCGAGGCGCGCATCGCCGAGCTGGAAGCGCGTAAACCGTAGCCCCGCGCGCCGCGTTGCTCGCGCTGGAGGCTTCATGTCGCTGGCAACCGTGGCGAGCCGCGCGCTCGCGGGGATCAACGCGCCCGAAGTGGATGTCGAAGTGCACCTCGGGCCAGGGCTGCCCTCGTTCACCATCGTCGGGCTGCCCGACGCCGAGGTGCGCGAGGCGAAGGATCGCGTGCGCGCCGCGCTCAACCACACGCAGTTCGAGTTTCCCGCGCGCCGCATCACGGTGAACCTCGCGCCAGCCGACCTGCCGAAAGATTCCGGGCGCTTCGACCTGCCGATCGCCATCGGCATCCTCGCCGCGAGCGGGCAGATCGACCCTGCTGCGCTCGCCGGCCACGAGTTCGCGGGCGAGCTCTCGCTGACGGGCGACCTGCGGCCGGTGCGCGGCGCGCTCGCCATGGCGCTGAAGGTGCGCGAGACCGCACGCGCCTTCGTGCTACCCGAGCAGAATGCGCCGCAGGCGGCGCTGGCGGAAGGAGCGCACGTGCTGCCGGCAAGGACGCTGCTGGAGGTCGTCGCGCACCTGTGCGGTGAGGCGAAGCTGCCGCGCTTCGAAGCGTCCGCGCCGGCACCCGCGCACGCCTATCCGGACTTCTCGGAGGTGAAGGGCCAGCCGCAGGCCAAGCGTGCGCTCGAAGTAGCGGCCGCCGGCGGCCACAGCGTGCTGATGATCGGGCCGCCGGGCACCGGCAAATCGATGCTCGCGGCGCGGTTCCCGGGCATCCTGCCGCCGATGTCCGAGGCAGAGGCGCTGGAAGTAGCGGCGATCCACTCGGTGTCGGCGGCGGGATTCGAGGCC
>JAYRND010000404.1:0-11841 GCA_041904885.1 Burkholderiales bacterium
GGAGACGGTGGCTGCAGCGGCCCGCGAATTCGCGCCGCACGCAATCGCCTTCTACCTGCGCGCGCTCGCGGGCGAATTCCACAGCTACTATAATGCCGAGCGCATTCTGGTCGAGGACGAATCATTGCGCACGGCGCGCCTTGCGCTCTGCGCCGCGGTACGGCAAACGCTGGCCAACGGGCTGGCGCTCCTCGGCGTCAGCGCGCCGGAGAAAATGTAATGGCGAAGCCTGCACGACGTCCCGCGCCTCCCCGCCGCTCCGGCGGCAGCTTCCTGCTCGGCATGTTCGTCGGCATCATCATCGGGCTGGGCGTCGCGCTCGGCGTCGCGTTCTACCTGAACAAGACGCCGCTGCCGTTCCTCGGCAAGGCGAAGTCCGCCGGCGACGGCAAGGAAGCGGCGGCACAGCCGCAGAAACCGATCGCCGGCATGCCGCAGGGGGCCTCCAAGGCGGGGGAAAGGGACAAGCCCAAGTTCGACTTCTACAAGATCCTGCCGGGCGGCGAAGAGCCGGTCACGGAGAAGGAACTGAAGGACGCGGCCAAGGCCGGCAAGGGTCAACCGGAGGCCGCCAGGAGCGTTTACTTCATCCAGGCAGGATCGTTTCAGAATCCGGCCGATGCCGACAACCAGAAGGCGAAGATCGCGATCCTGGGCTTCGAATCGAGCGTGGAGCCGACGCCGCTGCCGGACAAGGGCACCTGGTACCGGGTTCGCATGGGCCCGTTTTCGTCGCTCGAGGAGCTGAACCGCGTGCGGCGGGTGCTGTCTCAGAATGGTGTCGATGCGAGCCTGGTCCGGGCCAAGGACCCCGCAGCGAAGGACAACTAGGAAAACTTCCGGAAAGTGCTTTCATGAACCAGCTCCGCCGCACCCTCATCGCCGCCATCGCCGCTTCCGCCGCCCCGGTTCCGCTTGCGCTGCGCGCGCAGCCGCGTGGCGACGCGGGCTACACCACCCTTGCCAGCGCGCTCCCCGTCGACAATCCCGCCAAGATCGAAGTGGCGGAATTCTTCTGGTATGGCTGCATCCATTGCTACAACCTGGAGCCGGCGATCGAGGCCTGGGCGCCGAAGCTCCCGCCCGACGCGTACTTCCGCCGCATACCGGCAGTCTTCAACGAGCGCTGGGCGCTCGATGCCGGGATCTATTACGCATTCGAATCGATGAACCTGCTGGGCAAGCTGCACCGTCCGTTGTTCGATGCCATCCACAAGGACCGCCTGCAGACCGACAAGCCCGCCGCGTTCAACGCCTGGCTCGCCAAGAACGGCGTCGATCCGAAGCAGTTCGAGACGGCGGTGAAATCCTTCAGCGTGCAGAGCAAGGTGATGCGCGCGAACCAGCTCACCGGGCGTGCCCGCATCGACGGCACGCCGGCCATGATGCTGCAGGGCCGCTACACGATCAGCACGGAGCAGGGAGGCTCGCTCGAGGGCATGCTGGCCAACGCCGACCGGCTGATCCCGTTGATCCGCAAGACCCTGGGCGCAGGGAAATAGCGCCGCCGCGCAGGCGGCGCGAGGCCTGCGTCTGCACAGAATCGTCTGCCTGGTCCCGTCGATCACCGAGCTGCTGTGCGCGCTCGGGCTCGCCGACCGGCTGGTCGGCCGGACCGGCTTCTGCATCCACCCGAAGCAGGCCCTTGAGCGCGTGCCCAAGGTCGGCGGCACCAAGTCCGTCAACCTGCAGAAGATCCGCCGGCTCGCGCCCACGCACGCCATCGTCAACGTGGACGAGAACCGCCGGGAAACCGCCGACGCGCTGGCGGAGTTCGTGCCGAACGTCATCGTTACCCATCCACTGGGCCCGCTCGACAACCTCGCGCTGTACCGCCAGATCGGAAACGCCTTCGGTGTTGGGGAGAAGGCCGAGGAACTTTGCGTTCGATTCGAGGAGGAATTCGGAAACCTGCGGGCCCGGACATTCGAGAACAGGAAAGTCCTGTATCTGATCTGGAAAGACCCCTGGATGACGGTGTCGCGCGACACTTATCTGTCGCGCACGCTCGCCCTGGTGGGCCTGCAGACCGTTCCGGAACGATCCGATGCGCGCTATCCGAAGCTTCCGAATCTGCGCGTGGATGGCGTCGACACGGTCCTGCTGTCCTCGGAGCCCTACCGCTTTCGCGAAGCCCATCGAGTGGAGATAGAGGCCGAGACCGGAAGGCCCGCGCGGCTCATCGACGGCGAGATGACCTCCTGGTACGGGCCGCGCGCGATCGAAGGATTGCGCTACCTTTCGGACTTCGCCCGCCGAATGCAACAGGAGATCCCTTGCCACCCGCCGCCTGCCTGAGGCTTTCCTAGGGCCCCCGCCCTGCCATGCGCATCCTGTACGACGGCGCCGCTTTCCGGAACGACTACCAGCGCGGCATTCAGCGCGTGTTCCGGGAGACCATCCGCCGCCTGCCCGCCGACATGCAGGCGGTCCTCGCCCTCGACGGCCCGGCGCGCAGCGAGCTGCCGGCGAACGCAGAGGTCGTCCATACCGGCATACCGCTGGCGGGCGCCCTGCCGCGCCGCGTGCGGCGCGCGCTCGAGTCGCTTGCGCTCCCGGCGCGCCGGAAGCGGGCGAGCGAAGGCGCCGCCCTGTTCCACTCGACCTACTACACGCTGCCGCCGCGCCCGATGATCTCGGTCGTGCACGTATTCGACATGATCGTCGAGCGCCACATCGACTACTTTCGCGGCCGCTGGCTGGAAGAGGAAATCGGGCGCAAGCGCGCCGCGATCGAGAGCGCCGCGCACCTGATCGCGATTTCGGAGGCGACGGCGCGCGAGCTGGAATATTTCTATCCCCAGGTTCGCGGGCGCGTGACCACGGTGCACCTCTGCGCCGGGCACCTGCCCGGCGCTGCCGAGCCGCCGGCCGTCGCGGCAGCAGGGCCCTATGCGCTCTACGTCGGCGACCGGCATCTCTACAAGAATTTCAGCGCCGTACTGGAGGCCATGGAGACCTCGCGGTGGCCCAGCGCCCTCGGCCTTCGCGTGGCCGGGCCGCCCTGGAGGGCGAACGAGGCGCTCAGGATCGAGCGCCTCTCGAGGACCCGGTCCATCCAGCATGCCGGCCGCGCGAGCGAAGCGCAGCTGGCGAGCCTGTACCGGGGCGCGTCCTGCGTGGTCGTGCCGGCGATCGCCGAGGGCTTCGGGCTGCCGATTCTCGAGGCGCAGGAGGCGGGCGTGCCTCTGGCATGCAGCGATATCCCGGTTTTCCGGGAAGTTGCGGCCGCGGGCGCGCTGTACTTCGACCCGCACCGCCCAGAGCTGCTTGCCGAGCGGATCGCCGAGGCTACGGATCCCGGCGTGAGCGCCAGGCTCGTTGCGGCCGGAAAGCTGAATCTAGCGCGCTTCTCCTGGGACCGCAGCGCCGCCCGGATCGTCGAGGTCTATCGTTCGGTCGCCGGCCCTTCGGAAGCGGGCTTGCCCAGCCGCAGCATGACGTAGCTGCCCGGCCCGTCCTCGAGCACCTGCAGCCCGCCGTCGCCGGGCCTGCGCGCAGGCAGCTTCTCTCCGGAGTTCTGCGCGTTTATCCACGCCTGCCAGTCCTCCCACCAGGAGCCCGGGTGCCGGGTCGCGGTGTCGAACCATTCCTCGGCCGACTGCGGCCGCGCCTCGTTGGTCCAGTAGTGGTATTTCTTCGCCGCCGGCGGATTGACGATGCCGGCGATGTGGCCCGAGCCGCCGAGCACGAAGCGGACGCTGCCGCCCAGGTATTGCGAGCCCCGGTAGGTGGTCTTCCAGGGCGCGATGTGGTCTTCGGCGGTGGAAATGAAGTACGCCGGAATGGTCACCTTGGACAGGTCGATCGGCACGCCCTCCAGGCTGATTCCGCCGGGCACGCCGAGCAGGTTTTTCATGTACATGTTCCGGAGGTAGAAGCTGTGCATCCGCGCCGGCATGCGCGTCGAGTCGGAGTTCCAGTACAGCAAGTCGAAGGGGAACGGGTCCTTGCCCATCAGGTAGTTGTTGATCACGAACGACCAGACCAGGTCGTTCGCGCGCAGCAGGTTGAAGGTCGAGGACATTTCCGAGCCCTCGAGGTAGCCGCGCTCGTTCATCTTCTTCTCGAGGTTCTGCACCTGCGCCTCGTCGATGAACACCCCCAGCTCGCCCGGCGCCGAGAAGTCAAGCAGGCTGACAAAGAACGTCGCGCAGGCAACTCTGTTTAGTTCATTCTTTTGCGCTAGAAAACCCAATGTGGCCCCGAGCAAGGTTCCGCCCAGGCAGTAGCCGATGAAGTTCACCTTGCGCTCGCCCGTGGCCTTCTCCACCGCGTCCAGCGCGGCGAGCGGCCCCTGCTTCATGTAGTCCTCGAAGCCCATCTGCGCGAGGCGCGCGTCCGGATTGACCCAGGACAGCACGAACACGGTATGGCCCTGGTCGAGCGCCCACTTGATGAACGAGTTCGACGGGCGCAGGTCGAGGATGTAGTACTTGTTGATCCAGGGCGGGATGATCACCAGCGGCGTGCGATAGGCCTCGGCGGTCGTGGGCTCGAACTGCAGCAGCTGCATGAGCTCGGTCTGGTAGACGACCTTGGCCGGCGTGGCGGCGACGTTCTTGCCGAGCTGGAAGGCCTTCTCGTCGGTCATGCTGATGCGCAGGCTGCCGCCGCCCTTCTCGACGTCGGCGAGCAGGTTGTTGAGGCCCTTGAGCAGGTTCTGGCCGCCGCTCGCCAGCGTTTCGCGCAGCACCTGCGGATTGGTCAGGGCGAAATTGGAGGGCGACAGCGCATCCACGTACTGGCGCGTGAAGAACGCGACTTTCTTCTCGGATTCGGGCGAAAGGCCGTCCACGCTCGCCACCGCGTGCTGGATGTGCCGGGCGGCGATGAGGTACGACTGCTTGATGTAGTCGAACAGGAAATTCGAGCGCCAGTCGTCGTCCTTGAAGCGGCTGTCGCCCTTGGCGGGCTCCGCGACGGCAGGCGCGGGCGCGCCCATCATCTTCATCCAGCTCGACTGCCACAGGTGCATGTAGTCGAACATCAGGTTCGCGGAGAACGCGGTCAGCGCGGCCGGGTTGGCCAGCATTCGCGAATACAGGTCCATGTAGGCCTTGGCGATGCCCAGCTCGTCGCTCGCCGCCGCGGTGAAGCTGGCGGCATGGTCCTTCTTGGCGAACTCCCCCAGGATCTTCGCCGAGCGCTCCGCGACCTCATGCAGCACGCGCGCGGCGCCCTCGGGATCGGGAGCCTGCGTCTTCTGGTCCATCGTCTCTCCTTTACGCGGGAGCAAACCTCGCCACGCCGTCCGCCCCCACGCTGCGCGAGAGCTTGCCGTCGTAGTGCAGGTGGTGCAAGTGCGCGATCGCCTCTCCCATGGCGAAGAATATCTGGCCGGTATCAAGCTTGCGACGGAAGAGCACTTCCAGGACGTCCGCCGCGCTGCGCGGCGCGGCGGCGCAGGCGGCCTGCAGCTCTGCCAGACGGTCGGCATGGTGCGCTTCGAGCTGGTCGATGCGCGCATGCGCGCCGCGGAACGGCAGCCCGTGCGAGGGCAGGACGAAGACGTCCTGCGGCAGCGCGCGGTAGCGCCGGATCGAGTCGAGGAACTGGCGCAGCGGGTTCGACCAGGGGTCGATCGGCCGCACCGCCACGTTGGTGGAGATGCGCGGCAGCAGCATGTCGCCGGAAATCAGCAGGTTCAGCGCCTCGCAATACAGCGAAGCGTGCTCCGGCGCGTGGCCATAGCCGACCATGACGCGCCACTCGCGGCCGCCGATGGCGAGGCGCTCGCCGTCGTACAGGCGCCGGTGCGAAAACGGGAATTCGGGCACCAGCGTGCGATACAGGCCGCCCCGCGTGAGCAGCGCGTCGGCGCGCGCCTGGTCCAGCCCGTTGGCGCGAAACAGGTCGCGCTGCGCCTCGGTGGAATAGCCGGCGGCGCCGTGGAGCGCCGCGTGCACCGTCAGGTACTCGCCGCGCGTCATCCAGAGCTCTGCGCCGGTGCGCGCGCACAGCCAGGCGGCATTGCCCGCGTGATCGGGATGGTAGTGGGTCACCAGCACGCGCCGTACGCGCCGGGCGCCGATCTTCTCCTGGAACACGCGGTCCCAGAGCGCGCGCGTGGGCGGATTGCCGAGGCCGGTGTCGATCAGCAGCCATTCCGGCCCGTCCTCGAGCAGCCACAGGTTGATGTGGTCCAGCTGAAACGGCAGCGACATGCGCAGCCAGTGGATTCCCGGCGCGACCTCGGCGGTGGTGCCGGGCGCCGGAGGATCGGCAAACGGATATTCGATCGAGCGCAATTGTGTCGGAAGCGGGGGGACGCGAACGGCGGCTGGGCTAGAATCGTCGCACCCTATCATGCTGCAGAGCGAAAAGGAACGCGCCGAGTTTTCCATCGGCGAGCTGTCGACCGAGTTCGACGTCACGCCGCGCGCGATCCGCTTCTACGAGGATCACGGCCTGCTCGCGCCCAAGCGCGCCGGCACGCGCCGCATCTATTCCGCGCGCGACCGCACCCGCCTGAAGCTCACGCTGCGCGGCAAGCGGCTCGGCCTGACGCTGTCGGAGATCCGCGAGCTGATCGACATGTACGAGCCGGGGCGCGACGAGCGCCCGCAGCTCAAGCGCTTCCTGTCGGTGCTGGAGGCGCACAAGGCGAGCCTGCAGCAGCAGCGCGCGGACATCGAGGCGCAGCTGTCCGAGATCCTGGTCTTCGAGCAGAAGCTGAAGCGGCAGCTGAAGCGCGGCCAGGATTGACGTTTACGTAAACGTAAAGTAAGGTCGCAGGTTTCCCCGCCCGCCCATGGACTATCCCTTCCTCCGCTTCGATCACGGCGAAACCATCGACCTGCTGAGGGACTCGGTGCGCGGCTTCGCGGCGAAGGAGATCGCGCCGCGGGCCGCCGAGATCGACGCGAGCAATCAATTTCCACCGGACCTGTGGCAGAAGCTGGGCGCGCTGGGGCTTCTCGGCATCACCGTCGAGGAGGAGCTCGGCGGCACGCAGATGGGCTACCTCGCGCACATCGTCGCCATGGAGGAGATCAGCCGCGCCTCGGCGGCGGTGGGCCTTTCCTACGGCGCGCACTCCAACCTGTGCGTCAACCAGCTGCGCCGGAACGGGTCGGACGAACAGCGGCGGAAGTTCCTGCCCCGGCTGGTCTCGGGCGAGCACGTCGGCGCGCTCGCCATGTCCGAGCCCGGAGCGGGTTCGGATGTCGTGGGAATGAGATTGAGGGCGGAAAGGCGCGGCGATCGCTACCTTCTCAACGGCAACAAGATGTGGATCACCAACGGCCCGGACGCCGACGTCCTGGTCGTCTACGCGAAGACCGACTCCAACGCCGGGCCGCGCGGCATCACGGCGTTTGTCATCGAGAAGGGCATGAAGGGATTCTCCACGGCGCAGAAGCTCGACAAGCTGGGCATGCGCGGGTCGAACACCTGCGAACTGGTGTTCCGCGACTGCGAGGTGCCCGCCGCGAACGTCCTCGGCCGGGAGGGCAGCGGCGTCAACGTGCTGATGTCGGGCCTGGACTACGAGCGCGCGGTGCTCGCCGGCGGGCCGCTCGGCATCATGGCGGCCTGCCTGGACGCGGTGATTCCTTACGTGCACGAGCGCAAGCAGTTCGGGCAGCCGATCGGCGAGTTCCAGCTGATGCAGGGCAAGCTTGCCGACATGTATTCGACTTTTTCCGCCTGCCGCGCCTACGTCTACGCCGTCGGCCAGGCGCTGGACCGTGGCGAGACCACTCGCAAGGACGCCGCGGGCGCGATCCTGTACGCCGCGGAGAAGGCCACCTGGATGGCGGGCGAGGCGATCCAGGCGCTGGGCGGCATGGGCTACATCAACGAGACGCCGACCGGGCGGCTGTGGCGCGACGCCAAGCTCTACGAGATTGGCGCGGGCACTTCAGAGATCCGCCGCTGGCTCATCGGCCGGGAGCTGTTCGAGGAGACGCGGTGACGGGCGTGGCGGAACTGCTGCGCCGGAACCAGGCCTGGGCCGCCGGCGTGCGGGCCTCCGATCCGGCGTTCTTCGCCAGGCTGGCGGAGCAGCAGACGCCGGAGTTTCTCTGGATCGGCTGCTCCGACAGCAGGGTGCCGGCAAACCAGATCACGGGCCTCGCGCCCGGCGAAGTGTTCGTGCACCGGAACGTCGCCAACCTGGTCGTTCACAGCGATCTCAACTGCCTCTCTGTGCTGCAGTTCGGCATCGAGCTGCTGCGCGTACGCCACATCATCGTCTGCGGGCACTACGGCTGCAGCGGGGTGCGCGCGGCTCTCGCCGGCCAGCGCGTCGGTCTCGCCGACAACTGGCTTCGCCACGTAAAGGATGTGCGCGTTCAGAACGCGAAGGAGCTGGACGCGATCGCCGATCCACTCGCGCGCGAGCGGCGGCTGTGCGAGCTGAACGTGCTCGAGCAGACGCGCCACGTTTGCGAATCCACCGTGGCGCGGGAGGCCTGGTCGCGCGGACAGGCGTTCGCCGTGCACGGCTGGATCTACGATGTCGAGGACGGGCTGCTGCGGGACCTGGGATGCAGCCGGGACAGCGTGACGTGGTAGACGGGATGATCGAGACGTATCGCGGCGCCGTCTATCCCTGGCATTGCGACCACATGGGCCACATGAACGTGATGTGGTACGTCGGCAAGTTCGACGAGGCCACCTGGAACCTGTTCTCTACCTTGGGCGTGACGCCGGCGTACTTGCGGGAGCAGTCGCGTTCCATGGCGGCGGTGCAGCAGAACATCACCTACCGGCGCGAACTACTTTCCGGTGACATCGTCGCGGTGCGCTCGGGCATGCTCGAAATGCGCGACAAGCTGGTCCGCTTCGTCCACGAGATGCGCGAGGCGCAGACGGAAGAAGTCTCCGCGGTCTGCGTCCTGACCGCCGTGCACATGGATAGCCGCGCGCGCAGGTCCACGCCCTTCCCTGCCGAGCTGCTGGCGCGCGGCAAATCGATGATCTGCGAGTACGAGTTGCCGCGATGAAGCTGGCGACGCCGCTTTCGGCCAGGCTCGGGCTCGCGACGCCGATCATCCAGGCGCCCATGGCGGGCGGCCCTTCCTCGCAGGAGCTGGTCGCCGCCTGCTCGGCAGCGGGCGCGCTGGGCTCGTTTGGCTTCGCGTACACGCAGCCCGTGGACATGAGGAAGCAGTGCGCCTGGGTGCGCGGCAGGACCGACCGCCCGTTCGGCATCAATCTGTTCACCTCGCCGCAGCCTGCGCCGGTGGCGCCGGCGGCGCAGCGAGCCGCGCTCGACGCAGTCG
This sequence comes from Burkholderiales bacterium, assembly GCA_041904885.1. GTDB lineage: Bacteria > Pseudomonadota > Gammaproteobacteria > Burkholderiales > SG8-39 > RBG-16-66-20. Next base: position 9,231 of record JAYRND010000404.1, read on the forward strand.
CCGGCTACTACCGCGAGCTCGGCCTGCCCCCGCCCGAGCCGGTCGCAGCGCCTTTCGCGCCGGACCTCGCCGCGCAGCTTGACGCCGTCGAAGAAATCCGGCCGAAGGTATTCACTGTTCATCTTGCCGATCTTCCGGAAGAAAGAATTCGAAGGATGAAGGCAAAAAGCATCGTCCTTGGCGGCAGTGCGACCAACGTCGCCGAGGCGATGCGGCTGGAGTCTCTCGGCTTCGATTTCGTCGTCGCGCAAGGCGGGGAAGCGGGCGGACATCGCGGCAGCTACCTGCGCGATCCCTACCAGTCGCTCACCGGGACGCTGGCGCTGGTCCGGCTCGTCGCGCGCGCCGTGAAGCTCCCGGTCGTCGCGGCGGGCGGCATCATGGATGGCGAAGGCATCGCCGCGGCGCTTGCACTGGGCGCCGGCCTTGCGCAGCTCGGCACGGCGTTCGTCCCCTGCCCGGAGAGCGGCGCGCCGCAGGTGCACAAGGACCTGCTGCTCGCGGCGACCGAAGACAGCACCCGGCTCACCGAGAAATTTTCCGGCAAGCCCGCGCGCGGCCTTGCCAACCGCTTCATCGACGAGATGGCGGCGAAGAATGCGCCGCAGCTCGTGTTCCCGGCGCAGAACGCCGTCACCGGCAAGCTGCGGCAGGCCTCGGCGAAAGCCGGCAAGGGAGATTTCGTCGCGCTGTGGGCGGGCCAGGCCGCGCCGCTGTCGCGCGCGCTGCCGGCGGCCGAGCTGATCGCGAAACTCGAAAGCGAAACCGTTGCATCCATCCGCAAGCTGAAAGGAATGCTGCATGAATCCTGATCCGATCGGGATCGTTGCCGCCGCCCGCACCCCGATGGGCGGCTTCCAGGGAGAACTGAAGGGATTTGCCGCGCCGGAACTCGGCGCCGCGGCGATCCGCGCCGCGGTCGAGCGCGCGAAGCTGAAGCCCGAAGACGTGCAGGAAGCGCTGATGGGCTGCGTGCTGCCCGCCGGGCAGGGCCAGGCGCCGGCGCGCCAGGCCGCGCTGGGCGCCGGCCTGCCTCTCTCGGTCGGCTGCACGACCGTCAACAAGATGTGCGGCTCCGGCATGAAGGCGGCGATGCTCGCGCACGATTCATTGGTCTCGAATTCCTATGACATCGTGGTGGCCGGGGGGATGGAGTCCATGACCAACGCACCCTACCTCCTGCCCAAGGCGCGCGCGGGCCTGCGCATGGGCCACGGCCAGGTGCTCGACCACATGTTCTACGACGGGCTGGAGGACGCCTACGACAAGGGCCGGCTCATGGGCACCTTCGCAGAGGAATGTGCCGGTACGTACAAGTTCAGCCGCGAAGAGCAGGATGCTTTTGCCATCAAATCCCTGGAAAGAGCAAAAAAAGCCAACAACGATGGCTCCTTTGCCTGGGAAATCACTCCGATTGCCATCAAGGCGGGCAAGGAGCAGAAGTTCATGGAAATGGACGAGCAGCCGTTCAAAGCGAACCTGGAGAAAATCCCCTCGCTCAAGCCCGCCTTCCGCAAGGACGGCACGGTGACGGCGGCCAATTCTTCGTCCATCTCGGACGGCGCGGCGGCGCTGGTGCTGATGCGCCGCTCGACGGCGGAGAAGCGCGGCCTCGCGCCGGTCGCGACCATCGTGGGCCACTCCACGCACGCCCAGCAGCCGGCGCTCTTCACGACGGCGCCGGTCGGAGCGATCAGGAAGCTGTTCGAGAAGACGGGCTGGTCGGCCCAGAACGTCGACCTGTACGAGATCAACGAGGCCTTCGCCGTAGTGACGATGGCGGCGATGAAGGAGCATGCGCTGCCGCACGACAAGGTAAACGTGCACGGCGGTGCCTGCGCGCTCGGCCATCCGATCGGCGCCTCCGGCGCCCGCATCCTCGTCACGCTGATCGGCGCTCTGCGCAAGCACGGCGGCAAGCGCGGCGTGGCGTCGCTCTGCATCGGCGGCGGCGAAGCTACCGCAATGGCCGTCGAGCTCGCATGAGGGCAGGCAAAGCGGCCCTGCAGCGGCTGCTCGCGCGCTCGCGCTTCGTCAGCGGCTACGGCCTGAAGCTCGTGACGGTGTCGGACGCGGAGTGCACCATCGCGATGCCGTTCCGCCGGGCGCTCGAGCGCCCCGGCGGCACGGTCAACGGGCCGGCCTTCATGGCCGCCGCCGACTGCGCGATGTGGCTTGCGATCAAGCGCCACATCGGCTTGGAGCACGATGCGGTCACCTCCGAGTTGAATACCGCGTTCCTCAATGCGGCCCGGCGCGAAACCGTGTACTGCACCGCGCGCGTGCTCAAGCTCGGCAAGCGCATCATCTACGGCACTGCGGAATGCCATGACCGCCGCGGCAAGCTGTTCACGCACCACACCGTCACCTACGCGCGCGTGACATGAGCCTTGCCGCCCACCACCAGCAGCTTCGCGACGCGGTGCGCCGCTTCGCCCGCGAGCGCCTCGCGCCCAAGGCCGCGCGCTGGGACCGCGAAAAAGTGTTTCCGCGCGAGGAGGTGGCCGAGCTGGGAGCCATGGGGCTGTACGGCGTATCGATACCGGAAGCGCAGGGCGGCGCCGGGATGGACGGCACGGCGCTCGCCATCGCCTGCGAGGAGATCTCGGCA
>JAYRND010000405.1:0-7133 GCA_041904885.1 Burkholderiales bacterium
GCGCATGCACCGCGACGGCGACCGGCGCGAGGGTGACCGGCGCTACGGCGACCGGCGCGAGGATGCCAAGGCGCCCGCGGAGACCAAGGCCGACAGCGAGCGCAGCGGCAAGGGCAAGAGCGGCTGGGCGCACGCCGAAAAGAAAGGCCAAGGCCACAAGAACAAGGAGTAGCAGCCGCGGGCGCCGCGCGGCGCGCCGAAGAAAAGCCGCGCTCCCCATGCGTTCCATGGGGCCTTCCGCAGGGGTAGTCCGGGCCCGTGAAGTAGGTCACACGGGACTCGGACTACAATGCTTACACTTTTTTGCATGGGATTCGCGGAAGCCCGCCTTTCGATGCCGAGTTCGAACGCCTTTGACGAACTGCTCGCGCAGTGCCGCGACCTCGCGAGCACCCAGCTCGACGCGGCCATCGCGGGAATGCTCGCCAAGTCCGACGAGGCGCTCACCGAGCTCGCCACCAAGACGCAGGACCGCGAAACGCAGAAGCGCTACCTCGAGGTGAAGGAGCTCGCGCGCACCAAGCGCGCCGAGTTCGAGAAGCTGTTCCACCAGCGCTTCCTCGCCGAGTTCCAGCAGCGCACCAACAAGGCGCGCAAGATCGGCGGCAGCTTTTCCGACGCCGACGTGTCGATGCTCGTGCTGGTCGCCGACGACGACCTGGAGGAGACGCTCAAGTTCAACGAGATGGCCAACAAGCTGCGGCGCATCTGCGAGGACGAGCTGATGGCGCTCGACCAGCGCGTCGGCGTGCTGGTCGGCGACGCCGACCTGCAGGCCGAGGCGAACCCGCTCAGCCCGAACGCGGTCTGCGACGCCTTCAAGCAGACCTGCCAGCAGGTCATCGAGGGCGTGCCGCTGCGCGCGGTGTTCCTGCGCCTGTTCGACGACCTCGTCGCCGACGGCATCCGCGCCATCTACAAGGCGCTCAACGACCTGCTGGTGCAGAACGCGATCCTGCCGAAGATCCGCTACGGGGCGCCGAAGAAGGAGCCGGCGAAGAAGCGCAAGGTCAAGGACAAGGACGGCACCGAGCGCGAGGTCGAGGAGCCGCCCGCCGAGGACATGTTCGCCGCGCTGCAGAAGCTGTTCGCCGCGGCGGGCAGCGGGGGCGGCGGCGCGGGCGGCGGCGGGGGCGGGATGGGCGTGGGCGGCACACCGCTCATGCAGGGCGCGGAGCTGCTCGGCTCACTCACCCAGCTGCAGCTCGACGGCCTCGCCGCGCTGGGCGCCGGCGCGACGCTGCCCGCGGGCGCGGTCGCCGGCGGGACCAACATCCTGCACGAGCTGAAGACCTCCAGCGTCGGCTCGAGCATGGGCCAGATGGACGCGATGACGCTGGACATCGTCGCGCGCCTCTTCGACCAGCTCTTCGACGACCCGAAGATCCCGCTCGGCGCGAAGGGCCTCATCGGCCGGCTGCAGATCCCGATGCTCAAGGTGGCCATCGCCGACAAGGACCTGTTCGGCAAGAAGGACCACCCGGCGCGGCTGCTGCTCGACACGCTGGCCGAGATCGCCATCCGCCTGCCCGCCGACTTCAACGTCGAGAGCAAGCTGTTCGGCCACCTCGAGACCATCCTGCAGGAGCTGATCACCGGATACAAGGACGACATCGAGATCTTCGGCATCGTGCGCGACCAGCTCATCGAGCTGATGCGCCGCGAGGACGAGCGCATCGAGGAGGAGGCGCAGGCCGCCTCCGAGCGCGTGGTGCAGGAGGAGGCGCTGGCGGTGGCGAAGACCGCGGCGCAGGCCGCGGTCAGCGCGCGCGTGCAGGTGCACCCGCTGCCCGGGCCGGTGCTGGAATTCATCATCGAGCAATGGCTCAAGCTCATGATGCTGATCCACGTGCGGCGCGGTCCCGGCAGCGAGCCCTGGACCCGCGCGATCGAGGTCATGGACCAGCTCATCTGGAGCGTGCAGCCGAAGGAGTCGACGGAGGAGCGCCGCAAGCTCGCCACCACCGTGCCGGTGCTGCTGAAGAGCCTGACCGCGGGCCTGCAGGCGGCCGGCGTCGAGGACGCGGTGCGCGAGAAGTTCTTCACCGACCTGATGCGTTTCCACACCGCGATCCTCAGCGCGCCGCCCAAGGGCGCCGCCGCGCCGATGCCCGAAATGCCCAAGTCGCCGCCGGCGAACCTCGACTTCACCGCCCCGGTCACCATCCGCAACCCCTTCGGCGAGGGGCAGATCCAGGTGAAGGGCCTCGAGGGCGACCCGGAGGAGACGGTGGTGAACACCGCGCGGCACGCCACCGACGTCGACGCGCTGCGCGTCGGCGACTGGTTCGAGTGGAAGAAGGGCGAAGAGGAGACGCTGCCGGTGCGCCTCATCTTCGTCACCCCGCGCAAGACCCGCTACATCTTCTGCGACCGCAACCAGAAGGAATACATCGAGTGCACGCGCAACGAGGTGATCCGCCGCCTGCGCTCGGGCGAGGCCTTGCTCATGGACGAGGAGCCCGAAGTGCCGTTCTTCGAGCGCATCATGGGCGGCGTGCTCAGCAAGATGAAGGGCGCGGTCGCGACGGCCTGATAGCGCGGCCTCGCCGTGGCCGGGCGACCCTTCCGGCTACTTGAACAGCTTCTGCACGCTCTCGCCCACGCCCTTGGCGCCGTCCTTGATCGCGCCGCCGAGGCTGGTGATCAGGCTGCCCATGCTGCGCAGCAGCGCATCCCAGGTCTGCTTGAAGACCTCGCCCGCGGTGGCGCCGTTGGTCTTCTTGCCCACGTCGCGCAGGTGCATGTTCGGCACGGCCGCCGAGGCCGTGGTGCCGAAGTGCGCGCGGCCGTCGCGGATGAACAGGTTCTCGATCACGAATTTCTTGCCCGGCTTCGCCTTGGGATCCTTCGGGCCCGCGTTCTTCGCCACCCAGGTGTCCACGTTCTTCTGGATCACCTTCAGGTTGTCGCCGCCCGGGCCGCGCTCGTAGACCACGTCGGGCGCGGCGACCAGCAGCTCCTTCACCACCACGATGTCCTTGGTGACCGTGGCGGGATCCAGCACCAGGCTGATCTCGCCGACCTTCAGCGCGTGCGGCGCCTCGTAGCCTCTCGGGTTGCCGATGAACAGGCCGCGGATGGTGCCCTTGCCGGCGGCCACCTCGATCTTGACGCTGTCCACCTTCACCGCGACGCCGGTGATCTCCGGGCCCCACTTGTGGATCGCGCGCTTGACCAGGTCGTCGAGCGAGCGCAGGAACCACCACGCGCCGCCGCCGGCGGCGACCGCCAGGAGCAGGACGACGATGAGGACGACGTTGCGGGTTTTCATGCCGGAATCATACCGCTACCGGGGAGCGCCACCCAGGTCGCCCAGCAGGCGCCGGAACTCCGGGTCCTCGCGAAGCAGGCGGCGCCCGACCTCGCGGAGGCGGTCCACCGTGTCCTCGGGAAGCTCGAAACTGGTAGGCAGCGCGCGGAACCAGTCGCGTTCCTCGGGAACGGCGAGGTACTCGAAAGCAACCTGGATGGGATAGAAGGCCACCGGCGCCGCGCCCGGCAGGCGCAACGCGCATTGCTCGCCCCTGGCCGCGGAAAGCCGGTTGCAATCGGCCACCAGGCGCGCGTCGCGATCGGAGTCCCGCGCCGCGAGCTGAAGCTGCTCGATGGTGTCGAAGGAATAGTTGTCGAGCGGGACCGTGGCCGCCGTAGTGACCACATCCACCAGCCCGGGCACGTCGGGCTTGGCATCGCGCCCGGTCTTCGGTCCCGTGGCAGCGTTGACCGCGATCACCACGAGCTTCTCGACGCGTTGCAGGTTGATCCGGCGCAGCACGCTCCAGGACGGGTCGGTCGAGGCGATTGCATCGATGGGGCCGCGCAGCCCGATATTGTCGGAGACGCCGCCATCGACCAGGTGCAGGAACGGGCGGGCCGGGCCCTTTTGCGGGTCGTGGGCGGCCAGTGACTGCCAATACAGCGCGCGCGCCGTGCGCCGCGGATTGATCCGGCGGGCGTGGTCCTCGGCTGCCCTCGCCACCCAGGAAGGCGGCTGGTACCCGCAGGTCCCCGCGTAGTTGGTGAACGTCAGCGGAGTGAGCAGCCCGGGAAACGCGGACGAGGATGCGGCCGCGCGCCCAATCGGTACCCCGGCGAGGTCCGAGCAGAGCAGATCGAACTGGTCCTGGACGAATTGAAACTGCGTGCCCGCCGTCATGTCGGTCGCGTTCAGGATGACGAACGGACGGCGCTTCGCGGCGATCAGATCCGCGTACTTGGCCCCGCCGAAGACCTCGCGGTCGTAAAACTCGGCGGCGACGTCGCTGCGGCCGTATGCGGCGTGGGCGAGAATCGACCAGTTCGACGGCGTGAGCGCGCTATGCAGCAGTTCTGTCTGCACCCGGCGGTAAAGGAAACGCCCCGGAAATTCCTTGAACGTTTCTTCTGCGCGAAGCGCGTAGTACGCCGCAGTGAAGCTGCCGCCGGACACGGACGAAATCACGTCCACCTCGTCCAGCAGGCGTATGCGGCGGCCCTGCCAATCCACCATGGTGTCGCGCAGCGCCTCCAGCACGCCGAAAGCCAGCGCCGCCGCGCGCGTGCCGCCCCCGGAGAAGCTCAGGATCAGGAACAGGCGATCCTTGGCCTTCTCCTCCGGCGGATCGGCCTCGCTGAACAGGAACCGGTAGCCATCGCGCGGAGCGTGCTGCGCGAGCGGCGGATTGGGCGGCGGCAGCGACGCGCAGCCGGCCAGCAACGCGGCCGCGAGCGCGCCAAGCAGGCGTCGCACCTACGCCTCCTTTGGATAGAACGGAATTTTCAGGGGATCGGTTGGCGTGGTGTCCCTGACCTCCACGGTGCGCTGCGACGGCCGGAAATTCTGCAGGTGCCCGAGCGTGAAGACGTGCGTGCCGGCATCCACCTTCAGCACGTCGTTCGTGTATCCACCCTCTTCGTCGTCGATGTAGACCAGACGCGAAGTCGGATAGGTGACCTGAACGTGCTCCATGCGTTCCTCCCGGAAGAACGTGCGCGGGACGTCGGGATAAATCCCGGGCGCGCGCCGCAATTCACGCTACGCGCAGCGCCGCGCAAGGTCAATCCGACGAGAAATCAGGGTCAGAGCCCGATTTCCGCCGCTCACCGCCATGGCCAGGGCAGATTGAAGCGCTTGCCGTTCAGGAACACGCTCATCCAGCTGCGCTGCACCAGCGTGTGGTAGCTGACCAGGCACACCGCCGACACGAACGCCACCACCAGAGAGAATTTCACGATCGCCGGCAGGTCGTAGGGCATCAGCCACCAGCCCGCGAGCAGCACCAGCGGCATGTGCACGAGGAACACCCAGTACGAGGATTGGGAGGCGTACAGGATCCAGGTCGCATCGCGGTCGAAGTAGCGCAGCGCGCAGCCGATGAAGAAGTACACCATCGCCCAGGTGGCGAGGCCGTTGGCGAGGCAGGCCGCGAGGTGCACGCCGGCTGACGGAGCGCCGCCCGACGCGTACTCGAGGTAGCTCGCCCAGAGCGCGAGCGCAAAGAGCACGGTGGCGAGGGCCCCGTAGCCCCAGACCAGGCGCGCGGCGGCCTCGAACAGCGCGGGCAGGCCGCGCAGCAGGTAGCCGATCACGAAGAACGAACCGTAGTAGAGCAGCGAGGGTGGATGCGGCTTGAAGAACAGGAACCCCTCCAGCACCTGGGCGCCCCGGTAGGGCCAGAGCGTGAGCGCCGCGTACAGGCCGAGCGCCAGCACCATCGCCGGCGAGCCGAGCGCCGCGGAGAGCGCCTCCCGGTGCCCCTGCGCAAGGCGCGCAAGCCAGGCGCACAGCGGAAGCAGCAGATAGAAGTACAGCAGGTAGAGGAGGAACCACAGGTGCAGCGCCGGCGGCGTCCCGGTCGGATGGCCGGCGGCGGCAAGCTCGCGGTCCAGCCGCTCCAGCAGCCGGCGGTCCGGCAGCCAGTCGTGCACGCCATACTTTGCCGCGAGCACGAAATCGAGCCCGAGCACGAGCGTGACCGGCAGGACCGTAACCAGCGCGGCGGAGAGCGGCGCGAGCACCCGCGCCGCGCGGTTCTTCAGGGTACCCCACAGGCCGCGCTTTTCCATCAGCAGCGCGGCGAAGAATCCCGCCAGCACGAAGAAGGTCGGCATGCGGAACTGGTGGATGAGGTGGAACAGCAGGTCGAACAGGAGCGAGTTGTTGCGGTCGACCGGCAGCGGCACATGCGGCGGCGGCGCTGCGAGGTACAGTTCGGCCGCGTGCAGCACCACGCCCAGCATCATCATGCCGCCGCGCAGCGCATCCAGCCCGTAGTAGCGGCGCTCCTCCGTCAACGGCGCCCTAGCCCTTCACGCACACCACCTGCTTGAGGGTGTGCACCACCTCGCAGAGGTCGGACTGGTTGGCCATCACCTCGTCGATGTCCTTGTAGGCGCCGGGGATCTCGTCGAGCACGCCGCCGTCCTTGCGGCACTCGACGCCCGCCGTCTGCGCCTCGAGGTCCTCGCGGCGGAATCGCCGGCGCGCTTCCGTGCGGCTCATCCTCCGGCCCGCGCCGTGCGCGCAGGAGCACAGCGACTCCGGGTTGCCGAGGCCGCGCACGATGTACGAGCGCGCGCCCATGCTGCCCGGGATGATGCCGAGCTCGCCCTCCCTCGCCGAGATCGCGCCTTTCCTCGTCACGTACACGCGCTCGCCGAAGTGCGTCTCCTCGGCGACGTAGTTGTGGTGGCAGTTGATCGCCTCCCCCGTCACCTCGAACGGCGGCAGCCGGCCCTCCAGCGCTTCCAGCACGAGCCGCATCATCTCGCGCCGGTTGACGAGGGCGTACTCCTGCGCCCAGTGCACCGCCTCGACGTAGTCGTCGAACAGCGCCGAGCCCTCGCTCAGGTAGGCGAGGTCGCGGTCGGGCAGGTTGCGGTGGTGGCGCTGCATGTCCTTCTTCGCCGCCGCGATGAAGTAGCGCCCGAGCGCGTTGCCGACGCCGCGCGAGCCCGAGTGCAGCATCACCCACAGGCGCTGGTCCTCGTCCAGGCACAGCTCGATGAAGTGGTTGCCGCCGCCCAGGCTGCCGATCTGGCAGAGCCAGGTCTCGTCGAACTTCCTCTGCATCTTCTCCACCGCCGGGTGCCGCTCGACGATGGCGCGCAGGCGCTTGTTGAGCAGCCGCGCCTCGCGCTTGCGCAAGGGA
>JAYRND010000406.1:0-4181 GCA_041904885.1 Burkholderiales bacterium
GCGAGGGATTGAACGACGTGCCGAACGACGCGTAGTAGGTCTCCGCGCCATTCGGCTGGAAGAGCAGGCCGCTGCGCACGCTGGTGAAGTTGACCTTCTGCTGCGCCCGCGAGGGCAGGTTGATGGAATTGTCGAGCTCCGCCTTGTAGGTATCGTGGCGCAGCCCGGCGACCAGCTTCCACTCCTTGGCCAGCGTGATCGTGTCGTTGAGGTAAGGCGCGAGCGTGGTCGCGTTGGCGTGCACCACGTTGCCCTGCTTGGTCGTCAGGCCCAGGTCGTCGGAGGACAGGCTGGGCGGGTTGACGAGGGGCACCGAGGCGAAGAAGTTGCTGGGCAGGTTGTTGCGCGAAGTGTTGTCGACCTTGTTGGTTTCGTGCCCCCCTTCGAAGCCGATGACCAGGTCGTGGCGCACGCCGCCCGCCTCGAGCCGGGTGATGAAATCCGTCTGGTTGTAGAAGGCCTTGTCCCTGATCTCGCGATCGTGGCTGCCCAGGCCGACGAACAGCTGTGAGCGCGGCAGGCTGGTGTCGTTCGCGAGATTGGCGGCGGCAAACGGCGTGTACACGGCCGCGGGCCTGGTGCCGACGTTGTTCGGCCCGGACTCCCGCGCGTCGATCTTGTAGTAGGCGTAGCGCGTCTGGTTCTGGATGCGCGTGTCGGGCGTGAGCTTGTGCGCCACCTTGGCGGTGAACTCGGCAACGTCCTGGATGGTCCGGTCGTCGGAGAGGCCGTAGAAAGTCTTCCGGTCGACCTTCGCCGGCGCGCCGTTGACCGGCGGCAGGCCGTAGTCGGGCATGTCCCGGTTGTGGTTGATCATCGCCGACAGCGTCACTTCGGTCGGCGTGTTGATACCGAAGCGCAAGGAAGGTGCGACGCCATAGTCCTTGTAGTCCATGACGTCGCGCGTCGAGTCGACCTTCTGTGCCATCGCCGAAATGCGGAACGCAGAGGTTTCCGAGAGCGGCTGGTTCAGGTCCGCCGTGGCGCGCAGCGACGGTTGCGTGCCCGCGCTGATCGTTGCCTGGTTCAGCGGCGTGAGGTTCGGCTGCTTGCTCACCTGGTTGATGACGCCGCCGGTCGAGCCGCGCCCGAACAGCATCGAGGACGGGCCCTTCAGCACCTCGATCTGCTCGAGGGAATACACGTCGCGGTAGTACTGGCCGCGGTCGCGCATGCCGTCCAGGTAGATGTCCGTGCGCGCCGGAAAGCCGCGCAGGCTGAAGTTGTTGCCGATGTTGCCGCCCTCGGCGCCGCCGATGGTGATGCCGGGAACGCCGCGCAGCGCGTCGGCGAGGCTGGTCGCGCCCTGCGACTCCATCACCGCCCGGTTGATGATGTTGACGGTCTGCGGGATGTCGCGCACCGGCGTCGGCACGCGGCCGCCGACGTTCGACACGCCTGCCGCGAAATCACCCTCGGGCGCGGCCTCGCGGACCTTGACCTCCGGCAGCGTGGCCTCGGCCCCCTGCGCCTGGCCGAGCGCGGATCCCGTTGCGAGCGAACTGAACAGCGCGGCCAGCGCCGCGGCGATCGGCTTTCGGTGAAATCGAACATCCATTGCATCCCTCCCTGGGGTCGTCCATCGGATTGCGGCTGGCGACCTGGCGGAGAGGCTGGGTGGCTATCGCGGTTGAAGAAAACGTCATGACATTCGCTTTCGCAGCGTGACGCTCGCCGCCCAGGCGAGCGGCAGCAGCACCATCAATGCGCTGTAGATCGGGGCATAGCTTCCTTCGGCCCATTCCTCGGTGGCGACGTGCCACCAGGAGTTGTCCAGCGGCAGCGCTTCGGCTTCGGTGAATTCGTGGAAGGCGTAGAGGAGCAGCTGCAGCGAGAACAGGATGAGGAAGATCGAGGTGGCCTGGAAGAACAGCGCGAGGTTCACGCGCCGGCCCCAGCGCAGCCAGCCGTAGGCGAGCAAGGCCGCGAGCACGGTGCCGGCCAGCGCGCCCGCGAGCATCGCTTCGGTGCCCTCGTTGCGCGCCAGCGCGGCGATCATGAACGCGGTTTCCACGCCCTCACGCGCGATCATCACCAGCGTGAACAGGAAGACACCCAGCCAGGCGCCCCGGCCGGAATCCGTCGCGGCGGCATCGATGCGCGCGCCGATCTCCGCGCCCATGCGCCTGCCGGCGCCGTTCATGTAGATCGCCATCGAGATCACCAGCACGGCGGCGACTGCCGCGAGCAGGCCCTCGTAGAGCGGTTGCACGGCGACCTCGATCAACCAGCCGCCGACCACCGCCGAGAGCGCCAGCGCCGCCGCGGTGCCCGCCCACAAGGCGGGGAGCAGCGCAGCGCGCCCCGTCTTGCGCAGGTACGCCGCGGCGATGGCCACGATCAGAAAGGCCTCGATTCCCTCGCGTAGCGTGATCACCAGCATGTCCATCATGGAGAGCCCGCATGTTCGTGGGGGTCGCTGACGAAGCCGATGCGCGTCAGCCCGGATTTCGACGCATCCGCAAGCACTCCTGCGACCTTGCCATAGGCGACCGCGCTGTCGGCGCGAATGTGCACTTCGGGCTGCGGCCGCTGCGCCGCCGCCGCGTCCATGCGCGAGCGCCAGCCCGAGCGGTCGAGCACCTCGCCGTTCCAGTACACGCGGCCGCCGGCGTCGATCGCCAACTGCACGTTGTCCGGCCTGGTGACGTTGGGATGGCTGGCGGCCTTCGGCAGGTCAACCTTGACGGCATGTGTGAGCAGCGGCGCGGTGATGATGAAGATCACCAGCAGCACCAGCATCACGTCGATCAGGGGGATCATGTTGATCTCCGCCATCGGCGCGATATTGCTTCCGCGATTGAAGCTGCCGAAGGCCATCGCTACGCCCCCCTGGCCGCGGTCTTGATCGGAACCACGGCATCCGCCTTGCCCACGTGCGATCCGGTGGTGAGCACTGCATAAAGATCATGGGCGAAGGCATCCAGCTGCGCGAGCACCAGGCGATTGGCGCGCACGAAGCCGTTGTAGGCAAGCACCGCAGGGATCGCGACCGCGAGGCCGAGCGCGGTCATGATCAGCGCTTCGCCGACCGGCCCTGCGACCTTGTCCAGCGTGCCCTGGCCGGAAAGCCCGATTGCGACCAGCGCGTGGTAGACGCCCCACACGGTGCCGAACAGTCCGACGAAGGGCGCGGTCGAGCCGACCGAGGCGAGCACCGTCAGGCCGGATTCGAGGCGCGCCGTGTCCTCGTCGATGACGCGGCGCATCGCGCGCGTGAGGAACTCCGCGCTCGATCCGGCCTCTGCCAGCCGGCCGGCGTCGGAGCGCTGGTGATGGCGCGACGCGCTGATGGCGTGCCGGGTGAGTCGGGAGAACGGATCGTCGAGGAGCGCGCACTCGAAGCGCTGTTCCACCGCCGCGAGGGAAGGCGCGTCCCAGAAGGATTCGATGAAGCGCGCGCTCTTGCGCCGCTCGAGGGCGATCGTCACCGATTTGGTGGCGATCAGGTACCAGGTCGCGACCGACATCGCGAGCAGAACGGCGAGGATTGCTTTGCCCAGAGCGTCGGCTTGCGCGAGGAATCCGGCGAGGCCGGCGGCTTGCTGCGGGTCCATGGACGTCAGCCTTCGAGTCGGAAGGAAATCGGAATGAGCACCCAGGCCGGCACGGGCTCGCCGCCGCGCTTGGCCGGCGCGAAGCGCCAGCGGCGCACCGTCTCGCGCGCGGCCTCGTCGAGGCGCTCGAACCCGCTGCTCGTCCGCACCTGCACTTCATTGGCGCTGCCTTGCGCGTTGACCTGCACCCTCAGGATCACGCGGCCCTGCTCGCGCAGGCGGCGCGAGAGGCCCGGATAGGCGGGCGAAGGGTTGTCTAGATAGTCGGCCTGGAAGATCGGCGGCGTCACCGGCTCGGGCGGGGCGGGGGGCGCGGCGACGGCCACTTGCGGCGGCGGGGGCGTGACCACCGTGGACGGCGCGTCCGGCGGCGCGGCGACGAGCGGCGCTTCCTCGGGGCGCTCGACCTGCCGCGCGACCGGCCTGGGCTTCGGCAGCTCGGCGGGAGGCTGCGGCTTCGGCTGCTCGACCTTGGGCGGCAGAATCAGATCCACCATGATCGGCGCGGCCGCCAGCAGCGCGCTCCGCGCCGGCGCGTAGCTGAGCAGGGCAGCCGCCGCCAGCGCATGCAGCGCGAGGGTGACGCCCAGCCCGATCCGGTCCGGCCGCATTGCGCTCAGTGCA
>JAYRND010000407.1:0-7348 GCA_041904885.1 Burkholderiales bacterium
CGGGTGCCAGACCGCGAGGTCGCCGGTATGCATCCAGCCGCCGTGGAAGGCTTCTTTCGTCGCCTTGGGATCCTTCAGGTAGCCGAGCATCACGGTGTTGCCCTGGATGAGGATCTCCCCCATCGACTTGCCGTCCTTCGGCACAGGCTTGCAGGTCTTCGGGTCGCCGACGATGTGTCCTTCCACGACCTGGTAGCGGACACCCTGCCTCGCCATCTCGGTGTACCGGTCTTTCCAGTCTTCCTGCGGCGCGCAGAACGTGGAAGGGCCCTGGAGCTCCGTCATGCCATAGATATGGAGCACCCGGAACCCCAGCTGCTCCATGCCTTCGATCACCTGGGCAGGCGGCGGCGAGCCGCCGGTCATGATGTGCACCGGCTGCTCGAACTTGCGCCGCTGCTCGGCCGGCGCGCTGATGAGCATGGTCAGCACGGTGGGCGCGCCGCACATGTGCGTGACCCGGTGCTCGACGATCATCGGGAAGATCATCGCCGGGTCCACCGCGCGCAGGCAGACGTGCGTCCCGCACATCGCCACGACCGACCACGGATAGCACCAGCCATTGCAATGGAACATCGGCAAGGTCCAGAGGTACACGGGCCGCGCCGGCATCGGCCAGGCCGTGATGTTGCCCATGGACTCGAGGAAGGTGCCGCGGTGATGGTAGACGACGCCCTTCGGCCGGCCGGTCGTGCCGGAGGTGTAGTTGAGCGCAATGGGCGCGTACTCGTCCTTCGGCAGCTGCCAGGCGAAGTCAGGGTCGCCTTTGGCGATGAACTTCTCGTACTCGATCTGCCCGAGGCGCTCGCCGGGACCCGTATAGAGAGGATCGTCCACGTCGACGACGTAGATCTTTCGTTTGATCTTCTTCAGCGCCGGCCCGACCACGCCGGCGAAGACTCGGTCGGTGATGAACACCTTGGCCTCGCCGTGCTCGAGGATGTACGCGACCGTGTCGGCGTCGAGGCGCGTGTTGATCGTGTTCAGCACCGCGCCCAGCATCGGCACGCCATAGTGCGCATCCAGCATTGCGGGCACGTTGGGCAGCATCGCCGACACCACGTCGCCCGGCTTGACGCCCTGCCGCCCCAGGGCCGAGGCCAGCCGCTTGGCCCTTTCGAAGAATTCTTTATAAGTAATTCTCAAGGGACCGTGAACGACTGCGACCCGGTCCGGGTGGATTTCCGCCGCGCGCGGCAGGAAGGACACCGGCGAGAGCGGCGTACGGTTCGCGGTCCCCGGCTTGAGGTCCGCCCAAAGATTCGTTTTGCGCGCCGCAGCAACGCGCTTCCTGGTCTTTGCCATTGGTTCCCCTCCCAATTACACTGTTTGAATCTACCTGAAGGAGGAGATCCCGTGAAGAAAATCGCCCTTGCCGTAGCCTTGGCCTTCGCCGCGACCGGCGCGCTGGCCCAGGAAAAATCCATCCGCATCTCCGGATTCGGCGCGAAGACCGGACCAGTGCGCTCGTTTGGCGTAAACAGCGAGGCGGCAATGCTCGCTGCCGCCGAAGTCATCAACAAGGGCGGCGGCGTGAAACTTGCCGACGGCTCCAAGGCGAAGATTGTCGTCGACTTCTACGACGACGGCTGCAACGCCGAGCAGGGCATCTCAGTGATCCGGCGCATCGCCGGCACCGACGCCGTGGTCGCGGTCGGCCCGACCTGCTCCAACGTCGCCGAGCCGCTGTTCGGCATCCTGCAGAAGAAGGTGGACGACAAGGGCGACTCCGGCCTGCAGTTCCCGGTGTTCACCGACGTCGCCATCAAGGTCGGCCTGGCGAAGATCAGCGAGTGGGCGTTCCGCAACGTGCCCAACGAGGCGACGATGTACTCCTCGGTGTTCTACTGGCTGCGCACCAAGCACCCGGAGCTGAAGACCGTGTACGGGGGCGTGGAGGAGGACTTCGCGCACTCGCGCGCCACGTGGCACGTGGTCATGAAGGACCGCGCGCAGGTCAACAACTTCCAGGTGCTGGGCGAGTCGAAATGGCTGCTGGCGGACACCAACTTCGCCACCCAGGTGCGCGAGATGAAGAAGGCCAACGCCGACGTCATCGCCATCTCGGCGCACCCGTTCAGCATGTGCGGCGCGCTGAAGGAGATGCAGCGCCAGGGCGTCAAGCCCAAGGTGCTGGTCGGCCTGACCAGCTCCTCGTCGATGGAGACGCTGCAGGGCTGCGCCAAGCAGGCGCAGGGCATGATCATCCCGACCTCGTTCGCGCCGGTCACCAAGGAAGGCAAGTTCGCCTCCGAGGAGACCGCCAAGAAGAAGGGCGCTGCCGACCTGCACTCGATGGCCGCCTGGGAGAACATGTTCATCCTCAAGCAGGTCATGGAATCCGAGAAGATCTCGGGCGCCAAGGGCGACGTGCAGGCCGACCGCCGCAAGATTCGCGACGGACTCGCCAAGCTCAGGCTCACCAAGGGGCTGATGGGCGACACCAAGCGCACCGAGGACCGCGAGGCGGACAAGCCGTACCTGTTCGTGCAGGCGAAAGGCAACGAGTGGGTGGTACTGCATAACCCGCTCTAACTCCCTCCCGGCCGGTCGCAAGGGGGGCGGAGGCGCCTGCCGCCGCCCCCTTTTCATTTGCCATGCTTGATTTCCTGCAGGCTCTGTCCGACGGGCTCCTGTTCGGCGCGACCTATGCCCTGATCGGCATCGGCTTCACGCTGGTGTTCGGCGTGATGCACAAGATCAACATGTCGTACGCGGCCGCGTCCATCGGCGGCGCGTACCTGGGCATGCTGGTCCTCAAGGTCGCGGCCGGCGCGCCGGCCCCCGTGGTGTTCTTCTGCGCGTTCCTCTCCGGCGGCCTGCTCGGCTACGTCGTGTACCTCGCCTGCTTTCATTTCATTCCGCTCTCTTCGCCGCTCGCGACCCTGATGAGCACGGTAGGGATGCTGCTCCTCATCGACGAGATCGTCGTCCATGCCACGGACGGCATTCCGCAGAACTATCCCGCGATGTTCGACGACGTGATGCTGCGCATGGGCGAGTTCACGCTGCGCGGCGACCTGCTGCTGGTGTTCGCGGTCAGCGTGCTGGCGATGATCGGCCTGCTGGCCCTCCTCTACCGTACGCGCCTCGGCCTCGCCACGCGCGCGGTGGCGCAGCAGGCGGTGGCGGCGCGCCTCTGCGGCATCCGCGTGGGACAGGTGAACGCGATGACCTTCGTCATCACCGGCCTACTCGGCGGGCTGGCGGGCGCGATGATCGGCGCTTCGGTGGGCACGCTCTCGCCGCTGCTGTCCGGCCCGCTCACCGTGAAGGGCCTGATCGTCACCGTGATCGGCGGCCTGGGCAGCATCCCGGGCGCCATCATCGCCGGGCTGGTCGTCGGCGGCTTCGAGAACGTGGTGCAGTCGATGAAATCCCTGGGCGGCGTGACGATGCGCGACCTCTACGTGATGCTGCTGCTGTTCGCGTTCCTCGTGTTCCGGCCGGGCGGAATTTTCTCGGCCAAGGGCGGGCGGGACTAGATGGATTTTTATTTCGGCCTGGCTCAGCTGATTGGCGTGCACACGCTGCTGGGCCTGTCTGCATACGTCGTGCTGCTGACGGGTCAGGTCACACTCGCGCAGGCTGCGTTCTATGCCATCGGCGCCTATGTCTCCGGCATGCTGACGGTGCTTGGCGGCTGGCACCTCGTGCCCGCGCTCGGCGTCTCTGCGCTGGCCGGCGCGGCGGCCGCCTGCGCGGTCGGCTTCCCAGCGCTGCGCGTGAAGGGGCTGATGCTCGTCATTGCCACGCTCGCCTTCGGCGAGGGCGTGCGCATCTTCTTCTTCAATTTCGACTACCAGATCGCCAAGGGCGAGCTCAAGGTGGGACCGCTCGGAGGCGAGGGCTTCCGCCAGATCCGCTTTTTCCCCGAGCACGGCTGGACGACCGCCGAGGTGATGCTGTTCGTCTGGGTGTTCGTGGCGCTGGCGCTCGCGCTGCTCTGGTGGTTCGACCGCTCACGCTACGGGTCGGTGCTGCGCGCGGTGGGCGAGGACGAGCTCGCGGCGCAATCGGTGGGCATCAACCTCACCGCGGTCAAGGTAAGCGCGATGACCGTGGGCGGCGCCCTCGCGGGCGTCGCGGGCGGGCTCTACGCCCACTACACCACGCACATCGAGCACTCGAGCTTCAACGTCCTGGTGGCGACCTTCGCCATCGCCTACCCCATTGTGGGGGGCTTGAGGAACGTCTGGGGCACCGTCGCGGCCGTGGTGTTCGTGCAGGGCATCCTGATCGAGGGCCTGCGCGACCTCGGCGACTGGCGCAACCTGCTGTTCGGCGCGCTGATCGTGCTCGCCATGAACCTCCGGCCGCAGGGATTCTTCGGCGGGGCCCGGCGTGCTTGAGTTGAAGTCCGTGTCGCGCTACTTCGGTGGCGTGCGCGCCGTGGACGGCCTGGACCTGTACGTCGCTGCCGGCCAGATCTTCGGGCTGATCGGGCCGAACGGCTCGGGCAAGAGCACGACGGTGAACCTGATCTCGGGCCTGTTTCCCCTGACTTCGGGATCCATCCATTTCAACGAGCAATCCCTGGACGGCATCCCGACCCACCTCCGGCTCAAGCTCGGAATCGCGCGGACCTTCCAGAACATCCGCCTGTTCGGCCAGCTCACGGTATGGCAGAACCTGTGGGTGGCGCAGAACTCGCAGGCGGAACAGGCGCGGCACGGGTTCTTCGCGCGCTGGCTCGGCGGCCAGGCGGGCGCGCGCGAGGAGATCCTGCCACTGCTGGAATTCTCCAGCCTCGCGCACAAGCGCGACGAGCTCGCCGCCAACCTGTCCTTCGGCGAGCAGCGGCGCCTGGAGCTCGCGCGCGCGATGGCGACCCGGCCGAAGCTGCTGCTTCTGGACGAGCCCGCCGCCGGCATGAACAGCGAGGAAATTTCGCAGCTCCGCGACCGCATCCTCGCCCTGCGCGAGCGCGGCGTGACCATCCTGCTGGTCGAGCACGTGATGGAGCTGGTGATGGGCGTGACCGACCGCATCGCTGTGCTCAATTTCGGCCAGAAGATCGCCGAAGGCACGCCGGCGGAGATTCAGGCGGATCCCGCGGTTCGCAAGGCCTATCTCGGAGGGGATACGAAGTGAGCGCCTTGCTGGAAGTGAAGGGTCTCGTTACGGCCTACGGCAAAATTGAAGCGCTCAAAGGCGTGTCCCTAGAGGTTGCCGAAGGCTCGATCACCTGCCTGCTCGGCCCGAACGGCGCCGGCAAGACGACGCTGATGATGACCATCGCCGGCATCCTGCGTCCGAAGTCGGGCTCGGTGACGCTCGCCGGCCGGCCGATCACCGGCATGGCGCCGCACGACATCGTCGCCGCCGGCATCGCGCTCGTGCCCGAGAACCGCCTGGTATTCCCGAGCATGACGGTGGAGGAGAACCTGCAGGCGGGAGCGTATCAGCGCAGGGATGACATCCTCCCGGATCTGGAACGTCTTTACTCGAGGTTCCCAAGGTTGCGG
The DNA here is from genome assembly GCA_041904885.1 of Burkholderiales bacterium. Taxonomy (GTDB): domain Bacteria; phylum Pseudomonadota; class Gammaproteobacteria; order Burkholderiales; family SG8-39; genus RBG-16-66-20. Next base: position 5,469 of record JAYRND010000407.1, read on the forward strand.
GAGAGGTCGAAACAACTGGCCGGCACCCTGTCCGGCGGCGAGCAGCAGATGCTGGCGGTCGCGCGCGCGCTCATGAGCCGGCCGAAGCTGCTGCTGATGGACGAGCCCTCGCTCGGCCTCGCCCCGCTGGTCGTGGAGGAGATATTCCGCATCATCGCCGACCTGCACCGCGACGGCACCGCCATCTTCCTCGTAGAGCAGAACGCGCACATGGCGCTCAAGGTCGCGCACCACTTCTACCTGATCGAACAGGGCAAGGTCACCTTCAGCGGCGATCCCGGATCGCTCGCCGAGGACGAGGTAATCCGCCGCGCCTACCTCGGCTCGGCCCGCTAGCTCCATGCTCGCGGACCTGGTCCAGAGCACGCTCGACGGGCTGGCTTCGGGCGCCTCGTACGCGCTGCTGGCGGTGGGCTTCACCCTGATCTTCGGCGTGCTGCGCCGGGTGAACCTCTCCTACGGCCCGGCGATCATGTTCGGCTGCTACGCCGCGGCCTGGGCGCATCTGAATTTCCGGATCGGATTGGTATTTCTCCTGGCTGTATGCGTTTTGGCGGCGGTTCTCGCGGGCTCCTACGTGGAAAGGCTCTGCTTCGCGCCGCACCGGCGCGGCTCGGCCATCGCGGCGATGGTGGCGAGCTTCGCGCTCTGGATGCAGATCGAGGAAATCGCAATGCTGGCGATGCCGAGGCACATCTACGACTTTCCGCCGCTCTTCGACAGCGGGCCGCTGCAGTTCGGGCCTTTCACGCTGCGCCCGGAAGCGCTGGTGATGGTCGCCGCCGCCGCGGCGACGAGCACCCTGCTCTGGCGCATCCTCTACCGCAGCCGCTTCGGCCTGGCGGTGCGCGCGGTGATCGACGCGCCGGTGGCGGCCGAGCTTGCCGGCGTCAACGTTCCGCGGGTGCTTATGCTGGTTTTCGCGCTCGCCTCGGCGATCGGCGGCCTCGCCGGCTTCCTGATCGCCGCCAGCCACGAGCAGGTGACGCCGATGCTGGGCATGTGGTCGACACTGAAGGGCCTGCTGGCGATGATGCTCGGAGGCCTCGGCTCGCTGCCCGGCGCGGTCGCGGGCGGCCTTGTGCTCGGACTGGTCGAGGCGCACAGCCAATGGTTCCTCGGGCCGCAGGCCCGAGACCTGATCGCCTATTTCCTGCTCTTCCTGCTCCTCGCCTGGCGGCCGCGATGGATGAGCACCCGTGCTGGATGACTACGTCATTGGCGTCCTGACCAACGTCGGGTTGTTCTCCTTCCTCGCGCTGTCGGCCTACCTCCTGCTGCTGGTCGGCGAGATGTCCTTCGGACAGCAGGCATTCTTCGGGGTCGGCGCCTACACCGGCGGCATCCTGACGGCGATATACGGCCTGCCCTTGCCCGCCGCGGCGCTCGTGGCCATGGCGGCCGGCGCGGCCGCGGCGCTGCTGGTCGGCTGGCCAGCGCTGCGGCTGCGAGGCCTCGTCTTCGCCATGGCCACGCTTGCGGCCGCGGAGATGTTCCGGATCCTCTTCGAGCTCTTCCATTTCCAGCGGGAGATCGACGGAGACCTCGTGGGCCCCGACGGCACGCAGGGATTCCGCAGCATCCGCTGGGTGTTCGAGCACGGCGTGGAGCCCGAAGGCTACCTCGCGCTGGTGTGGGCGCTGCTTCTCGCCGTCCTGCTCCTGTTGCTTTGGCTGGAAAGGTCGAGGGCCGGGACCGCTCTGCGCGCCATCGGCGAGGACCCGGAACTCGCCGCCTCCCTCGGCATCGATGTCGACCGCTGCAAGCTGGCGGTGGTCGGCGCCGCCGGAGCGCTGGCGGCCCTCGGCGGCATCCTCTACGCGCACCACAACACGTACGTGGAGCCGCGCAACTTCGACATCATGCTGGGCGTGCACAGC
>JAYRND010000408.1:0-4261 GCA_041904885.1 Burkholderiales bacterium
CTGGTGGTCGGCTTTGCCGCCGGAGACATTCCCAAGATCCCGCTCAACCTCGCGCTGCTGAAAGGCTGCGCGATCGTGGGCGTATTCTGGGGGGACTTCGCGCGCCGCGAGCCGCGGCAGTTCGCCGAGAGCATCGCCCAGTTGGGCGCCTGGTTTCGCGCGGGCAAGCTCAAGCCGCATGTCTCGCAGACCTTCCCGCTCGCGAAGGCAGTGGACGCGCTGAAGCTGATGGCCGAGCGGAAGGTAAAGGGAAAGGTCGTGCTTACGGCTTAGTGCCGTCGCCGGCGCCGCCTTTAGGCGGCGACATGTCGCCGCCTCCTATGGCCAGCTGCATGTAGACGCTGTCGACCCATCGCCCGAACTTGTACCCCGTGGAGCGCAGCACGCCGACGCGCAGGAAGCCGACGCTCGCGTGCAGCCGGATCGAGCCCGCGTTGGCGCTGTCGCCGATCACCGCGATGATCTGGCGGTAGTTCTTCGCCGTGCAAATCCTGATCAGCTCCTGGAGGACCGCCTTGCCGATCCCTTTGCCCTGCAGGCCGTTCTTCACGTAGACCGAGTCTTCGAGCGTATAGCGGTAGGCCGGGCGCGTGCGGTACAGCGAGCAGTAGCCGTAGCCGAGGATCTCGCCCGCGTCCTCCGCGACCAGGTAGGGAAACCCCTGGCGCGTGACGTCTGCAAAGCGGCGCTGAATTTCCTCTACGGAAGGCGGCACTTCCTCAAATGAGGCCAGGCCGTGCAAGACGTGATGGGCGTAGATGGCTTGGATGGCGGGCAGATCCTGCTCCGCGGCGGGCCGAACGTTCATGAAACGATTATAGTTAATGGGTGAACCCTCGCGCTCTTGCCCTGATTGCCCTGCTCCCGCTGGTTGCCTGCTCCAAGGTCACGCAGGAGAATTTCTCGAAGATTCAGGACGGCATGAGCGAGCAGGAGGTCCGCGCGCTGCTTGGCGAGCCCACGGAAAGCTCGAGCGCCCAAGCACTCGGAATTTCCGGCACATCGTCGCGCTGGGTGGAGGGCGAGACCGTCATCACGGTCCGGTTCGTGAATGGAAAGGTCGCGTTGAAGAGCTTCAACCGGCCGGCCGCGAAGAAATAGCCCACAAGAGGATAACCAGCCATGAAAGCGATCTTTCTTCTGGTCCTTGCTGCCTTTGCCCTGCCGGCAAGCGCGCAGGACGCTACCTATTCGGTGCGGCTGCTCGCGCCAGAAACCGCGCTCACCGCCGCGCAGGCGGCGCTCAAGAAATGCCGCGATTCCGGCTGGCAGGTCGCGGTGGCGGTGGTGGACCGCTCCGGAGTCGTGCAGGTGCTGCTGCGCGACCGCTATGCGGGCGCGCACACGCCGCGCACGGCCGCCGGCAAGGCATGGACCGCGGCGAGCTTCCGCGCGCCGACCACGGAGCTCGCGCGCCTCAGCGAACCCGGGCAACCCCAGAGCGGCCTGCGTAACCTGCCGCGCGCGGTCCTGCTGGGCGGCGGGATGGTCATCGAGGCGCAAGGCTCGATACTTGGCGCGATCGGCGTGTCGGGAGCGCCCGGCGGCCCGGCCGACGACGCCTGCGCGCAGGCGGGCATCGACGCCATCCGCGACAAGATCGAGTTCTAGGCTTGGAAATCGTCGAGCAGCGCGCCCGGGCCATCGCGGACACGATCGAGCGCGTGCGCTCGATCGAAGCACGCGGCGGGGTAACCCGCGGCTCACTCGAGGAGATCAAGGCCGAGTTGATCGCGCTGGCGAGCCGCACCGAGCTCTTCCCCGCGCAGCACTTTGCCAACGCGCCCGGACGCGCAGGCACCATCTACCATCTCGCCGAGGACGCGGACGGGCGCCTCGCCCTGTACGGCTCGGCGGGCGTCCCAGGGAAGGCGCAGCCCCCGCACAACCACACGACCTGGGCCTCCATCGCGGGCGTTTTCGGCGACGAGCACAACGTGTTCTACGAGCGCACGGATCGCGGCGAAGTCCCGGGCGAGGGCACCCTCAGAAAGACACACGAACTCACCATCCGGCGCGGCAGCGCCTGCGCCATGCTGCCGAACGACTTCCACACCATCGAGGTCACCAGCAAGGAAGAGTCGCTGCACCTGCACCTCTACGGCAGGACGCTGGAAGACCTGCCGGACCGGATTACGTTCGGCTCGAGCAACGGGGGCAAATACGCGCGCTTCATGGCCAAGCCCGACATCTGGTGCACGCGCATCACGGCGCCGGAGCTGCGCGCGCTGATCGCCTCCAGGTCCGAGCTCGCCATCCTCGACGTGCGCGAGGAGGGCGTGCACTCGCGCGGCCACCTTTTCCTTGCCAGCTCCGCGCCTCTGTCGAGCCTCGAGCTGCGCATCGGGCGCCTCGTGCCCCGCCTCAAGACGCGAATCGTGCTGGTTGACGACGACGAATCCCTCGCGCAGCGGGCCGCGCGCGTGCTGCGGCGCCTGGGCTACCGCGACCTGCACGTGCTCGCGGGCGGCAACGCCGGCTGGCGGTCGGCCGGCTACGAGATCTACTCCGGCGTGCATGTGCCCTCCAAGGCGTTCGGCGAGCACGTCGAGCACCACGATGGCACGCCCCGCATTGCCGCCGCCGAGCTGAAGGCGAAGCTCGACGCGGGCGAAGACCTGGTCGTCCTCGATTCGCGCCCGATGAACGAATTCCGGGTGATGAACATTCCCGGCGCGCTCGACTGCCCCGGCGCCGAGCTGGTCTATCGCGCGGCGGCCGCCGCGCCGCGGCCGGAGACGCTGATCGTGGTCAACTGCGCCGGCCGGACGCGCTCCATCATCGGGGCACAGTCGCTCATCAACGCCGGTGTTCCGAACCGGGTCGTCGCGCTCAAGAACGGCACCATGGGCTGGCACCTCGCCGGCCTGGCGCTCGAGCATGGCATGGAAAGAATGGCGCAAGCGCCGTCGAAGGAGGCGTTGCAGAAGGCAGTGGCGGCGGCAGAGAGAGTCGCAAAGCGCTTTGACGTGAAAAAAATTTCGCTTTCAGAACTGAAAAAGCTCCAGGCCGAAACCACCCGAACCCTCTACCTCTTCGACGTGCGCACGCCCGAGGAGTACGCGGCGGGCCACCTCGCCGGCTCGATCTCCGCTCCCGGCGGGCAGCTCGTCCAGGCGACCGATACCTACGCGGCCGTGCAGGGCGCGCGCATCGCCCTCGTGGACGACCACGGAGTGCGCGCCACGATGACCGCGTCCTGGCTGCTGCAGATGGGCTGGCCGGAGGTCTACGTCGTTACTGACGCGCGTTTGGATTCGACGGACAAACCCCTTCACGCCGCCCCGCCCGCCTGCAGTCTGATCAGGATCGACCAGCTGAAGTCCGCGAGTGATTCCCTCGTCCTCGATTTCGCGACCAGCCTGCAATACCGGGCCGGCCACATCCCGGGCGCCGCATTCGCCATCCGCGCCCGGCTCGCGAGCCACGTCGCCGCGCTGAACGGTCCCGTGGTCTGCACCTCCCCGGACGGCGTGCTCGCGCGCTATGCGGCAGCCGATCTATCGGCGCTGCTCAAGCGCGAGGTGCCGGCGCTCGATGGCGGGACCGCGGCTTGGCAGAAGGCCGGGCTGCCGATGCAGGCGGGCGAGACGCGCATGCTGGAGCCCCCCGAGGACGTCTACTACAAGCCCTACGACCACCAGTCGCAGGTCGAGGCCGCCATGCAGGACTACCTGCAGTGGGAGGTGGCGCTCGTCGACCAGATCCGCCGCGACCCCGACTGCCGGTTCCGGGAGTTTCCCCGGTAGAATCGCGGCCCCGCAGCTTCGCGCTGCGGCCTGCCGATGATCCGCTTCTCCAATCTCACGCTCACGCGCGGCGCCAAGGTGCTGCTGGAGGCCGCCGACGCGACGCTCAATCCCGGCGACCGCATCGGCCTCATCGGCGCCAACGGCTCGGGCAAGTCGAGCCTGTTCGCGCTGCTGCGGGGCGAGCTGCATGCGGACCGGGGCGACGCCGAATTCCCGGCCAACTGGCGCATCGCGCACGTGGCCCAGGAAACCCCGGCACTCGACCGTCCGGCGGTCGAATACGCGATCGACGGCGATACGACGCTGCGGCGCCTCGAGCGTGAGCTCGCCGAGGCCGAGCACGCAAACGACGGCCATCGGATCGGCGAGATTCACGCTCAGCTCGCCGACGCGGACGCCTATACGGCGCGGTCGCGCGCCGAGCGACTGCTGGTCGGCCTGGGGTTCCGGCAGGAGGAGCTTGGCCAGCCGGTCTCGGGCTTTTCCGGCGGCTGGCGCATGCGCCTCAA
>JAYRND010000054.1:0-6045 GCA_041904885.1 Burkholderiales bacterium
AACTGGCTTGGATTTCAGCACTGCGCTCATCTGTGTTCTCCCGGAGTTCGCCGGATTCTACTGCTTCCATGGCTTCGCGCAGGAGCGCCGGATCGTTCTGCGAAAGCCGCGCCGGGTCCGACAGCATGCGGCGCCAGAGCCGCGCGCGCCGGTGGCCGTGGTAGAGCCCCAGCATGTGCCGGGCGACGCTGCGCAGCGTTGCCTGTCCTTCCGCGTATTTCGTCATGGCTCTTACGACGTCAGGCCGGGTCTTTCCAGGGTCTGCCATCACCCACGGGTCATGGTATGCAGCTCTTCCCAGCATCACTCCGTCCACGCCGGGAACGGGCTGCGCGCTCGCCAGTCCTCCGTTCAGCACGATCTCCAGCCGGGGGAAGTCGCGCTTGAGGCGCAGGACCCAGTCGTATTTCAGGGGCGGAACCTCGCGGTTCTCCTTCGGGGAAAGTCCCTTCAGGACCGCGTTCCGCGCATGGACGATGAAAGTACGGCAGCCGGCCTCCGACACCTTGCCGACGAAATTTGCCACGAACGAATAGTCGTCCATGGCGTTCAGGCCAAGCCGGTGCTTGACGGTGACCGGAATTCCCACGGCTTCGCGGATCGCGCGCACGCAGTCGGCGACCAGCTCGGGCTCGGCCATCAGGCAGGCGCCGAAGGCGCCGCGCTGCACCCGCTCGCTGGGGCAGCCGATGTTGAGGTTGACCTCGTCGTAGCCGTACTGCTCGACGAGCTTCGCGCAATGCGCGAGGTCCGCGGGCTCGCTGCCGCCCAGCTGCGCGGCCACGGGATGCTCCTCGGGGCTGAAAGCGAGGTGGCGCTCGACGTCGCCGTGGATCAGCGCGCCGGTGGTGATCATCTCCGTGTACAGAAAGGCCCTGGACGACACCTGCCGCAGGAAATAGCGGCAGTGCCGGTCGGTCCAGTCCATCATCGGCGCGACGCACAGCGCGTGCGAATAGGGGACAGACCCCATTTTTCTCACCTCCACAGATCGTCTCGCGCTGGCGTGCAAATGAGAAAAATGGGAAAAATGGGGTCTGTCCCCTTTAGGGATATTGCCCCGTCGACTCGGCGCGCAGGCGGATCAGCCCGTCGAGGCTCTCGGTGAAGGGCGCGGGCACGCCGGCCTTCTTCGCCACTTCCAGGGTTCCCGTGAGCAGGCCGTCGATTTCCAGGCGCTTGCCGGCCTCCATGTCCTGCAGCGTAGAGGGCTTGAACTTGCCCAGGCGCCGCGCCATGTCGATGCGCGCTTCCGGGTCGATGTCGGCGTCCACGCCCACCGCGCGGCCGATCGCGAGCACCTCGCGCATGATCTCGACCATGTACGCCTTCACGCGCGCGTCCGCGATCAGGCGGTCGGCGCCAGCGAGCGTGAGTGCCGCCACCGGATTGAAGCTGACGTTGCCGAGCAGCTTCACCCAGAAGTCCTTCTCGATGAATTCAGACTCCACCGCCTCGAAGCCCGCGCCCTTCAGCGCTTCGGCGATGTCTTTCGTGCGCGCCGTGTTCCTGCCGCCGGGCTCGCCGAGGATGAAACGCTGGCCCATGCCGTGGCGGATGAGGCCGGGCGCGGGCGTGGAGGCGGCGAGGTGGACCACGCAGCCGACGATGCGGTCGGTGGGCATGGCCCGCGAGAGCCTGCCACCGGGGTCGAGCGTTTCCAGGTGCAGCTTGCCCTTGCCCGCATTTTGCGCCCACGCGAGCCGGTCGAAGAACCACCAGGGCACGCCGTTCATCGCCGTGACGATGCTCGTACGCTCGTCCAGCAGCGGCGCGATCCCCTCGGCCACCTCGGGCAGGTTCTGGCCCTTGACCGCCACGAAGACGTAATCCTGCGGTCCGAGCTTCTCCGGGTCGTTGTTGGCCTTCAGGCGCACCGCTGTCTGCTTGCCTTCGGACTCGATCCGCAGCCCGTCCCGGAGGATCGCCGTAAGGTGCGCGCCCCGCGCCACGACGGAGACGTCGTGACCGCTTTGCGCGAGGCGGCCGGCGACCAGGCCGCCGACGGCGCCCGCGCCGTAAATGCATATTTTCATGGTGCTATTCTATCGTTCGAGGAGAAATGGCCATGTTCGCATTCATGAAGAAAATGAAGACGCTGCTGCCCGCCGGCTCGACGTTGCCCGGCCGCGCGCAGGCGATGGACGTGCCGGAGACGCACTTCGTCAACGGCAACCGCATCGTGCCGCCGTTTCCGCAGGGCATGGAGCGCGCGATCTTCGGGCTGGGCTGCTTCTGGGGCGCGGAGAAGCTGTTCTGGAACATTCCCGGCGTCTACAGCACGGCGGTGGGCTACGCCGGCGGCGAGACGAAGAACCCGACCTACGAGGAGGTCTGTTCCGGGTTCACGAACCACACCGAGGCGGTGCTGGTCGTGTTCGACCCGAAGCGCGTGAGCTACGAGATGCTGCTGAAGGCCTTCTGGGAGGGCCACGACCCCACGCAGGGCATGCGCCAGGGCAACGACTCGGGAAGCCAGTACAGGTCGGCGATCTACGCGGTTGGAGAAGAGCAGCTCAGGAAAGCTCTTACGTCGAAGGATGCCTTTGAAACCGCGTTACAGGCGAAAGGCTACGGGTCCATCACCACGGAAATCCGGCCGGCGCCCGAGTTCTACTACGCCGAGGACTACCACCAGCAGTACCTCGGCAAGAACCCGAACGGCTACTGCGGGCTGGGCGGCACCGGGGTTTCGTGCCCGGTGGGGATCGCCGCGGCCGCGTAGGCTGGCCGCCGCTGCGACGGGGCCCGGTTGATCAGGGCCTGCAGCAGGTTCTCGCCTGGCAGGTTGTCCCGCTGCAGCAGCTCGAGCAGGCTCAGCGACAGCGGCGAGAGGTGCAGCATGTCGCAGCAGAAGGCGGCCAGGCGCGCGAGCGGTGCGGGCACCGGCAGCTGCGACGCCGGGCGCCGGCCCTCCAGCGAGCGCAGGAAATCCAGGTAGTCGGCAAGCGTGCGGCGCGCGCTGCCGCCCAGCTCGATCTCGCGCGGCATGGCGTAGCCGGGCATCTCGCAGAGCCTGGCGAGCGCGTCGCCGAGATCCCGCACGTCCAGCGGCGCGATGCGGCCCCTGGCGTCCGAGGGATAGAAGTGCACCGGCCAGGCCGCGATGCGGCGCAGCCAGGCGCCGGCGCCGCCGTCCTCGCCGTCCAGCAGAGAAGGGCGCACGAGGCTGTAATCGGCGCGGGTCTCCGCAACGACCCGCTCGCCGAGCAGCTTCGAGCGCAGGAAACGGTTGCGCGACTCGCGCCTCAGGCCGAGCAGCGAAAGGTGCACCAGGCGCACTCCCATGCGCTCGCAGGCGAGGGCGAGCGCCCCGGGCGCCATGTGGTGCACCCGGTCGTAGGTCTCGCCGCCGCGCTCGCGCAGAATGCCGGCGGCGTTGACCACTGTGGTCACGTCCCGCAGCAGCGGGCGCCAGACGTAGCGGCTGGTGAGGGACTCGAGGTGGATTTCGCGCAGGTCGCAGTCCCGCAGCGCGGGGGGCAGCTTCTGCAGGGCCCGTTTCGGATCGCGGCTGCCGATGATCACGCTGTGGCCGCGCCCGCGCAGCGCGGCGGCGACGTGCCGCCCGACGAAGCCGGTGCCGCCCAAGACCAGGACTCTCATGTTCTTCTCCTTCTGTTATTTCGGTCTTGACAGAAATAATAGACATACCCTAGGCTGGCGTCAAGTCATGGCTGCAGCCGCCGCCGCGGAGGACGCACTGACCGGGGCCGTGGGCGACCTGGGGGCGCGCTTCGTCCTGCACTGGGGCGAGATGGGCGCGCGCTGGGGCGTCAGCCGCACGGTGGCGCAGATCCACGCGCTGCTGTATTTCCTGGGCAGACCGGCGCATGCCGAGGAGATCGCCGCGGTTCTGCGGGTCGCGCGCTCCAACGTCAGCACGTCCCTGCGCGAGCTGCAGAACTGGGACCTGGCGAGGGTGGTGCACCTTGCCGGCGACCGCCGCGACTATTTCGAGACCCCGCTCGACCCCTGGGAGCTGCTGCGGGTGCTCGCGCGCGAGCGCAAGGAGCGCGAGTTCGATCCGACCCTCGCGTTCCTGCGTGAATGCGCGGCCAGCCGCGAGCTGGCGCGCGAGGACCCTCAGGTGCAGAAGCGCCTGCGCGAAACCCTGGCGGTGCTGGAGGCGCTCTCGGCCTGGACGGGCGAGGCCCTGGCGCTCGAGGCGCAGGAGCTGAAGAAACTGCTCAGGCTGGGCGCGCGCGTCCGCAGCCTGCTGAAGTAGCTGCCTAGAAGCGGAAGTTCACGCCCGCGCGCAGCAGGTTGCCCTTCGCGTCCCAGCGCGACTTGGTCTGGAACGGGACGGGAATGGTCGGATTGCCCCGGTCCGATGTGGTGCCGAGGTCATAGTGCAGGTACTCGAACTTGACCGAGGTCGCGCCCGTCATCCGCCACTCGACCCCGCCGCCGGCGACCCAGCCGACTTGGGTGCCCGACCACGACATGGGGTACTTGAAGACACCCCCCACCGCGATCGCGTCGGCCGTGTTCTTGAGGTGCGACATGCCGGCGCCGCCGGTGGCGTAGAGAAGCCAGTTTTGCTGCGGCACGTAGCCGATTCGCGCGCGCAGGGTCGCGAGCCAGTCGATTTCCTGGCTCGATTTCAGCTTGGTTCCCGCGATCGGCGTGCCGTCGACCACGATCGGCGCCTTGGTCTCCTTGTCCGACATCCCGGTCAGGGAGAAATCGGTTTCCACGCCGTAGACGACGTTGCCGCTCTGCAGGTTATAGCCCGCTTGCGCGCCGAACAGGACGCCGGCAGGTTGCGGCCTCAGCGTCGAGTTGATGTTGCCGCTGCCCGGGGGGAGAGCGTCATACGTGGTGTCCGCCTTGCCCCAGCCGAAGCCGGCGCTGGCGCCCGCATAGAAGCCGTCCCAGTCCGCCGCGTGGACCGATGCCCCGAAACCGGCGGCGATTGCCGCCGCCAACCATCCTGCCTGACGCTGTGCCGCCATGGACGCCTCCCTGAAATATCCCTTTTCGGAAGGGACCTTAGCAGCAGAAGCTAGATTCCTGGTGAAGTATTCCGGCGGTCCCTCCCCCTAAACAGAGGGAATTCGCCAAAAAACAACAACTCAAGGGGGTGGCAGGGCGTCCCAGTCGGCCAGGCGGATCCGCGCCACCGCCTCGAAAGGGGCCTTGCCGCCCGGGCGGATGACCGCCACCTCGCCCTCCGACAGGTAGGGCGGGCCGAAGACCGCGAAGTACGGGTTGCCGTGACTCGAGATGGCGTTGTTCGTGCCGGTCGACGGGGGCGTGGCGAGGAGTTTCTTCAGCCCGTCGTAGCGCTTCGGGTCGTCCGAGCGCACCGGGCCGCCGCGCGCCGAGGGCGTCTTCTCCGCCTTGCCGAACGCGAGCATCGCCGTCTCCACCGCGCGGCAGAACGGGCTGGCGTAGACCTTGTCGACCGGGATGCCGAGGCGCTTCAGGTGCCCGGCGATGGCGCGCGCTTCGTCGCGTCCCTTGTCCGTCAGCGGCCGCTGATTGGCGCAGTCCTCGAAGGACGACATCTTCGAGTCGTCCTTGCTGAAGTCAGTCGAGGTGTGGCGAATGTAGAGGACGTAGCCGCCCTTGCGCAGCTCGGTGACAAGCCCTTCAGCCTGGACGGAAAGGCTGAAGGCCGCAAAAACGAGAAACAGCCAGCTACGCAGCTTTTACCTTTGCCGGCCCGGCCTTCGAGATCAGCTCGCGCAGCACGTAGGGCAGGATGCCGCCGTGCTTGTAGTAGTCGACCTCGATCGCGGTGTCGATGCGCGACTTGACCTTGATCTGCTGCCTGCTGCCGTCTTTCCTCTTGATTTCGACTGTCAGTTCCTGTTGCGGACGGAGCTCGTGCAAGCCGGAGATCGAGACCTCTTCCTCGCCGGTGATGCCGAGCGAGGCAACGCTGTCGGAGCCCGTGAACTGCAGCGGCAGCACACCCATGCCGACCAGGTTGGAGCGGTGGATGCGCTCGAAGCTGCGCACGATCACCGCCTTGACGCCGAGCAGCTGCGTGCCCTTGGCCGCCCAGTCGCGCGAGGAGCCGGTGCCGTACTCCTC
>JAYRND010000409.1:0-10162 GCA_041904885.1 Burkholderiales bacterium
AGCTGCATTTCCGCCTCGCGGGGGAGGACCATGGCTTCTCCGAGGAAGTCATCCCGATGCACATCTACGAGGGCAAGGGTGACCTGCTTGGCCTCATCCGCGACGACATGCCGCAACGGGGCAACTCGAAGAAGATGCTCGCGATGGCCGGGCCCGGCGAGTCGACCTACACCTTCTACGACAAGGACATCTGCTCGCGCGCGCAGGTCTGGCTCCACGAGCAGGCAGGGCGACGCGACGGTAAGCCCTGGGTGCTGTTCGTCTCCTTCGTGGCGCCGCACTTTCCGCTCACCGCGCCGCCCGAGCACTACTACCGGTACTGGCGCCAGGATCTACCGATGCCCAAGCTCTACGCGCGCGAGCTGCGCCCGAAGCATCCCTACGTCGTCGACTACAGCCGCAACTTCAACTACGACGACTACTTCGAGTCGGCCGAGGACGTGAAGAAGGCACTGTCGGGCTACTTCGGCCTCGTCTCCTACCTCGACGAGAACATCGGCAAGGTGCTGGGCGCGCTGCGCGACTCGGGCATGGCCGAGGACACCGTGGTGATGTACACCAGCGACCACGGCGACAACCTCGGCGCGCGCGGCTTGTGGGGCAAATCCACCATGTACGAGGAGATCGCCGGCGTGCCGTTCCTGCTCGCCGGCCCCGGCGTTCCGGCGGGCAAGGTCGTCGACACGCCGGTGAGCCACGTGGACGCGTTCCCGACGATCCTGGAGATTGCGGGAGAGAAGATGCCGGCCGGCTTTCCGGGTTTTTCGCTCGTCGAGATCGCAAACGGGCAAGAGCCGGACCGCACGGTGATGTCGGAGTACCACGGCATGGGTTCCTCGACCGGGGCCTTCGCGGTGCGCGTGGGCAAGTGGAAGTACGTGCACTACGCGAAGTACGGGCCGCAGCTCTTCGACCTGGAGAAGGACCCCGAGGAGACGACGGATCTCGCCGAGGATCCGGCGCACGCGAAGGTGCTCGAGCAGTGCCGCGAAAAGCTCTACGCGATCTGCGACCCGCAGGAAGTGGACCGGCGCGCGCGCCGGCGCCAGGCGGAGATCCTCGCGGCCAACGGCGGGCGCGAGGCGGTCATCAAGCGCGGGGACTTCGGCTTCACGCCTGCCCCTGGTACCGTGGCGGACTTCAGGTAGGAGAGAACATGAAGCTTTGGTTCTTGGTCTTCGCATTCGTTTCGAGCGCAGCTCTCGGCCAGGATTGGCCGGCCAAGCCGGTTCGCGTCATCGTCGGCTACCCGCCGGGCGGCGGCCACGACTTTACGGCGCGCGTGGTTGCAGGCCGCCTCGCGGAGCTGCTCAAGCAGCCGTTCGTGGTCGAGAACCGAACCGGCGCCTCCGGCACCATCGCCACAGAGGGCATCGCCAAGGGACCGGCCGACGGCTACTCGTTCATCGTCGCCTCGCCGGCGGAAACCGTGGTCGGTGCAGTCGCCGGCCTCAAGATGAACTACGACTGGGAGAAAGACCTGGCGCCGGTGACGGTGATCGGCGATACGCCGCTCGCGATCGCCGTTCATCCGTCAGTCCCGGCAAAGACCATACAGGAGCTGCTCGCCTACGCGAAGGGCAATCCCGGCAAGCTCTCCTACGGCACGCCGGGCTCGGGAAGCTCGATGCACTTCGCCGGAGAATCGCTGAAGGCGATTGCCGGCATCTTCATCGTGCACATCCCCTACCGCGGGGCCGGGCCGGCGGTCGCCGACCTGCTCGGCGGCCAGGTCCCGATGGGGATCATGGGCATGCCGCCCGTGGTCGGACCGCACAAGGCGGGCAAGATCCGCATCGTCGCGGTGACCAGCGAGAAGCGCTCGCCCGCGACGCCCGACATTCCGGCGATGGCCGAGCTTCCGGGCTTCGCGGGATACAGCTTCACGAACTGGACCGGCGTGTTCATGCAGGCGAAAACGCCGACTGCCGTGATCGAGCGGCTCGCCGCGGAGATCGGCAGGATCGTGAAGGAGGCCGCAGTCCGCGACAAGCTCATCGCCGCCGGCGTCGATCCGCTCGGCTTGAGCACTGCCGACTGGGTGAAGTTCCTGGCGCGGGAAAAGGACACCTACGGCAAGATTGCCAATGCGCGCAATATCAAGGCGGACGACTAAATGAAGAAGAAGCCCAATTTCCTCGTCATCCTGGTCGACGACCTGCGCTTCGACGAGTTCGGCGCGGGCGGGCACCCGTACATGAAGACGCCGCACATCGACCGGCTCGCGCACGAGGGAGCGCTGTTCGAGCGCGCATTCCACACCACGTCGATCTGCTCGCCCAACCGCGCCTCGATCATGACCGGGCAATACGCGAGCCGCCACGGCATCATCGACAACGTGGCGCGCGGCGCGATGAGCCACCGCCTGCCGAACTACCACCTCGAGCTGCAGAAGCTGGGCTACCGCACGGCGCACATCGGCAAGTGGCACATGGGCAACGACGGCATGCCGCGGCCGGGCTACGACTACTGGGTCAGCTACGACGGCCACGGCCGCATCAGCAACCCGCGCCTGTGCCACGACGGCAAGTATGTCGACCACACCGGCTACATCACCGACATCATGAACGGCCTGGCGGTGGAATTCCTCGAGAAGCAGTCCGGCGACAAGCCCTGGTCGCTGTTCTTCGCGCACAAGGCGGTGCACCCGGACGCCGAGCAGGCGGCCGACGGCACGGTGAAGTTCGGCGCGCTGGGCGGCTACATCGTCGCCGAGCGCCACAAGGGCCTCTACAAGGACGCGATCTTCCCGACCAAGCCGAACATGCTGTCGTACGACGAAGTCGTGAAGCAGAAACCCGCGTGGAAGGAGACGTTCTTCCTGCGCGCAAAGCCCGAGTCGCGCCAGCTGCTCGACGCGATCCACGCCGGCACGCAGGAGGAGATCCGCCTGCGCGCGCGCATGATGGCGGCGGTGGACGAGGGCGTCGGGCAGATCCTCGCGCTGCTGGAGAAAAAGGGCGCGCTCGAGAACACGTTCATCCTCTTCCTCGGCGACAACGGCTACTTCTTTGGCGAGCACGGGCTCGGGCCTGAAAGAAGGTTTGCGTATGAGGAGGGGATCCGTTCTCCGTTCCTGGTGAGGTATCCCCCCAAAATAAAAGCCAATTCGAAGTTCTCGAATTTGGTGATCTGCCAGGACATCGCGCCCACGCTGATCGAGCTCGCGGGCGGCAAGCCGGGTCCGCAGATCCAGGGCCGGTCGTTGGTAGGCATTCTCAAGAACCGGAAAGCGCCTTGGCGCAAAGCAGTACTCGCGGAATACTGGGCCGAGCAGGCCTACCCGTGGCTGATCGGCATGACCTACAAGGCGATCCGCACCGAGCGCTATAAGCTCATTCACTGGGTGAATCGCGGCCGCAAGGGGGAGCTGGACGAGCTCTACGACCTGGACAAGGACCCGTTCGAGCTGAAGAACCTGATCAACAGTCGCGCGCACGCGACGATCCGCGAGAAGCTGCGCCGCGACCTGAAGGTCCTCGTCGCCGAGGCGGTCGGGCTCTAGTTCGGCGGGCGGGATTGGAATACCATGTCCTCCGGGCCTCGTCTCGGGAGGGCTTGCCATGCAAGTCAAGGAAATTCTCAGGGTGAAGGGCAACCGGCTGCTGAGCATCGAGCCGGGCGGCCGCGCGGTGGACGCGGTCAAGACCATGGCCGACCAGAACCTCGGCTCGCTGGTGGTGATGGAGCAGGGGCGGATGTCCGGCATGCTGACGTTCCACGAGCTGCTCGGCGCCCTCGCCAGGCGCAGCGGCGCGCTGGGCGACCTGAAGGTGAGCGAAGTGATGGTGCGCGACCCGGTGACCACCTCGCCCGAGATGGAGGTGAATGACCTGCGCCGCACCATGCTCGATACGGGCGCGCGCTACCTGCCGGTGCTGCAGGATGGCAAGCTGCTCGGCGTGATTTCGTTCCGCGATGTGGCCAAGGCGGTCCTCGAAGAGCAGGACTTCGAGAACAAGATGCTCAAGGGCTACATCAAGAACTGGCCAGCCTGAAAAGAAGGCATTTCATGCTCGGCGGCGCGGCAGTGGCCGGCGCCGCGGGCCTCGCTGCCTGGAAATTGTGGCCCGAGCAGGGCCTCTGGAATCCCTGCCGCGGCGGCGCCACGCTGCCGTTTCACCGCACCGACTTCGTGCGCAGCGCATTCGAGGGCCTGGACATGGCGAAGGTCTGGGACGCGCACGTGCACGTGGTCGGGATGGGGGACTCGCCGAGCGGCATCTACGTTAACCCGCGCGCCAACAGCCTCTGGAGCCCGGCGGAGTACGCGCGGCGCGTGTTCTTCATGAACGGCGGCTGCGCCTACGCGCTCGAGGGCCAGAGCGTCGACGTCGCCTTCGTGCTGCGGCTGCTCGGCGCGATGGACGGCATGCGCCGCGGGCACAAGGCGATCCTGTTCGCTTTCGAGCGCGCCTACGGCGAGGACGGCAAAGCCGACCTCGAGCACACCATGTTCCACGTTCCGGACGGCTACGTTCGCGGGCTCGCGCGCGAGCATCCGCGCTACTTCGAATGGGCCTGCTCGATCCATCCGTACCGGCGCGATTGCGTGGAGGCGCTCGAGCAGGCCGCCCGGGACGGAGCGCGCGCGGTGAAGTGGCTGCCCTCGGCGATGGGCATCGACCCGGCTTCGGCGCGCTGCGACCGGTTTTACGAGGCCGCTGCGCGCCTGCGCATCCCGATCGTGTCGCACGCGGGGCTGGCCCGCGCCGTGATCGGCTTCGACCGGCAGGATTTCGGCAACCCGCTGCGGCTGCGCCGCGCGCTAGAGGCGGGCGTGCGCGTGGTGGTCGCGCACTGCGCGTCGATGGGGCAGGACCGCGACACCGACAAGGGCCCGAATGGCCCCTACGTCGACAGCTTTGAATTGTTTTCTAGATTGTTTGATTCTGAGAAATACAATAATCATTTGTTCGGCGACATCTCCGCGATGCCGCAGGTCAACCGCGCCGCGCCGGCGCTCGTGCGCGTGCTGGAGCGCGAGCACTGGCACCCGCGGCTGCTGAACGGCTCGGACTATCCGCTGCCCGGCGTGATGCCGCTGTTCTCGGTGGACTACCTGGTTTCGCTCGGACTGCTCGAGGCTTCGGCCAAGCCGCTGCTCACGGAGATTCGCCTGCGCAACCAGCTGCTGTTCGACTTCGTGCTCAAGCGCCACCTGCGCTGGAAGGGAAAGTCGCTGGCGAAGGAAATATTCGAGACCCGCGCGTTCTTCGAGCCGGCGGGCGCGGCCGCCTAGCGCCGGCGGCGCGGTGCGGTGTAGCCCCAGCCGCCGAAGGCGCCGCCGCCGTACCCATACCACCAGCGCGAGCGCTCCTGCCAGAGGAGCGCGTCGATCTGCGCCGTTTGCAGGTAGTCGAGCACCTCATCCGGCACGCCGGCTTCGTGCAGGCTGACGATGTCGGAGGCGCCCAGCGCGAGCACCGTCCGGGTCCGCTGCAGCTCGGCGATGATCTCGGGCGCGGTCTTGCCCGAGCGCGCGAGCTCGACGATCTCGGCGCCGCTGAGCGGCGGCGGCCCATCCAGCGTGGCGCAGCCCGAAAGCAGGAGGCAAAGCGCCAAAAAAGCCAGTGTTCTCATATGCCTATGCTAAGCTTTTCTCATGTCCGGCAACAGCTTCGGCACGCTCTACTGCGTGACTTCGTTCGGCGAATCGCACGGGCCGGCCTATGGGGGCGTCGTAGACGGCTGTCCTCCCGGTCTTGCGTTGAAGAATGAAGACATTCAACGGGAACTCGATCGCCGCAAGCCCGGAACCTCGCGCCACGTCACGCAGCGGCGCGAGACCGACGCGGTGGAGATTCTCTCCGGCATCCATGAAGGAAAGACCACCGGAACCGCCATTGGTTTCCTGGTCCGCAATGAGGACCAGCGCTCGAAGGACTACGCCGCGATCGCCGAGACCTTCCGTCCCGGGCACGCGGACTACACCTACCTGCAGAAGTACGGGGTGCGCGACGCGCGCGGCGGCGGACGGGCTTCGGCGCGAGAAACCGTGATCCGCGTCGCCGCGGGCGCGATCGCGAAGAAGTGGCTGCGGGAGCGCTATGGGGTCGTGATTCGGGGCTATCTGGCGCAACTCGGGCCGATCCCGATCCCGTTCAAGAGCTGGGATGCCGTGAACCAGAATGCTTTCTTCAGTCCCGACCCGGAAAAAATCGAAGAACTTGAAAGCTTCATGGATCGGTTGCGCGAGAGCGGCGACTCGATCGGCGCGCGCGTTAACGTCGTGGCCGAGAAGGTGCCTGTGGGCTGGGGAGAGCCGGTCTACGGGCGGCTGGATGCCGACATCGCGGCGGCGATGATGTCGATCAACGCGGTCAAGGGCGTCGAGATCGGCGCGGGCTTCGCAGCCATCGCGCAGAAGGGCAGCGAACATGGCGACGAGATGTCGCCGCAGGGCTTCCTGTCCAACAACAACGGCGGCGTGCTGGGCGGCATTTCCACCGGGCAGGACGTCACTGTCTCGATCGCGCTCAAGCCGACCTCGAGCATCCGGCTGCCGCGGCGCACGATCAACGCACGCGGGGAAGCGACGACGGTCCAGACCACCGGCCGCCATGACCCCTGTGTGGGCATTCGCGCCACCCCCATCGCCGAGGCGATGTTGGCCTGCGTGCTGATGGACCAGGCGCTGCGCCACCGCGCCCAGTGCGGCGACGTGACGCCGCCGGTTGCGCTGCGGTGAGCCCTTGGCTAGGAAAGGCGTTAAAAATCAATTAGAGTAGGGTTCCAAGCCTCCCGGCGAGAGGTCAAAAAATGAGCAACAAAGGGCAGCTCCTACAAGACCCGTTCCTGAACACTCTCCGCAAGGAGCATGTCCCGGTCTCGATTTACCTGGTCAACGGCATCAAGCTGCAGGGCCAGATCGAGTCCTTCGACCAGTACGTGGTCCTGCTGAAGAACTCGGTCACGCAGATGGTCTACAAGCACGCGATTTCCACCGTGGTGCCGTCGCGGGCGATCAGCCTCGAGAGCGCCGGCGAATAGCGCCGGACGCGCTTTCAGGCTTTCCCTCCGACTTGTCGGATATCCCCGCAGCAACACCGCGCAGGACCAGCGACCAGGCTTCCGCGGTGCTGGTGTGCCTGGATCTCGGCGAGCCGGATTACGAGGAGAGCGCGGCCGAGGCGGTCCGGCTTGCGGTCAGCGCCGGCGCCCGGCGCACCCGCGTCGTGCGCGGCAGGCGCTCCCGGCCCGATGCGCGCCTGTTTGCCGGCAGTGGCAAGGTCGAGGAAATCGGCCGCGAGGCCGACGCGATCGACGCCGCGACGGTGATCTTCAACCACAGCCTTGCGCCGGGCCAGCAGCGCAACCTTGAGAAGGTGCTCGGCCGCACGGTGCTCGACCGCACCGAGCTGATCCTGCACATCTTCGCCCAGCGAGCCAAGACCAGCGAGGGCAAGCTGCAGGTCGAGCTTGCGCAGCTGCAGCACCTGTCCACGCGCCTGGTGCGCGGCTGGACCCACCTGGAGCGGCAACGGGGCGGACTGGGCAAGACCGGCGGCCCGGGCGAAAAGCAGATCGAGCTGGACCGGCGCTACATCGCCAGGCGCATCGGCGTATTGCGGGAAAAGCTGGATGAGCTGCGTAAGCAGCGGGCAGTCCGGCGGCGCGCGCGCGCGCGGCACGACGTGTTCTCGGTCTCGCTGGTGGGCTATACCAACGCGGGCAAGTCGACGCTTTTCAACGCGCTCACGCATCCGAGCGCGGATGCCTACGTCGCGGACAAGCTGTTCGCTACCCTGGACACGACGACCCGCAAGGTCTGGATAGAAGGCGGAGACCCGGGCGGCCGCGGTGTGCAGGTGGTGGTCTCCGACACGGTCGGCTTCATCCGCGACCTGCCGCACGGCCTGGTCGCGGCGTTCCGTGCCACGCTGGAGGAGACGGTGCGCGCCGACCTGCTGTTGCACGTCGTGGACAGCTCGGCGCCCGGCCGCGCGCGCGAGGCCGAGGACGTGGACAAGGTGCTCGCCGAGATCGGCGCCGACGCCAACCCGCAGCTTGCCGTCTGGAACAAGGTCGACGTTTCCGGCCTCGAGCCAGGAGTGGAACGCGATGAATATGGTAGGATTTCGCGCGTTCTCGTGAGTGCGCGTACCGGCGCGGGGTTGGCCGGATTGCGCGGCGCGATCGCCGAGACGGCGCGGCTGCGGAAGTGGCCCGGCCATTCCAAAAACACAATTCCAGAACTGAGCATGTAATGTCGCTGAACGACCCGAACTGGGGACGTGGGGGCGGAAATCGCGGCCAGGGCGGTGGCAACCAGGGTCCGCCCGACCTGGACGAGCTTTGGCGCAACTTCAACCGCAAGCTGAACGACCTGTTCGGCCGCCGCCGGCCCCCGGGGGCTGAGCCGCCTTCCCCGCCGCCCTCCAACGCGCGCATCGGCGGCGGCGCGGGCATCGCCGCGGCGCTGGCGCTCGCCATCTGGCTGGCGAGCGGCTTCTACATCGTGGTCGAGGGCCAGCGCGGCGTCGTGCTCACCTTCGGCAAGTTCTCCGAGGAGACCAACGCCGGCCTGCGCTGGCGCATGCCCTGGCCGATCCAGTCCGTCGAGCTGGTGAACCTCGCGCAGGTGAGGACGCTCGAGATCGGCTACCGCAACAACGTCAAGACCCGCGTGCTCAAGGAATCGCTGATGCTGACCGACGACGAGAACATCGTCGACCTGCAGTTCGCGGTGCAGTATCTGGTGCGCGACGCGAAGGACTACCTGTTCCAGAACCGGCGGCCCGACGACACCGCCGCGCAGGTGGCCGAGACGGCGATGCGCGAGATCATCGGCAAGAGCCGCATGGACCAGATCCTGTACGAGTCGCGCGAGGCGATCCAGATCAAGGCGGCGCAGCTGATGCAGCAGATTCTCGACCGCTACAAAACCGGCATCCAGGTGAGCCGCGTGACGATCCAGAGCGCGCAGCCGCCCGAGCAGGTGCAGGCGGCCTTCGACGACGCGGTCAAGGCCGGCCAGGACCGCGAGCGGCAGAAGAACGAGGGACAGGCCTACGCCAATGACGTGATCCCGAAGGCGCGCGGCACCGCCTCGCGCCTGAAGGAGGAGTCCGAGGGCTACAAGCAGCGGGTGATCGACACCGCCGATGGCGACGCGACGCGCTTCAAGCTGGTGCTCGCCGAATACACGAAGGCGCCGGCGGTGACGCGCGAGCGCATATACCTCGAGACGATGCAGCAGATCTACAGCTCGACCTCGAAAGTGATGCTCGACTACAAAGGCAGCGGCAACCTGCTCTACCTGCCGCTCGACAAGCTGCTGCAGCAGGCAGGCGCCGTGGCAGGCGATCCCGCGGCGCAGGGCCGCGCGCCCGCGTCGCCCGACGCCGCGCCCGCCGCCGATACGGCGCCCCGCTCCCGCGAGGCTCTGCGCGACCGCGCAAGGGGAGACCGCTGATGAAAGCTGCAAAGGAGCGCTCATGAAAGCGCTGGGGCCCGTCCTGGCGGTGATCGTCGCGGTGGTGGTGCTGGGCGCCTCGACCGCGTTTACGGTCGACCAGCGGCAGAACGCGATCGTTTTCCAGCTGGGCGAGGTGAAGGAAGTGATCTCGAAGCCCGGCCTGCATTTCAAGTGGCCGCTGGTGCAGAACGTGCGCCACTTCGACATGCGCATCCAGACCTTCGACGACGCCGAGCCGCTGCGCTTCATCACCTCGGAGAAGAAGCCGGTGCTGGTCGATTCGTTCGTCAAGTGGCGCATCTTCGACGTCAAGCAGTACTACGTGTCGGTGCAGGGCGACGAGATTCGCGCCGCCACGCGCCTGAAGCAGACCATCTCGGGCGGCCTGCAGGCCGAGTTCGGCAGCCGCACCGTGCACGACGTGGTCTCCGGCGAGCGCGACAAGATCATGGCGGATGTGCGCGACAAGGCCGACCAGGACCTGCGCCGTATCGGCGTGGAGATCGTCGACGTGCGCTTGAAGCGCGTGGACCTGCCCCCCGAGGTGAGCGAGTCGGTCTACCGGCGCATGGAAGCCGAGCGCAAGCGCGTCGCCAACGAGCTGCGCTCGACCGGCTCCGCCGAGGCCGAGCGCATCCGCGCCGACGCCGACCGGCAGCGCGAGGTGATCCTCGCCGAGGCCTACCGCGACGCGCAGAAGATCAAGGGCGAAGGCGACGCGAAGGGCGCGGCCATCTACGC
>JAYRND010000410.1:0-10280 GCA_041904885.1 Burkholderiales bacterium
CGGCAGCGTGCCGTCCAGGTAGCCGATCAACTCCCAGACCTGCCGCGGGAACTGCTCGGCGTCGGGCAGGTAGCCGCCGCCTACGGCGCGCGCGGTGCGCTGGTCGCCGCCCGGCGCGCGGCCGATGCCGAGGTCCACGCGTCCCGGATACAGGGCCTCGAGCATGCGGAATACCTCGGCCACCTTGAGCGGGCTGTAGTAGGGGAGGAGCACCCCGCCCGTGCCGATGCGGATGCGGCGGGTTTCCGCCCCCAGCCGGGCGAGCAGGATTTCCGGGCAGGGGTCGGCGAGCGCCGCGATCGCGTGGTGCTCGGCGAGCCAGTACCGGTGATAGCCGAGCGCATCGGCCCGGCGCGCCAGCTGGACGGTCGCCTCGATCGCCTGCGCGGCGGTGTGGCCGGCGATGATGGGGGACTGGTCGAGAATCGAAAGTTTCATGCTGCAGGGCATCATTATCCCTCCCGGCGTAAGCCAGAGCGGCCGCATTTCGACCCATGCGCATGAGAACCCTCCTGCTGGCCTGTGCCCTGGCGCTGGCGCCGGGTGTGCAAGCGATGCAATGCAAAGCCCAGTCCTCCCGGACGACCGCGGCGCTGGTCGAGCTCTATACCTCCGAGGGTTGCGACAGCTGTCCGCCCGCCGACCGCTGGCTGTCGTCGCTGGGGGAGCGGGGGTACGCGCCCGACCGGGTGGTGCCGATCGCCCTGCACGTCGATTACTGGGACTACATCGGCTGGAAGGACCCCTACGCCAAGCAGGCCCACTCGGCCCGCCAGCGCAAGATGGCGAGCCTCGCCCGCGCGGCCATGGTCTACACGCCGCAGGTCCTCCTGCAGGGACGGGATTTCCGGCGCTGGGGCACCGCGGCGTTCGACCAGGAGGTAGCGAAAATCAATGCCCAGCCAGCCAAGGCTCGGATATCGCTACTCCTGGGCTGGCGCGGGGCCCAGGCCTTCGAGGTGGAGGTGGCTGCCGAGCTGCTCGCCGCCCCTCGTCCCGGGGATGCGGCGCTCTACCTGGGCGCCTATGAGAACAAGCTCGTTTCCGAGGTAAAAGCGGGCGAGAACCGCGGCAGGACGCTCGCGCACGACTACGTGGTCCTGCAATGGTCGGGACCCTACGAGTTCCAGGGAACGGCCCTCGCGGCCCGCGCGACCCTTCCCCTGCTGCCCAAGGCGGATATGCAGCGATCGGGAGTGATCGCCTTCGTCCAGGACCGTGCTACGGGCGAGGTTCTCCAGGCCTTGATGCTGCCCTCCTGCCCCACCTGATCCCCTCGGATTTTCCCTGCACTTTCGCTGCGAAGGTCCGGATTCCAAGGTATATTTCCGCCTCGGTGGCGCCCGTCGGGGGGCGGGCGGCAGCCAGGGGAGAGGCGATGCAAGCGACGCAGATTCGCCAGAAAGACGGGATCTTCTACTTCGCCGGCTACCCGGCGAAGGCCCTCCTTGGCAAGGTCCGCTTCATCAGCCGCTTCTACGGGGAGGGCGAGGAGATCGCCGCCGCGCGCATCTCCCAGGACGACGACATCGCCCAGTTCATCTCCCGGATCGAGCGCACCGACCACGCCTTCCAGCGCGCCCTGTCGCGCGCCAAGGTGCGCCAGCTGATCAATTTCTACGAGACCGCCGTCACCCAGCCGGCGATCCCGGGCACGGTGCTCCTCTACACCAGCGAGAAGCTGCAGTTCCGCGCCGACGGCGACGGCGGCGGGCACCTCGCCGACCCCGGCAGCAAGTACCTGATCATCGACGGCCAGCACCGCCTCGCCGCCCTGCATTTCTACATGCAGGAACGGCCGCAGGACGCGGCCACGATCACGGTGCCGTGCATCATCTTCGACGGCAGGAGCGAGGACTTCGCCGCCGAGATGTTCGTGATCATCAACTCGACGCCCACGCGCATCAACAAGAGCCACCTGATCGACCTGTACGAGCGCGTGTCCTGGGCGGCGCCGGACCGCAAGTTCGCCGCGCGCATGGTCGAGAAGCTCTACAGCGAGGGCGACAGCCCGCTGCGCTACCGCATCAACCGGCTCGGCGGCCGCAGCCAGCGCGACAAGTGGGTGCTGCAGGCTGAGCTCTTCAACGAGCTGCACCGCTGGGTGCGGGGCAAGTGGCGCTCGATCCAGCTTGCAGGGGGCAGCTCCAAGGAAGTGCCGCGCTACTACGGCATGGTGCGCGATTTCCTGCGCGCGGCGAAAACCGCGTTCGGCGACTCGGTCTGGGGCAAGGACGGCTACATGGTCACCCGGCCGGTCACCATCAAGGCCATGATCCGGGTCTGCGCCGACCTCGCGCGCGAGGACGACGGCCCAGAATCCGGGCGACTCGATCGCTGGGAGAAGCGGCTCGCGCCCTGGTCGGAGATGGGCAAGATGTTCAAGGACGAGGGCTTCTACGAGCGTTTCCCCGCCAAGGGCGAGGTGGAGCGCGTGGCCCGCATCCACCGCGAGCTGGCCAAGGCGGCCGGCATCGAAGCCAAGAAGGCCTGAGACGGGTTTTCCTGCGGTTGGCCTGATTCAGGCCTTGTAGGTATCCAGCTTGATCCGTTCGCGCTCGAGCGCGGCTGCCACCGGCGGCGCTGCCACGACGCGCTCTACGTAGGCGAGATAGCCGGGCAGCGACTTCGGGTCGATGCCCGCGATGCCGCCCCAGCGCAGCAGGGTGAAGGCATAGGCGTCGTGGGCGCTGATACGGTCGCCGAACCAGTAGGGCTTCGCAGCCGCGCTCCATTCCTGGATGCGCTCGAGCAGCCTGCGGTAGCGCGCCTGCGCGACCTTCTTCACCTCGGCCTGCGCGCCCTCGGTCTCCGCGAACTCGGCCGAGCGGAACACGTGCGTGAAGGTCGGATGCACGGTGTTGTTCAGCCACGCCAGCTGCGACACGGCCTGCGCGCGCGCCCAGGGCTCCGCGGGCAGCAGCCCGGCCTTGGGGAAGCTGCGGTCGAGGAAGTCGATGATGGCCACGATCTGGTTGAGCGGCTTGCCGTCGGCCACCAGCACCGGGACCTGCCCGTTGGGGTTCAGGGCGAGGTATTCGGGGGTCTTGTGCTCGCCCTTGTGCAGCTTGACCAGCTTGGGCTCGAAGGCCTGGCCGACGGCTGCCTTGACCGCCTCGAGGGCGGCATGCGGCACGAACGAGCAGGCACCGGGGGCGAAATAGAGTTCTAGGTTCATGGCGTCTCCTGAAAAATGTTTTCGCTTTTCATTTTTTCGATTTCCGTGGCACCAAAGCCAAGCTCGGAAAGCAGCGCGCGGCTATGCTCGCCCAAGGCGGGCACCGCGTCCATGCGCGGCTCGAAACCGTCCAGGTTGAACGGCGGCTTCGTTGCCGCCACCGGGCCGGCGGGCGAGGCGATATCCCGCCAGCGGTCGCGCGCCTTCAGCTGCGGGTGGTCCCAGAATTCCTGCATCGAATTCAGCTTCGCGTTGGCGATGTCGGCTTTCTCGAGCCTGTCAAGAATTTCTACCGCCTTCAATTTCAAGAAAATCTTTTCAATTTCCGCATGCATCGCATCCCGATTCCGCGCGCGCGCAGGTCCGGTTGAAAATCTCGGGTCGTTCTTCAACCCCGAATTCAAAAGTACCCCGTCGCAAAACCGTTCGAATTCCCGCTCGTTCTGGATCGAGAGGAACACCGTGCCGCCGTCGCCCGCCTGGAACGGGCCGTAGGGCACGATGGTGGCGTGATAGGCGCCCGAGCGCGGCGGCGGCTCGCCGCCGTAGGCGGCGAAGTAGGCGGGGAACCCCATCCATTCGCCGAGCGATTCGAACATGGTGATGTCGAGCGTCGCGCCCGCGCCCTCGGCCTGCCGGCGGTAGAGCGCGGCGAGGATCGAGGAGAGCGCGTACATGCCCGCCGCGATGTCGGCGACGGGTATGCCTGCCTTGGCGGGCTCCGCCGGCGTGCCGGTGACCGACAGCAGCCCGGCCTCGCACTGCACGAGCAGGTCATAGGCCTTCTTCGCGGCGTACGGCCCGCCCGGTCCATAGCCGGAGATGCCGCACCAGATGAGGCGGGGATGCTTCGCGCGCAGTTCCCTGGCGCCCAGGCCGAGGCGCTCGGCCGCGCCCGGCGCGAGGTTCTGCACGAAGACGTCGGCCTTGCGCATCAGCCGGTCGAGGACTTCCTTTGCGCCGGGGTGCTTGAGATCGAGGCACAGGCTTTCCTTGGAGCGGTTGACCCAGACGAAATGCGAGGATTGGCCGTGCACCGTGCGGTCGTAGCCGCGCGCCGCGTCGCCGCCGCCGGTGCGCTCGAGCTTGATCACGCGGGCGCCGAGCTCGGCCAGCTGGCGCGTGCAGAACGGGCCCGCGATCACCTGCTCGAGACCGACGACCGTAATGCCTTCCAGGGGGCGTTTCATTTCCTATTCGAAATTCAGGGTGAGACCCCTGACGGCAAAACCATGCAAGTCCGTGCTCCAGGTCTCGCCCGCAGCCACCGGGTGCGCGTCGGTGAGCGTGCCGGTGCTGACGATCTCGCCCGCTTCGAGGGGAGGCGAGTCTTTTTGTCTTTCTAGAAGATCAATCAGAAAACTCAACGCCAACAACGGACTGCCCAGTACGTTCGAGCCGATGCCCTGGTCCTTGCGTTCCTGTCCTTTGAACAGGTCCACCTTCAGGAACGGAAGCGCCGCCGCCAGGCCGGAAATCTTCTCCACCGGCACCGGCGCGCCGAGGACCAGCCGGCCGTGCAGGCCGTTGTCGGCGGTGCAGTCGGCGATGCCGACCTTCCAGTCGGGATGGCGGCATTGCACGATTTCCACGGAGTGGGTGATCCATTCGATGCAGGCGAGCAGCGCCTGCGGGTCGCGCGTTACAGGCGGCACGGCCCTAAGCTTGAAGCAGATCTCGGGTTCGATCCGGGGTTGAACCAGACCGTCCAGCGATACTTTGGCAAAACCATTTTCGGAAAAAACAATCGTCTTGTCGTAGACGGCACCCCACATCGGCTCGTGCACGCTGTAGCGGTCCCAGAGCGTGCGGTTGGTGAAGCCGATCTTCCGGCCCCGCAACGTCCACCCCCGGGAGAGCCGGTGGGCGTGGAGTTGGCGCGCCGCGGCATAGCCGTCATCTGCGGTAAGCCCCGGATAGCGCGCGCTAAAAGGGGGGACCAGCCGCGGACGATCGTGCAGGTCGATGAGTTCCTTGCCGAGATCGGTTGCGTCCATGGTCAACTGATTCTAAATTAGGCCGGTGGAAGCAGACCTACTCTGGGCGATCCTGGGGCTCACGCTGGTCATCGTGGAGTTGCTGACCGGCACGTTCTACCTGCTGATGCTGGCGCTCGCGGCGTTCGGCGCGGCGCTCGCGGCCTGGCTGGGGCAGCCCTTTGACGTGCAGGCGGTGGTCGTGGCGGTGATCGCGGGCTTCGGCTGCTACGGCGTGCACGTCTACCGTGCGCGCAACGCGACAGAGCAGATGGCGCCGGTCGACGCGGGGCAGCCCGCGCGGTTCGAGAACTGGATCGACCAGGGGGCCCGGCTTGCGCGCGTGCAGTACCGCGGGGCGTCCTGGGACGCGATCGTGGAGCAGGGCGCCGGCGACGCCCTGGTGCTGCAGGAAGGCGCGATGCTGTACGTACTATCGGCCCATGGCAACACGCTCAAAGTCACCGTCCGCCACCCCGCATAGCCCGGCGCATTCCCCGGTCCACGCGTCGGTGCCCGTAGTCAGCAGGCAAATCAAGGGGGTTTCCATGTTCGCCAAACTCATCGCCGCCGTCCTGGTCACCTTCGTGGCGGCGTTCTTTTCCGAGACGCGCAGCTACGCGGTGCCGGTATTCTTCATCGCCGTGGTCGCCGCCTTCGTGGTCGAGGCCGTGCGCATCGTGCCGCAGCAGAGCGCGGTCGTCGTGGAGCGCCTCGGGCGCTTCCATGCGGTGCTCGAGCCGGGCCTGCGCTTCATCATCCCCTTCTTCGACCGCGTTGCCTACGTCCATTCGCTGAAGGAGGTGCCGCTGGACGTGCCCGAGCAGATCTGCATCACCAAGGACAACACCCAGCTTGCCGTGGACGGGGTCCAGTACTACCAGGTGACGGATCCGCGGCTCGCCTCCTACGGCTCCGCCAACTACATCGCGGCGATCACCCAGCTCGCGCAGACCACGCTGCGCAGCGTGATCGGAAAAATGGAGCTGGACAGGACGTTCGAATCGCGCGAGGACATCAACCGCCACATCGTCGCGGCGCTCGACGAGGCCGGGCGCAACTGGGGCATCAAGGTGCTGCGCTACGAGATCAAGAGCCTGACGCCGCCCGAGACCATCCTGCGCGCGATGCAGGCGCAGATCACCGCCGAGCGCGAGAAGCGCGCGCTGATCGCCAAGTCCGAAGGCGAGCGCCAGCAGGCGATCAACATCGCCGACGGCGAGCGCCAGTCCTCGATCCTGCAGTCGGAGGGCGAGAAGCAGGCGGCCATCAACAAGGCGCAGGGCGAGGCGACCGCGATCCGCGTGATCGCCGAGGCGAATGCCGCGGGCGTGCGCGCGGTCGCGGAAGCCATCTCCGACAAGGGCGGCATGGACGCCGCGAACCTCAAGGTCGCGCAGCAGTACGTCGATGCCTTCGCCAACCTCGCGAAGACCACCAATACCCTGATCCTGCCCGCCAGCGCCGGCGACGTCGCCGGCATGGTCGCCACCGCGATGACCGTGCTCGAGAAGGCGAAGAGCGGCCAGGCGAGCGCCAAAGGAGCCTGAGATGAGCGTCACCGCGATGAACCACTTCACCATCCTCACCGACGACCTGCCGGCGACGCTGGCGTTCTACGAGGAGCACCTGAACCTCAAGCCCGGCGCCCGCCCGCCGTTCAAGTTTCCCGGCGCCTGGCTTTACGCCGACGGCGGCAAGGGCAAGGAGCCGATCCTGCACATCGTCGCGGGGATCCAGAAGGAGCGGCTCGTGAAGGGCGTGCTCGACCACATGGCCTTCAGCGGCAAGGGGCTCGCCGCCGCGGTCGCGAAGCTGAAGAAGAGGAACGTTTCCTACGAGCTGCGCCAGCTGCCCGAGTACGGGACCTGGCAGCTGTTCTTCTTCGACCCCAACCAGGCGAAGATCGAGATCGACTTCGACAAGTCCGAGCCCGCGCCGGCCGAGGGCGAAGGCGCCAAGGCCTGGGCGAAAACCTACTAGCGACGCCTCAGGTCCTGCGGGCGGCGACGAGCTGCGCGCCGGCAACCAGCGCGAGCAGCGCCAGGCCGATCGCGTCGGTGATCAGGCCCGGCTTGATCAGGCAGAGCGCCGATACGAACAGCAGCAACCGCTGCCACGCCGTGGCATTCCCCAGTAGCCAGCCGAACAGGCTGGCCGCGAGACAGATCACGCCGACGGTGGCCGTGATCACCGACCAGACCACGAACGGCCATTCCGCGGCCCAATCCTTCACGATCAGCAGCAGCATCGGCTCGTAGACGAACATGAACGGCACGATGTAGGCGGGCGCGGCGGCGCGCATTGCCGCGAATCCGGTGATCCAGATGTCGGCCTTGGCGAGGCTCGCCGCGGCGAACACCGCCAGCGCCACCGGCGGAGTGATCGCGGAGAGGATGGCGAAGTAGAAGGCGAACATGTGCGCCGCCGGCGCGACCACGCCCATCTTGATCACCGCCGGCACCAGCAGCGCCACCATCACGATGTAGGCCGGCGTGGTCGGCATGCCCATGCCGAGGATGATGCCGGCGGCCGCGGTGAGGAGCAGCGCCAGGATCAGCGCGTTCTGCGCCAGCGCGATCACGATCTGCGTGAACACAATGCCCAGGCCAGTGATGGTGACGCAACCTATGACGATGCCGGCGCAGGCGCAGGCCATCGCCACCGAGAGCGCGTTCTTTGCGCCGTCCTCCAGCGCCTCGAGCGCGGTCCCCCAGCGGATGCCGGCACGCGTGCTCTTGCGCAGCAGCGCCATCGGCAGGCAGGAAAGAGCCGCCACCAGGGCGCAAAGCGGGGCCGAGTAGCCGGCGAACAACCCGACCAGGATGACTAGGATCGGCACGAAAAGGTGTCCTCGTTCGGCCATCACGTGCATGAAGCGCGGCAACTCGCTCTTTGGCACCCCGGCGAGCTGGTAGCGCTTGGCCTCGAAGTGGACCGCGAAGAACACCGCGACGTAATACAGCAGCGCCGGCACCACCGCCCACAGGGCTACCTGCGCGTAGGGAACCGAGAGAAACTCGGCCATGACGAACGCCGCGGCGCCCATAACCGGGGGCATGATCTGGCCGCCGGTGGAGGCAACTGCCTCGACCGCGGCGGCGAAAGGCGGGCGAAAGCCGGTGCGCTTCATGAGCGGAATGGTGATCGGTCCGTCCACCATCACGTTCGCTACCGCGCTGCCCGACACCGTGCCGAAGAGCGAGCTACTCACCACCGCAACCTTGCCCGGCCCGCCCGCGCTGTGGCCGGTAATCGACATCGCGAAGTCCATGAACAGCTGGCCGGTGCCGCTCTTCTCCATGAAGGCGCCGAAGATCACGAACAGCATGACGTACGAGGCCGACACGCCAAGCGTAGAGCCGAAAATGCCCTCCGTGGACATGTACACCTGCTCCATCAACACCGGCATCTTTACCTGCGTGAATACCGCTGCGTAGACCAGGAACACGACCGCGGTGAGCGGCAGCGCCCAGCCGATGACGCGGCGCGTTCCCTCCAACACCATCAGCACCGCCACCACGGAGAAGACTTTGTCCGCCGCAGTGAGGTCGTCGATGTAGATGATCCGGTTGGTGAAGGCCTGGTAGTTGATGAAAATGTGCAGTACGAAGGCGAGCCCCAGCCCAAGCAGCGCCATATCGAGCGTGCGCCAGGCCGCGCCGGCGCCCGGGCGCGAGGGGTAGAGCAGGAACACCAGCGCGAAGGCGAACATCAGGTGCGTGCCGCGGAAGATCACCGCTTCCGGCGGCCCGAAGCCCGCCACGTACATGTGGTACAGCGACATCGCCACCGCGATGGCGGTGACCAGCCACTTCAGCGGCTTCGCGGAAGGCGCGGTGGCCTGCTTTTCATCCGAGATGACGGTCGCTGCTTCGGACAAGGGCTTTCCCTCCCAACGTGAAACGGGGCGGCCGCGCCGCCCCGCTGGTCACACGTACCGCCGGGTGACTACATCGCCCCGGCTTCCTTGTAGAACTTCGCCGCGCCCTTGTGGAACGGCACGCCGATGTCCACCGCCATGTCCTTCGGCGTGATGCCGGCGATCGCCTTGTTCACTGCCGACATCGCGTCCACGTTGGCGGCCATGGTCTTGACCATGGTGTAGACCACCTGCTCGGGCAGGTCGCAGGCGGCGACGATATGCGTCGAGTAGCCGATGACCGGCACGTCCTTGGTCTGCTTGGGGTAGGTGCCCGCCTTGATGATCAGCTTGTTATAGCCCGGGTTTTCCTTCTTCAGCGTGTTCATGGTCTTGTCGTCCACCGGCACCAGGGAGATGTCGCGCGCGCTGGCGAGGTCCATCACCGACGAAGCCGGCGCCGTGGTGCCGAGCGTGAACACCTGGGCGTGGCCGTCCTTCATCATCGACACCGCGTCGGTATAGGAGGCCTGGAAGTTGATTTTCGACAGCGCCTGGTAGTTCAGGCCGTTCAGCTTCAGGATCACGTCGGTGAGCAGCTCGCCGGTGTTGCCCTTGGGCTGCGTGACCACCGACTTTCCCTTCAGGTCGGCGAATGAATTCACCTTGGCGTCGTTCAGCGCCACGACCTGGAAGTACTGGGGATAGATGTTCGCGACCTGGCAGACCTTGGTCACCTTCTTCGGGTAGGGCGCGCGGCCTTCCAGGCCGTCCACCGTGGTGCTCGAGTTGCCAAAGCCCAGCTGCGCCTTGCCCTCGTCGACGCCGCGAATATTGGCGATGCCGGCGCCGGGCGTGGCGGTGACGTTCAGGCCCGGGATCGCCTTCTCCCACATGCCCTTGAGCGCCCCGCCCAGCGGCACCCAGACGCCGCCTTGCGGGCCGGTCATGAAGGTCACTTCCTGCGCGGCCGCGGGAACCGCGAACAGAGCCGCCACTGCGGCGAACAGAATCTTCTTCGTCATGCTCTCCTCCTTCTCGTTAGGTCCTGCATTGTCCTCGCCGGGACGATCACGATGATAGCCCAGGTCAGTCGAGGGTAATGCCCAGCTCCCGCGCGATGGCGATCCACTGCGGGCCCTCGGTGCGGTACAGCCGCAGGAACTCCTCGGGCGTGGTGGGCCGCTCGGCGATGCCGAACGTGTCATAGACCTGCTTCAGGCGCGCGCCGTTCCCGGCCTCGATGACCAGTTTCGAAAGCCGC
>JAYRND010000411.1:0-3874 GCA_041904885.1 Burkholderiales bacterium
CATGGCTATCCGCATCGCCCGCGCCCTCGTCGTCCTCCTCCTCCTCGCGCTCGCGCCCCTGCTCGCCTCAGCGCAGCGCCCGATCTCGCCCGAGGACGCGCGCGCCGTGCGCGAAGTCGTCCAGGCCCAGCTCGACGCCTTCCAGCGGGACGACGGCGAGGCCGCCTTCGCGCTCGCCACCCCCGCCATCCGCGACGCTTTCGGCGACGCCGCCACCTTCCTGGACATGGTGCGGCGCTCCTACGCCGTCGTCTACCGGCCGCGCAGCGTGCAGTTCGAGGAGCCGCTGCTGGTCGACGGCGAGCTCATCCAGCCCGTGAGCCTCACCGACGCCGACGGCCGCGCGTGGATCGCGATCTACCCGATGCAGAAGCAGCCCGACGGCCGCTGGCGCACCAACGGCTGCCAGCTCGGGCGCGTCGCGGGCACGCGCGCGTAGTCTAGAACCACTCGCGCCAAGCCGCGTGCAGCGGAAAGTAGAGTCCGCAGCGAGCGCCGCCAAGCGCCGCGGCATAGGTACCTAGCTGTGCGGCATATCGCTTGCGTTGATCGTCGAGAAACGCTTCGACTTTCGCCCCTTCGTGGCGGCTCGTCTTGAAGTCCACGACCCAACGCATTCCGTTTTTGTCGCGGATCATCCGATCGATGACGAGGCTGCGCTCGGAAGTGCGTAGGCGATATTCGCTCTTCGCCTCGGGGTGCGGCCCGAGCAGCCAGCGTCCGCGCTCGCCAGCGATTGAATTTTTTATTGCGGTCACGACCAACTCTGCCGCTGGCTTGGGCTCCTGAACGCCACGGCGCTTTAGTTCCGTTTCGAATCGCGCTCGCAGTGATTCGACGCGCTTCGCATCCCAGCCCTTGAGTTCGTCTTCGGCGACGCACTGCAACCAGCGATGCACGATTGTGCCCACATGCCTCGCTGTCTCTCCGGCCCACGAGAACTCGATCTGTTCTTCTTCCCTGCCCTCCTGCGGCGGGGTCCAGGCGACAGCGGGAGGTGGCAGGGGGAGTTGCCAGTCCTTAGTGAGGCGCTTGAGGAGGAAGGGAGCGGGCTGGGCGGGCGGTGAGTCGTCCTTTTCGGGCGGGGTGAGGCCGGCGTAGAAGGGTTCTGCGACGGGCCAAGCGCAGGCAAGGAGGCTGCGCTTGGGAGGCATGGTTTTCCTCGGGCAGGCGAGGAGGTGGAGGCGCTTCTCGGCGCGGGTGGCGGCGACGTAGAGGAGGCGCGCGGCTTCGGTGTCTTCTGCTTCGCGGTCGAGGCGCCTCAAGTAATCGTAGGCGGGCTCGTCGTCGGCGCCGGTTTCCTTGATGGGCGCCAGCAGCAGGCTGCGGCCGGGGCGCTCCATCCAGCGCAGGAGCGGCGGCTCGCCGGTGCGCGGGATGCGGTCGAGGCCGGGCACGATCACGGTGCCGAATTCCAGGCCCTTCGCCTTGTGGATGGTCATGATCTGCAGGTCGCCCTCGCCCGCCGCGTGGTCGGGCTGGGCGTAGAGCTCCTCGAGCAGCTCGGCGAGGCGCGCGAAATCCACCTCGCCCGCCTCTTCCAGCTCTTCCAGCGCGTCTAGGTAGACGTCGGCATCGTCGAGGTCGGTGGAGTCGGCCACGCAGGCGGGGCCGCCGAGCTCGAGCCAGGCGCGCTCCACGCGGTCGCGCAGCGTGCCGCGCAGGCGGTTCTCCAGCGCGGGTGCGATCGCGGCGCGGAAGCGTTCAAGACCGGGAGCGTCTTGGATGAGATCCCATACCGTTCCGGGCTTGTTCTCGAAAAGAGAAGAAAGATCCGAGAGCGAAAGGCCAACCCAGGGAGCCCGCAGGATGGCCAGCCAGGCGACGCGGTCGGCGAGGTGGGTGAGCGCGCGCGTGAGGGCGAAGAGGTCCTGCACGACCTGCTTCTCGCCCAGCTTGTCGATCTCGATGGCACGGAAGCGGATGCCGGCGGCTTTCAGCGCCGGCACGATGTCGGCGAGCGCGTTGCGGTTGCGCACGAGGATGGCGCAGGTTCCTTCCGCTGCCTTGACGAGCTGAACGACTCTTTCGGCTTCAAGAGCCGAATCCATGCAGCTGTGCCACGTCACCGCTTCGCCGGGGAGCGCCGGGTCGTTGGGCGCCGCGGGCGAGTACGGCACGGCGCCGGAGGATTCGTCCTCTTCCCGGGGAAGAATCCGGGAGAAGGAAGCATTGAACCAATCCACCAGATTGGCCTGCGAGCGGAAATTGGTCTTGAGGGCGACGAACTCCGGCTTCACGTTGGGCAGGCCTTCGTGGCGCGCCTTGAGGAACAGCGCCACCTCCGCCTCGCGGAATCGGTAGATGGACTGCATCGGATCGCCCACGACGAAGAGCGTCCGCCCGTCGCCCGGCTGCCAGCCGGCGGTGAGCTTCTCCAGCAGCTCCCACTGGCTGATGGAGGTGTCCTGGAACTCGTCCACCAGGATGTGGAAGATCTTCGCATCGAGGCGCAGGAGCAGCTCGCTTGGATCGTCTGCGCTGCCCAGCGCGCGCACGGCGCCCTGCGAGATCTCGGTGAAGTCCGCTTCCCCTCGGGCTGCAAACACTAGCTTGAGCTCGGCGGCGGCGACGGGCAGGAGCCTCAGGATCGCTTCCAGCGCCGACCATTGCGCATCGGTGTACTTGTCCGGGGGCAGCGAGCAGAGCGCGAAGAGCGCCTCGCGCAGGGGCTCGTTGCCGGAAAGTGCCTGCGCTTCCTTGGAACGGGCCCGCCAGGTTCCCTTCTTTGTGAGGACGGATTCGGCGAATTCCGTGGAAGCGCGACCGTCGAGCTCTCGCGCTTTTTGCAGAAGACGATTCTTCTCAAAGGAAAAAACAGACTCCAGCTCCGCGCGGGTGGGCGCGCTGCCGGTCTTGCGCAGCCACTGGTCTCGCTTCGCGAGCATGTCGGCGAGCAGCCCGGCCGCGGCGCCGACGTTGTTGTCGAGGTGCGCGAGGAGCCGGCCGATGTCTTCGCGAAAATCCTTGCCGTTCAAGAGGCCCAACACCTTCTCGGCTGCCTCGCGGTAGAGCGGCCGCGCGTCCTCGGCGATGCCCGGCGGCACGCCGAACTGCGCGGGCACCGGCAGCTGGCGCGCGAGCGAGAGGCAGAACGCGTCGATGGTCTCAATGCGCAGCCGGTGGGCGACCTCGGCTGCGTTTGGCAGCTTCTCGAGGACGCGCTTGCGCATTTCGGCTGCCGCCTTCTTGGTGAACGTGATGGCGAGAACCTGCTCGGGCTTTGCTGTTTTCAGCAGATTCAAATAGCGCTCGACGAGGAGCGTCGTCTTGCCCGAGCCCGCCGGCGCCTGGACGACAAAGGAGCGCGTGACATCCAGCGCGGTTTCGCGCTCTTTCTGGTCGGCTATCATTGGCCGCAAGGAGGAAG
Source organism: Burkholderiales bacterium (assembly GCA_041904885.1). GTDB lineage: Bacteria > Pseudomonadota > Gammaproteobacteria > Burkholderiales > SG8-39 > RBG-16-66-20. The sequence goes on from JAYRND010000411.1 coordinate 3,371, forward strand.
CATGCAATGCGGGTGATCCCCGGCGACACCATGCCGGCCATCGACGCGCGCCTCGTGGGTGGCGGGCGCTGGGCGCTCGCGCAGGAAAAGCCCGCGAAGCTCGCGCTGCTCGCCTTCTACCGCGGCGCGTTCTGCCCGATCTGCCGGACCTGGCTCGCCGACCTCGATCGCCTGGTGCCCGAGTTCGAGAAGCGCGGCGTGTCGGTGATCGCGCTCTCCTGCGACAGGAAGGATGCCGCCGAGAAATCGGCGAAGGACTGGGGCCTCAAGCGCCTGCGCGTCGGCTACAAGCTGGACGTCGAGGACGCGAGGAAGGCGGGCCTCTACATCTCCGAGGGCCGCGGCCTCAATCCCACCACGGGGGTGAAGGAGCCGATGCTCTTCGCCGAGCCGGGGCTGCTCCTCGTCACGCCAGAGGGCGAGCTGTACGCGGCGTGGATCCAGTCCGCGCCCTACGCGCGCGTCCACCTCTCCGAGGTGCTGACCGCGGTGGACAACTTCATC
>JAYRND010000412.1:0-22593 GCA_041904885.1 Burkholderiales bacterium
AGGCACAAAGCCGCCGCGACCTCGAGATCGATGCGGCAATCCGCAGGGTAGGCCATCGCGCAATTCTGGATTCTTCCTCGCAGGCTCTCCGAAGCAAGCTTGCGCGCGCCGTACTCCATCGCGGTTGCGCGGTTGAAGGCAATGCCAGCGCCCTGATCGACGCTGAACCATGTCGCCGTTCGCAGCGCAATCCACACCGGGCCGTTGGGTGCCGGCCAGAAGACCTGCTTCCCCGACGGTAGCGCGGCGCGAAACGGATTCTCCCGGTCGCCCGCCTGCTCGATGAATCTGGACCACGACGAGCGCCCGTCCCAGGCCGCAACGCTTCCGGCGAGGGCGACGCAGGCAAGCGCCGCAGCCGGCACCGGAAAGCGCGAGCATGCCGCAAGCCAGAACAAGCACGCGAGAAGAACGAGCATACCCGCCGCCGCTATAGCGGGCAGATAGTCCGTCCACGACCAGGGCAGGACCGCGCCATAGACCGACGGCAGCCGCGCCTGCACCTCCAGGAGTACCCCCACCGAGGCGGCAGCGAGCGCTACGACGATCGCCAAACGAAGCAGCTTTCTGCCCATCCAACCCGGCCAGCGGCGATCGGACCGTTCGAGCACTACGGCAAGCGCCACGAGCGACGCTGCAGCCGGCAGGTCTGCACGGCCAAAACAGCAGCTCGCCGCAAGCAAGGCGGCAGCAGCACGCGAAGCGCCGCCAAGCCGCCATAGGCCGGCCACCGAGACCGGCACCAGCACGATCACCAGGACCTGCATCAGCCAGTGCGCGCGCCAAATCTGCAATCCGGCTGCGAGCGCGCTGTCGAGAAGATCGACCGCGAGCCAGGTAACGGTAATTCCCGCAATGGCAGTCCCTGTCACTGTGAGCACCATATGACGTACCGGTGCCTCCACGAACCGCAGTGCGAGCCAAGCGCAGCACAAGCCCCAGAACAGGCGCGCCCAGTCCGGCGCCAGCCACCGGGAAATGAACAGGTGCGGCGAGCGCTCCAGCACTTCTGACAGCCAAGCAACGTCGAAGCGCGCAGTCGAGCCGGGTACCGCGGCAGCGAGCGCAGCCGCCAGGGCCAGCAGAACGGGGACTGCCCACAATAGTCGCGGCCGTTGCACAGCGTGCCAGAGGAATACGGCGGCGATGCCCGGCACGGTAACCAGCGGGTGGACGACTGCCGCACAAACCAGGACAAGGAGCGCCCACCACGGCCGCGCCGCAAGCGTAAAGACAATCGCGGCGAGTACCAGCGGCTCGGCAATCGTGCGCGCAGTGGCGAAGGGCTCGGCGACACGAAAGGTGCCGACACCGCCGTAATAGCCCGAAATGGCGGCAAGCAGGGCAAGCGACCACCAGCGCGCGGGCCCGGTAGCCACGCAGGCCACCAACGCGGCAGCGGCCGCAACGAATACGAGCTGCCCCAGGATCGTCACCAGCATCGCCGCGCCGCCGACGCCGAACAATTCGATCAGGGGAGCGTAGAGGAACGGGAAAACCGTGTAGCCGTCCTGCGCGCCGAACTTGAAGAAAAGGTCCGGGCCGAAGGCCTCTGCGTCGATCTGCCGCAGGCCTTGCGCCACATAGAGCGTTGCATCGTGCGTTATCCCGGCGTAGCGCCGGCCGAGTAGCCAGAGCGCGGCTAGGGCGCATGCGAGCGCTACCTGCGCCCATGGTCCAAGCCGATCGAAGCGTAAGCCGAGCATTTCCTGCACCGGGCGGGATCTCATGCCTCGCGGCGGTCTCAGTCGCTTCTCAACCCTGCAGGAGCTGGATCTCGGCCGCCGCCAGGAGATCCGGCTCACCGAGCAGAACCACGACGTCCCCCGCCTCAAGTTCGCCTGCTTCCTGCGGCGTAAGCCTCTGAGCCGACCCGGGTCGCCGAATCCCCCTTACCTGGACGCCCAGCTCCTCCAGCGCCCGCGTGTCCAGCGGACGGCCCAGTGCGCGCGCATTTGCGCTCAGGGTCACTGCGTGCAGGCGTGCCTGCACCGATTCCGCCGCAACCGCGTCGTCGCTCGAGCCATGGAATAGCCCGCGCAGCAGGCCATAGTGCTCGTCCCTCACGGCGCGCACGCGCCGCACCACCCGGCTCAGAGGGACCCCCACCCACACCAGCGTATGGGAGGCCAGCATCAGGCCGGATTCCAGTGCCTCGGGCACGATCTCGGAGGCGCCGGCTGCCGTAAGGCGCTTGATGTCGCCCTCGTCCCGCGCGCGCGCGATCACAGGCACCGCGGGATTGAGCGATTGCACATGGGCGATCGCGCGGACCGCTTTGGCTGACTCGGCAAAAGTCACGACCACCGCCGCGGCCCGCAGCACTCCCGCTGCAATCAGCGCCTCGCGGCGGGAGCTATCGGCGAACACCACAGTGTCGCCCGCCAGCGTGGCTTCGCGTACGCGCTCCGGATCCAGATCCAGCGCGATGTAGCGCACTTTCTCCGCATCGAGAAGGCGCGCGATGCGCTGCCCGTTGCGCCCATAGCCGAGGATGATCACGTGACGCTCGGTTCCGAAGGACTGCACCGCAACCTGGTGCATCGCCAGGGAACGCAGCATCCATTCCGAGCTCGCAAAGCGCAGCACGATCCGGTTGCTCGCGCCGATCATGAAAGGCGTCGCGATCATGGAAAGCACCATCGCCGCGAGCAGCGGTTGCCCCAGCGGCTCGCCTATCACGCCGGAGGCGTTCGCCTGTGCAAGAAGCACGAATCCGAACTCGCCGCCCTGCGCGAGCGCGAGCGCGGTGCGCAGCGCGCCGCCCTGGGAGATCGCAAACACGCGGGCAAGCAGCGCGATCAGTGCAAACTTGCCCGCGACCAAGGCAACGAGCAGCGTGAGCACAAGCAATGCCTGCTCGGCCACGAAACGAAGATCGAGCATCATCCCGACGGTGACGAAAAACAGCCCGAGCAGCACGTCGCGGAACGGCTTGATCTCGTCTTCGACCCGATACCTGTACTCCGTTTCGGAGATAAGCATGCCGGCGAGGAACGCGCCCAGCGCAAGCGACAGGCCGGCGAGCCCGGTGAGAAATGCCATGGCGAGGATCACCAGCAACACGTTGAGCACAAACAATTCGGTCGACTTGCGGCGCGCGACCAGCCCGAACCAGGCACGCATCACGCGCGGGCCGGCGAGCAGGAGCGCCGCCAGCACGAAAGCCGCCTTGGCAAGCGCGAGTGCAATCGCCACGCCGATTCCAGCCGCGGGCTGCGCCAATACCGGAACCAGAATCAACAGGGGTACTACCGCCAGGTCCTGAAACAGCAGAATGCCGACGATCGCACGACCGTGGACCGTGTCCAGCTCCATGCGCTCGGCAAGTAGGCGGGAGACCACCGCGGTCGAGGACATCGCCAGAACGCCGCCCACCGCGAGGCCCGATTTCCAGTCGCCGCTGCCAAACAGCAGTGCCAGTGCAACACATACTGCAAGGGTGATCGCCACTTGCGCCGACCCCAGTCCGAATACTTCTCGCCGCATGACGCGCAGCTTGGGCAGGCTGAACTCCAGTCCGATGGAGAACATGAGAAATACGACACCGAACTCCGCAAGGTGCCGGGTGACCGCGTCCTCGGTGACAACTCCGATTGCGTTGGGTCCCAGCACGAGCCCGACCATGAGGTAGCCGAGGATCGGCGGCAGCGCGAACAAGCGGCAAGCCACAACCGCCAGCACCGCCGCAGCGAGCAGAATCAGGATCGGTTGCAAGGAGGAGCCGGCTATGTCCATTGCTCAGGAAAATGAAGGGCTTGGGCTATACTTCCAAGCCATGATACCCAAGGATGCAACCGGCTCGGCGCTGGAGTTGGCACGCCGGGTTCTGGGGATCGAAGCGGACGCGGTGCGAGCGCTGATTGAGAGGTTGGACGAGCGCTTCCTGGGCGCTGTTTCCCTGATCCAGGAATGCCGGGGCAGGGTCATCGTCAGTGGCATCGGCAAGTCCGGCCATATCGCGCGCAAGCTCGCGTCCACCCTTTCGAGCACCGGTACGCCCGCGTATTTCGTGCATCCTGCCGAGGCGAGCCACGGCGACCTCGGCATGATCCAGCGCGACGACGTATTCATCGGGATCTCGTACTCGGGGGAAAGCGACGAATTGCTGCAGATCCTCCCGCTGGTCCGGCGGCAGGGGGCGCGCCTGATCGCGATCGCGGGCAACGGGCAATCGTCCCTGGCGCGCGAAGCGGATATTTTCCTTGATGCCGGCGTCGCGCAGGAAGCCTGCCCGCTCAACCTCGCGCCCACGGCCAGCACCACCGCGGCGCTCGCCCTAGGCGATGCACTGGCAGTCACGTTGCTGCAGGCGCGCGGATTCTCCGCGGAGGATTTCGCGCGCTCTCATCCCGGCGGCTCCCTGGGACGCAAGCTCCTCACGCGAGTAGCCGATGTCATGCGCAAGGGGGCGGAGATGCCGACGGTGCGCGACGGCGCGACTCTGAAGGAAGCGATCCTGGAGATGTCGAGGGGGCGCATCGGCATGACCGCGGTGCTGGATGCCTCGGGCAAGGTGCGCGGAATATTCACGGACGGCGACCTGCGGCGCGCGCTCGAGAAGATCTCCGATATCGGCGCAACGCGCGTCGCCGAGGTGATGTCTGCGCGACCGCGCAGCATCCGTCCTGATGCGCTGGCCGCCGAGGCCGTGCAGGTCATGGAGACCCACAAGATCAACCAGTTGCTGGTGGTCGATGCGGCCGGCGAACTGGTCGGCGCCCTCAACATGCACGACCTGTTCCGCGCCAAAGTCATCTGACGTGAGGCGCGATGGCAATGACCTCAAGCGGCGAGGCGGGCGCGACGCAGTGGAACGCGCACGGCGCGTCAGGCTCATGCTGTTCGACGTCGACGGCGTGCTGACCGATGGCAGGCTGTGGTATGGCCCGGATGGGGAAGCGCTCAAGGCGTTTCACGTACTCGACGGTCACGGCATAAAGCTGCTCTCGCAAACCGGCACCGTGATCGCCCTGCTCAGCGGCCGCAGTTCGCCGGCGGTGACCCGCCGTGCCGCCGAATTGGGGATCGGGCAGGTATTGCAAGGAATCGAGGACAAGCGAGGCGCCTTCGAGGCGCTCGCCCGCAAGCTCGACGTCCCTCTGGACGAGACCGGGTACATGGGCGATGAGGTCGTCGACTTGCCGGTGCTGCGGCGCTGCGGGTTCGCTTGCGCGCCGCCCGGCGCCCATGCGAGCGTGCTCGCGTCCGTCCACTATGTCACGCGCGCGGCGGCCGGCCATGGCGCCGCTCGCGAAGCCTGCGAGTTCGTGCTGCAGGCGCAGGGGCGGCTCGAGGCCGCCCTCTCTCCATACCTATCGTAAGCGACCGAGGCGGACGCCCGATGTTTTCCGCCACGCGCCTGTTTCCCCTGCTGCTGATGCTCGCGCTGGCGGGGCTGACCTTCTGGCTTGAGCTGGTACTGCGCGACGAGGAGGAGCTGCGCCAGACGCCACGCCGTCACGATCCCGACTACATCGTCGACCGGTTGCTGCACACCCGCTTCGACGCGCAGGGTGCTCCGGAGTCCACACTGGCCGCGGACAGGATGCTGCACTATCCCGACGACGATTCCACCGAGTTGCTGGCGCCGCGCCTGGTGCAAACCAGGGCCAACCAGCCGCGCGTGACGGTGACCGCAGAGCGCGCCACGTTGTCGCGGGACGGCGAGGAACTGTTCCTGTACGACAACGTACTGGTGGTGAGCGAGGCCAGGGCGGGCCGCCCGGAGACACGCATGCGGACCAGCTTCCTGCAGATGGCGCGGGCGCAGTCGGTGCTGCGCACCGACGCTGACGTCGTAATCACTGAAGGCGACCGCGTGCTTTCGGGCCGGGGAATGGAATACCACAACGACTCCAGGCAGTTTTCGCTGCACGAGCGGGTGCGCGGCCGGTATCCGCCTGCGAAAAGAAATGGCTGACAGACTGCCGCTGCGGGCCCTGCTCCTGCTCGGCGCCCTCGCCTGCGCGCCGTCCTACGCCGAGAAGGCAGACCGCGACAAACCGACCAACATCGAGGCGAACCGGATGAGTTCGGACGACGCCAGGCGAATGAGCATCTTCGAGGGAAACGTCGTGCTCACCAATGGCACGATGATGGTGCGGGCGGATCGGATCGTGGTGCGGCAGGACGCCGACGGATTCCAGTTCGCGACCGCCTACGGAAATCCGGTGCAATTTCGCCAGAAGGGTGACGCCAAGGACGGCAGAGACGCGCTGTGGACCGAGGGGGAAGCGCTGCGCATCGAGATCGACAGGCGCAACGAGCGCGTCGAGCTGTTCGAGCGGGCGCGGGTCACGCGCGGCCAGGACATGGTCAATGGCGAGTACATCTTCGTCGACCAGCGCACAGAGTTCTTTTCCGTCAGTGCGGCGAAGGGCGCCCCTCCGGACGCTCCCGGCGGGCGGGTCAAGGCTGTGATCCAGCCCAAAGCCAGGCCGGATTCGAAATGAGCGTCCTGCGCGCAGACGGCTTGCGCAAGAGCTTCCGTTCGCGTGCAGTGGTGGACGGGGTGTCGCTGGAAGTTGCCAGCGGCGAGGTAGTCGGATTGCTGGGCCCCAACGGGGCCGGCAAGACGACATGCTTCTACATGATCGTCGGGCTGGTGCCGGCCGACGCCGGACGCATCCACCTCGACGGGCGCGAGTTGACGCCCCTGCCGATTCACCGGCGGGCCAGGCTCGGCATTTCCTACCTGCCGCAGGAGAACTCCGTATTCCGCAAGATGTCGGTCGAAGAGAACGTCCAGGCCGTCCTCGAGCTGCAGGGCCTGCGGCCGCCCGACGTCCAGAGGCGGCTCACTGAACTTCTTGATGAGCTCAACATCGCGCACCTGCGCACCCACACCGCCCTGTCGCTGTCGGGGGGCGAGCGCCGGCGGCTGGAAATCGCGCGCGCCCTCGGCACGAAGCCGGTCTTCATTCTGCTGGACGAGCCGTTCGCGGGCGTCGACCCGCTCGCGGTGCGCGACATCCAGCAGATCATCCAATACCTGAAGGCGCGCGGCATCGGCGTGCTGATCACCGACCACAACGTGCGGGAGACTCTCGGCATCTGCGATCGCGCCTATATCATCAACGAAGGATCGGTACTCGCGTCCGGACGGCCCGCCGATATCGTCGAGAATGACAGCGTGCGGCGCGTTTATCTGGGCGAGAATTTCCGGATGTAGCATCGCAGGCTCGGCAGCCATGAAACCAACCCTGCAGTTCCGGCTCTCGCAACACCTTGCGCTGACCCCGCAGCTGCAGCAATCCATTCGTCTGCTGCAGTTCTCCACGGTGGAGCTCAACCAGGAGATCGAGCGCTTGCTGATGGAGAACCCGATCCTGGAGCGCGACGACGGCGATGCCGACGCAACGGACGCTGTACGGGCCGGATCCGCGGGGGACTCGCCCGCGACGCCAATGGACACGATCGATTCCGGCGAAGGACGCGGTTCCGATCGCGAAGCTGGCGCGCAGCCGGATCTGCCTCCCGACTATGCGGCGCCCTGGCGCGGCCAGGAGGAAAGTGGCGACGACGACGGTGATCGCGGGCAGGCCGCGGCGGGCTCGCCGACCTTGCGCGACCACCTCAACAGCGAGCTCGCGCTGAGCAACCTCGGGGGACGCGACCGCGCCCTGGTCGCGCTGCTCGTCGACGCGCTGGACGAGGACGGCTACCTGACGCAACCGCTGGAGGAAATTGCCGCGCTCATGCCTGCGCAATCGGAAGTTGGCGTCGAGGACCTCGCCATCGCGCTCCATCACCTCCAGAACCTCGGCCCGGCCGGAGTCGGCGCGCGCACCCCGAGCGAATGCCTGGCGCTGCAGATCCGGGACGTGCGCGACGATCATACTGCGCCGGAGGCGGTCTGCGCCCTCGCGCTCGATATCGCGGAGCACCATCTGGAGCTGCTCGCGAATCGCGACTATGCTCGCCTCAAGCAGGTCACGGGTACCGATGACGATGCCCTGCGCGCCGCCCAGCAGCTGATCCGCAGCCTCAACCCCCACCCCGGCGCGGCATTCGCGAACGTCGAGACGCGCTACGTCGTCCCGGACGTGATCGTGCGCAAGGTGCGCGGCGTCTGGCGCGCGAGCCTGAATCAGGACGCCATGCCCCGCCTGCGCGTAAACCGGCTGTACGCCCAGCTCGCCGCTCGTCCGCGGGGCAGCGGCGGCAACGCGCTCGCCTCCCAGCTGCAGGAGGCGCGCTGGCTGATCAAGAACGTGCAGCAGCGCTTCGACACCATCCTGCGCGTCTCGCAGGCGATCGTCGACCGGCAGCGCAATTTCCTCGAGCACGGCGATGTCGCCATGCGGCCGATGGTCCTGCGGGAGATCGCCGACATCCTAGGCGTGCACGAAAGCACAGTTTCCCGCGTGACCACCCAGAAGTACATGTCCACCCCTCGCGGGACCTACGAACTCAAGTACTTCTTCGGCAGTCATGTGGCCACGGAGTCCGGCGGGGCCGCCTCGTCCACGGCGATCCGTGCCCTCATCAAGCAGCTCGTCGCCGCGGAGGACGGCAAGAGGCCGCTGTCGGATGCACGCATTGCCGCGATCCTCGGCGAGCAGGGAATCGTGGTCGCGCGCCGCACAATCGCGAAGTACCGGGAATCGCTGCAGATACCACCTGTAAGCCAGCGGAAGAGTCTTTGACGCGGCGCCGGGACCGCGATACCGCATAGGCTATAATCCGCGCCCTCCGATGAGCCTGGTCGCAAAGCTCCTCCCCGCCGCCAACGTCCTGCCGGACCTTGCCGCTTCGAGCAAGAAGCGGCTGTTCGAGCAGGTCGGCCTTCTGTTCGAGAACCAGCATGGAATCGCGCGCGGGGCGGTCTTCGAGAGCCTGTTCGCACGCGAGCGCCTCGGGTCCACCGGCCTCGGCCAGGGCGTGGCGATCCCGCACGGCCGCATCAAGGGATTGAAGGAAGCGCTGGGCGCATTCGTGCGCCTGTCCCAGCCCGTGCCTTTCGATGCGCCCGACGCCAAACCGGTGACTCTGGTGTTCGCGTTGCTGGTGCCGGAGCACGCGACGGAGAAACACCTGGAAATCCTCTCGGAACTGGCGCAGATGTTCAGCGACCGCGCGCTGCGCGAGGCGCTGCTCGCCGCCGCCGATGCCGCGGCGCTGCACCAGATCATCACCGCATGGCAGCCGGATGCTGCAGGTCGACATCGCGCGGTTGCATGAGGACAATCGCCAGGCTCTTTCGCTCGCCTGGGTCGCCGGGCGCGAAGGCAGGACGGTCGTGCGCCGGGAGTCAGCCGCTGCGGCGGCGCTGATCGGCCACCTCAACCTCACGCACCCCAACAGCGTCCAGGTCATCGGGGCCTACGAGGCCGCGACGATCTCTGCCCTCGCAGAACGGCTGTTTGCGCCCGCGCCTGCGGCACTGATTTTCGCCGACGATGTCCGGCCCCCGGCCGCCCTGCTCGCGGAGGCGGAGCGCACGCGCACGCCGCTCTTCACCTCACCGCTGCCAGCGCCACGGCTGATCGAGAAGCTTGCGAGCTACCTTGCAAAGCGCCTTGCCGACAGCACCGAGCGCCATGGCGTGCTGATGGATGTGCTGGGCGTGGGAGTGCTGATCACGGGGGAATCCGGGGTCGGCAAGAGCGAGCTCGCGCTCGAGTTGATCAGCCGCGGCCAGGGCCTCGTGGCCGATGACGTAGTGGAGATTTCCCGCATCGCCGCAACCACGCTGGAGGGCCGCTGCCCGCCTCTGCTGCGGGATTTTCTCGAGGTGCGCGGCCTGGGCCTGATCAACATTCGCGCGATCTACGGCGAGACCGCGGTGCGGCCGAAGATGAAGCTGAAGCTGATCGCCCATCTTGAGAAGCCGGCGAAAGGCAGCGCGCGCGACAACGTCGAGCGCCTGCCGCTCTCCGAGCTTTCGGAAGACATTCTCGGGGTGACCGTGCGGAAGGTCGTGATTCCCGTCGCAGCCGGTCGCAACCTTGCCGTGCTGCTGGAGGCCGCGGTGCGCAACTACATCCTCAAGCTGCGCGGCAAGGATTCCGCCGCCGAGTTTCTCGCGCGCCAGAAGCAGGCGATGGAGAATGACGGCTAGCAAATGCGCCAGGGGATACGGGGGGCGCGAGTAGCGCCACCTGTTCCGTCGTGCGCCTGGTCCTGGTCAGCGGCCTGTCGGGCTCTGGAAAGAGCATCGCGCTCGATGTCCTCGAGGACAGCGACTTCTACTGCGTGGACAATCTGCCCGCCGCGCTCCTGCCCGAGGTAGTGAGATTCCTGTCCGGCCGGGGGCATGATCGGATCGCGGTGAGCGTCGACGCCCGCAGTGTCGCCGCGACTTCGCTACCGCAGCAGCTTGCCACGCTGAAGGCGCTGGGTGCGGACACTTCGGTGCTGTTCCTGGAAGCGAGCGCGGAAGTCCTCCTGCGGAGGTTTTCCGAGACGCGGCGCAGCCATCCGCTTGCCGGCTCCGGGTTGACGCTCAGCGAGGCGATCGCGCGCGAGCGCGAGCTGCTCGCGGACGTCTCGCAGCTCGGGCACCGTATCGATACCAGCGGCGTGCAGCCCCGGGTTCTGCGCAACTGGATCAAGGACCTGCTGGGCCTGTGGGGCGATTCGCTCTCGCTCCTGTTCGAATCGTTCGCGTTCCGCGACGGCATTCCACTCGATGCGGACTGGGTCGTGGACGCGCGCATGCTGCCCAATCCGCACTACCAGCCCGGCCTCGCGTCGCTGACTGGCCGGGACGCGCCGGTGATCGCGTTTCTCGAAGGCGAGAGCCTCGTGCGAGCCTTCCTGGAGGATCTGCGCGCGTTCCTGACGAAGTGGCTTCCCGAAGTGAAGCGCGACAATCGCAGCTACCTGACGGTGGCGGTCGGCTGTACCGGCGGCCGCCACCGCTCGGTATATCTGGTGGAGCAGCTGGCCCGCTCCTTCGGGTCGGAGTGGCGCGTCCTCGTGCGCCACCGCGGCCTGGGGGCCGACCGGACCCCGCCCGGCCCCGCGCAGTCGTGAATGATCTGCCGCTGTTCCCGCTCGGAACGGTGCTGTTTCCCGGCGGCCTGCTGCCGCTGCGCCTGTTCGAGCAGCGCTATCTGCGAATGGCCAAGGGCTGTTTGCGCGACGACTCGCCGTTCGGCGTATGCCTGATCCGCGAAGGCAGCGAAGTCGGCGCGCCAGCCACGCCCGAGCCCGTTGGCTGCACCGCCAGCATCGTCCAGTGGGACATGCAGCAGCTGGGCGTACTGCAAATCGTCGCACAGGGGCAGCAGCGCTTTCGCATCGTCGAGCGTCGCCTGCAGGCGGACGGCCTCGCCCACGCGACGGTCGAGTTGCTGCCCGAGGAGGTCGATGCGAGCGTGCCCACGAGGTTCGCGTCTTGCCGGCAACTTCTGGAGAGGTTTGTCGCGGAGCACGGGGAGCAGATCTTCGCGTCTCCGCTGCGCTTCGACTCCAGCGCATGGGTCGGCGCCCGCCTCGCCGAGGTGCTGCCGCTGCCCCCGCCCGTCAAGCAGAAGCTGCTCGAGCTCGATGGCCTGCCGCGGCTGGAGGCCCTAGAGCGCCTGATCGCGCCTCAGGGCTGACAGCAGGCCGCGCACCGGCGCCGGAATCGCTGCGCCGCGCGCGTCCTCGAACCCCAGCCAGATGCGTCCGGGCGCGGCGGCCCGTGGCAGTATCCTTGCGACCGGAGCAAAGATCGGCTGGATCTGCAGCCGAAAGTGCGTAAAGCCGTGCTCGATGCAGGCGAGCGGCCGAGGCTTTCGCAGCTCGCAGCCAAGCGCCGCCTTCGCGAATGCAGCGGGGGTTCCCGAGCCCAGCTCGGGAAACGTCCAGAGGCCTCCCCAGACGCCACGGCCGGGCCGTCGTTCGAGCAGCACTCCGCCCCGGTGCACCAGTACCAGCCAGGTGGTGCGCCTCAGCGGCAGGGGACCACGCTTGTGGGGCGAAGGCAGCTCGTCGATACGGTCGTCCCGCCGCGCCACGCAGGTAGACGCGACCGGGCACCTGCCGCACGCCGGATTCGTCCGGGTGCACACGGTCGCACCAAGGTCCATCATCGCCTGGGTATAGGTCTCGATACCGCGCGCCGGCAGCAACCTGCGCGCCTGCGTCCATTGCGCACGCTCGCCTTCGATGGCAAAGCACCGCGCCAACACCCGCTTCACGTTGCCATCCAGGATCGCGGCCCGGCGCCCGAACGCGAACACCGCAATGGCCGCCGCGGTCGATGGACCGATGCCGGGCAGCTCCTCGATGCGCTCAGGCGTGTCCGGGAATGTTCCTCTGCTCGCCAGCTCGCGCGCGGCCCGCAGCAGGTTGCGGCCCCGGGCGTAGTATCCCAGCCCGCTCCACAGGCGCAACACCTCATCCTCCGAAGCCGCGGCAAGCGCCTGGACATCGGGGAAGCGCGCGAGGAACCGCTGGTAGTAGGGAATCGCCGCGGCAACCCTCGTCTGCTGCAACATGACCTCGGCGAGCCAGACGCGATACGGATCCCGCGTGCGCTGCCATGGGAGGTTTCGCCGTCCGTGGCGCCGCTGCCAGCGGATCAGCTTCTGCGCAAAATCCACCACGCTCCAATTCTATGGCATGGTAGCGGTCCCCATGCTCGCCTTCGTTCTTCGCCGCATCGCCCAGGCGGTGCTCGTGATGCTCGCGGTCGGGCTGATCGCATTTTCCCTGTTCCGCTTCGTCGGCGATCCGGTGCTCTTCATGCTCGGCCAGGACGCGACGCCCGAGGACCGCGTGCGGGTGACGAAGCTGCTCGGGCTCGACCGGCCGTTCTACGCACAGTACGCCGAGTTCGTCGGCCGCGCCCTGCAAGGCAATTTCGGCCTGAGCCTGCGCCAGGCGCAGCCCGTCTCGAAGTTGATCGCCGAGCGGCTGCCGGCCACGCTCGAGCTCTCCCTGGTCGCCGCCCTGCTCGCGCTGGTGGGCGGAGTCTCGATGGGCGTGTACACGGCGCTGCGGCGCAATTCCTGGATCTCTCAGGTGATGCTCGCGGTTTCGCTGGTGGGCGTATCCCTGCCCACATTCCTTATCGGCATACTCCTGATCCTGGTCTTCGCGGTGCTGCTGGGCTGGCTCCCCTCGTTCGGCCGGGGCGACACGGTGTCGCTGGGCTGGTGGAGCACCGGCCTGCTCACCGCGTCGGGATTGAAATCGCTGATCCTGCCGGCGATCACGCTTGGCCTGTTCCAGATGACGCTGATCCAGCGCCTGGTGCGCTCCGAAATGCTCGAGGTGCTTCGGACGGATTACATCAAGTTCGCCCGCGCGCGCGGACTTACGGACCGCGCGGTGCACTTCGGCCACGCTCTAAAGAACACCCTGGTGCCCGTGATCACGATCACCGGGCTCCAGCTGGGAGCGATCATCGCGTTCGCCATCATCACGGAGACGGTTTTCCAGTGGCCCGGCATGGGCTTGCTGTTCATCCAGGCCGTCGGCTCCGCCGACATTCCGGTCATGGCCGCCTACCTCTGTCTGATCGCCCTTTTCTTCGTGCTCATCAATCTGCTGGTGGACCTGCTTTATTATGCGGTCGACCCACGCCTGCGGATCGACCGCGCGGTCGCCGCAGGCTGAGCGAGGCATTCACCCAGCCGCAACGCCAGGACGCCCATGAACGCACCCTCAGAGAAACTCGACGCGCCCGTAGAGAGAATCCGTGCCTATCACGCGGAGCTGCGCGCGATCCGGCGCGACATTCACGCGCACCCGGAGCTCGCCTTCCAGGAGAGCCGCACGTCCGAGACGGTGGCCGAGCGCCTTGCCTCATGGGGGATCGAAGTGCATCGCGGCCTGGCGAAAACCGGCGTGGTCGGCGTAATCGAGGGCCGGCGCAAGGCGAGCGGCCGCGCCGTGGGGCTCCGCGCCGACATGGACTGCCTGCCGATGCACGAGACGAACGAAATCCCCCACAAGTCCAGGCACCCGGGGCGCATGCACGCCTGCGGCCACGATGGTCACACCACCATGCTGCTCGGCGCGGCACGGTACCTCGCCGAGACGCGGAACTTCGACGGCACGGCATACCTGATCTTCCAGCCCGCGGAAGAAGGCGGCGGGGGCGGAAAGGTGATGGTCGACGAGGGCTTGTTCCAGCGCTTTCCCGCCAACGAAGTGTACGCCGTGCACAATTGGCCGGGCCTGCCGCCGGGCCAGATGGCGGTACGGCCGGGCCCCGTGATGGCGGCGACGGACGAGATCGTGATCACGGTTCGCGGCAAGGGCGGACACGCGGCCATGCCGCACCTCACGGTCGATCCGGTCGTGATCACATCGCAGGTGATCTCCGCGCTGCAAACCATCGCCAGCCGCAGCGTGAACCCCTTGGATGCGATCGTGGTCTCCGTGTGCTCGATGGAGACCAGCCAGACGAATGTCTTCAACGTCATCCCGGATTTCGTGAAACTGATTGGCACCGTGCGCACGTTCCGACCCGAGACGCGCGACATGGCCGAGGCCCGCATCGGAACTGTCGTTGCCGGAGTGGCGAAAGCGCTCGGCGGCGGTGCCGACTATGAGTACCGCCGCGGTTACCCCGCGACAATCAATTCCGAGCGCGAGGCGCGGTTTGCGGCGCGGGTGGGCGAGCGGATATTCGGCAAGGCGAATGTCATCACCGACGCCGAGCCCACCATGGGTGGCGAGGATTTCTCGTTCATGCTGCAGGCAAGGCCGGGCGCCTACGTGTTCCTCGGTCAGGGGGGCGGGCCGAACAACTGCTTCCTGCACAACCCCGGGTACGACTTCAACGACGACGTCATCCCGCTGGGCGCAGGCTACCTCGCCGCGCTGGTCGAGGATTCGCTGCCGCTGAAGTGAATCTCCAGGCAATCTGGAATCACGACCTCGCGTACAGCTTTCGCAGGTCGCCGGTCACCGTCGTCGCGGCGTTGCTCACGCTCGTTTGCGTGGGCTGCGCGTTGCTCGCGCCCTGGATCGCGCCCTACAACCCGTTCGACGCGGCCTCGCTGGACCTGAATGCGGCGTTTGCGCCTCCATCCTGGTCCGGACAGGGCAATGCCGGCCACCTGCTCGGCACCGACGACCAGGGCCGCGACGTCTTGTCCACGATCCTCTACGGCGCTCGAATCTCACTCGGCGTGGGAGTCGCCGCGGTCCTGTTCGCACTTCTCCTGGGTGTCACGCTTGGATTGCTCTCCGGCTACTTCGGCGGCCGGCTCGACGCCACCATCATGCGCGTTGCAGATATTCAGCTGTCCTTTCCCGCGATCCTGATCGCGCTGCTTGTGGACGGTGTCGCCCGAGTCGCGCTCCCCGCAAGCTCGCACGACGACATCGCGATCCCGGTGCTGATTTTCTCCATCGGCGTCTCGGGCTGGGTGCAGTATGCGCGCACGGTACGCGGCTCCACCCTGGTCGAGAAGAACAAGGAGTACGTGCAGGCCGCGCGCGTCATTGGCCGTCACCCCCTCGCGATCATGCTGCGGCATGTGCTGCCCAACGTCATGGGGCCGGTCCTGGTCATCGCCACCATCCATATCGCGACGGCGATCATCACCGAAGCTACGCTTTCGTTTCTCGGCGTCGGCGTGCCGCCGACGCGGCCCTCCCTCGGCACCCTGATCCGGATCGGCAACGAGTTTCTCCTGTCGGGCGAATGGTGGATCACCGTCTTCCCCGGCGTCGCCCTCGTGATCCTCGTCCTCTCGGTGAATCTGCTCGGCGACTGGCTGCGCGACGCGCTCAATCCGAAACTCCGGTGACCGCGACCCCCATCCTCGAAGTCCGGAACCTGCGGGTCGAGTTCCCCTCGCGGCGCGGGACGCTTGTCGCGGTGGACGGGATTTCGTTCGCGATCGCCCCGGGCGAAGTGCTTGGGGTTGTGGGCGAGTCCGGCGCCGGCAAGTCGCTGACCGGGACCGCCATCATCGGCCTGCTCGAGCCGCCCGGGCGGATCGCGGGCGGCGAGGTTCTCTTCGAGGGCGAGCGCATCGACCGCCTGGAGGGGGAGCAGATGCGCCGAATCCGCGGTCGGCACATCGGCGCCATCTTCCAGGACCCGCTCACTTCTCTCAATCCGCTCTATACCGTGGGCGAGCAGTTGTCGGAGACCATTCGCACGCATCTGCCGATAGGCCTCGTCGAGGCGCGTGCGCGCGCAGTCGCGCTGCTGCGGGAAGTGGGCATTCCCGCGCCGGAGGCCCGCATCGACCACTATCCGCACCAGTTCTCGGGCGGGATGCGGCAGCGGGTCGTCATCGCGCTTGCGCTTTGCGCCGAGCCGCGGCTGGTCATCGCCGACGAGCCCACCACCGCGCTCGATGTCTCGATCCAGGCGCAGATCATCCAGCTGCTGAAAAGGCTCGCGCGCGAGCGCGGCACCGCGGTCATGCTGATCACGCACGATATGGGAGTGATCGCCGAAACCGCGGACCGCGTCGCCGTCCTGTATGCCGGCCGCATCGCGGAGATCGGGCCGGTCCGGGAGATCGTGGGCAATGCTCGCCATCCCTATACCGCAGGACTGATGGGGGCGATACCGAAGATCGGCGCGGGTGCCGGCAAGCATCGGGAGCGCCTGGTGCAGATCGAGGGCTCGATGCCTCGCCTGAACGCGATGCCTTCCGGCTGTGCCTTCCACCCGCGCTGCGCAAAATCCTTCGAGCGCTGTACGCGCGAGCGGCCCGAGGTGCGCCACGTGGGCCCCAGTCTGGCCGCCTGCTGGCTGTATGAGTAGCGCCGCACTGCTCAGCGTGACGGACGTCGGGCGGGACTTCGACGTCTCGCGCCCCTGGTTGAACCGCGTCATCGAGCGCGCCCCGCGGCAGCTGCTGCACGCAGTAGACGGGGTGTCGTTCGAGGTGCGCCGAGGTGAGACGCTCGCGCTGGTGGGCGAGTCAGGCTGCGGCAAGTCGACGCTCGCGCGACTGATTGTCGGCCTGTACACGCCCTCGCGCGGCGTCATCGAGTTCGAAGGCAAGGTCATCAGCGATCCCGCGGCCCACGCGCAGACGGCGGCCCTGCGCCGGCGCATGCAGATGATCTTTCAGGACCCGTATGCCAGCCTGAATCCCCGCTGGCGTGTGCGCGACATCATCGCCGAGCCCATCCGGGTACTCGGCCTTCTCTCCGGAGGCCCGGAAATCGACGCGCGCGTCGCCGAGCTCCTGGAGCAGGTGGGGCTTTCATCGGAGGACGGCCACAAGTATCCGCATGAATTTTCCGGCGGCCAGCGCCAGCGCATCTCGATCGCGCGCGCCTTGTCGGGTCAGCCGGATTTCCTGGTCTGTGACGAGCCGACCTCGGCGCTCGATGTCTCGGTGCAGGCCCAGATCCTCAACCTGATGAGCGACCTGCAGGCACGGCTCGGCCTCACCTACCTCTTCATTTCGCACAACCTGGCCGTGGTATCGCACGTGGCGGATCGGATCGGGGTCATGTATCTGGGCCGGCTGGTCGAGCTTGCCGACGCGCAGGATCTCTTCGGCCGTCCGATGCATCCCTACACGCGCATGCTGCTGGACGCGGTGCCCGACCTGGAAATGACGGGTCGTCAGCGCACCCCGGTCGCCGGGGAAGTGCCCAATCCCCTTTCGCCTCCTGGCGGATGCGCATTCCACCCCCGCTGCCCCCACGCCAACGAGCGCTGCATGCGCGAGCGGCCCGCGCTCCTCCGGCAGGGCGCCACCGCTGCCGCCTGCCACGCGGTGGAAGAAGGCAGAATCTAGCGCTTGAAGAGGCCGCGCACTGCGTTGCCGACGCCGCTCGCGCCCGAGGCTGCGCCGCCCGCGCCCTTCTTGACCGTCTCGACGATCCCGCCCCCCGCACTACCCAGCAAACCGGAGTAGTCCACGTTCCAGTTCGGGTTGTCGAGCGCGCCGGTCAGCTTGATCGGAATCGTCACGCCCGACACATCCTTGGCGTCGCGGCCGCCCTGCCCCTTCGCCGTAGCGGCCAAAGTGCACTTCGCCAGATAGTCGATGAGGTTGTTGCCGATGTCGAGGTTGCCGGCGCCGCCCAGGCGAAAGAACGGCGACGCTCCCTTCAGGTCGTCATTCCGCGCCACACCGTTGGCGATCTTGAAGCTCGCGCTCATTTCCGAAAAATCCGTCTTCTGCGACGGGTCGGGTTTCTGCTGCTTCATGCCGACCATCCCTTTTACGTTGCGCGCGCTCTCGGCCAGATTGACGCCCTTGATCGAGCCATCCCTGATATCGACTCGCGCCGTTCCGCCGAGCGCTTTCTTCAGGGCGGTGACAGTGCCTCCCGAGCCCTGCACGTCGAGCGCAAGGGCGCCGCGGCCTTCGACAACGTCCTTCTGTGCAGCGTCCCGCAGCAGCGGACCCACGGCCACATTCTGGACGGACTCCTTGAGGCCGATGCGGTTGCCGTTGGCATCCGCGGTGAGCGCGCCCGTGAGCGTCCCGCCATAGAGGCCCGCCGAGTGCGGTGAGACTTCCAGCTTGCCCCCGGCAAGCTTGATCTCGGCCTTGACGTTCTGCAGCTTGACGCGCTTGACGGTCAGCGCACCGGCCGCGAATTTGCCGTTCACGGTCTTGCCGTGAAGCGCTGACAGGTCGATGCGCTCGTCGGTCTTCGCGGTCTTCTGCTCGGGCGGAAGGTAGCGGTCTAGGTCCAGCTTGTCGATGCCGACGTCGAAGGTCGCCACCAGCGGCTCGAACCGCGTCGCGCCGAACTTCGCGTTGATGTTCGTCTCGTCGAACTTGGTCGTCACCTCGCCGCTCGCGCTCTGCTTGGCAAGGTCGGCCCGCAGCGCGGCCTGGATCGGCAGCGTGACCGTCTTCTGCGGGATCGCCGGGCCCGAAAACGTGAGATTCGCCACGAGCTTGGGCAGTTCCCAGGTGCGCGCTCCGAGGTTGGCCTGCACCGGAGTAGACACCGTGCCCTTGATGCCGTTGCCGGAGATGTTCGAGACTAGCTCGAGCTTGAGGGAAGGGATGGAGAGCGAATTGGCCGAGCCCTCGACTGCCGCGATGTTGAGCTTGGCGTCGATGTCGCGTTCCGGCCCCTTGACTGTGACTGCGCCGGTCACGGCCTGGCCCTCTGCCTTGGACGGATTGATGCGCAACCTGGGCGCTTCGAAGGATGCGCTGAAGGCGTCCCGATCCAGCGTTCCCTTGGCCTGGAGCACCACTTTGTCTGCGGTGTACTCGCGCTTCTGCGCGTCAGCGGTCACATCACCGGTAAACCGCAGATCGAGGCCGCGCAATGTTTCGTAGTTTCCGCTTGCTACGGCATCCAATCCGCGCACCGAGACCATCTGGCGCGCCATGTTGATCGTCGCTGCGCCCGCCAGTTGCGCCTTGAGCGCGCTGTCGGAACGGCCCAGGCTCAGGTTGCCCGCGACCTTGGCGAGCTCCCAGATGCCGTCCTTTAGGTTCGCCTTGATCGGAGTCGCGATCTGCCCCTTGAGCGCATTGCTGCCAATCTGGCCACTAAAGTCGAGCGCGAGCGATGGCACAGTCAGGTTGCTGGACGAGCCTTGGATCGCCGCCATTTCGAGCTTCGCCTCTACATTGCGCTGCGGCCCCTTCAGGCTGAAGTTGCCGGTGACCGCCTGGCCTTCGGCCTTCGAGGACGCGACGCGCAGCTTGGGCGCGCTAAGCGCCACGCTGAGTGCTTCGCGATCCAGCATGCCTTTCAGCTGCAGCGCGAGCGCGTCGACAGTGTATTCCTGGCTGCGCGCGTCGGCCGCGAGATCGCCAGACAAGCGCAGGTCGAGCCCGCGCAGCGTCCCCGCGTTGCCGGATACCTTCGCGTCCATCTTGGAGAACGCGAACGATTGCCGGGCGAGGTTCATTCGCGCCGATGCGGCGAGCTGAGCCTTGATCGCCACCTCGGGCCGCTTGCCCGAGATGCTCGCTGAGATGGAGACCGGTGTGGGCGTGTCGTCCTCCAGGCGCCCGGTCTTGACGTTGAGGTCGGAGACGAGCAGCGTCTGGCCGCGCGCCTGATCGGTGTAGGAGATCTGCGCCCGCTCGACGATCACCTCGGCAATGCGCAGCTTGGCTGGCTCTTGCGGTGCCGCCGGCGCTGCGGCCGGCTTTCCCGCCGCGAGATCGTCGAAATTGAACCGTCCATCCGCGCCGCGCACGACATTCAGCCGCAGGCCCGAGACCGAGAGGGCGTCCACTGCAACCTCGCGCGAAAGGAGCGGCATGACGCGCACCGCGACCTGCAGCGAGTCCAGCGACGCGAAAGCCTTGTCGCTGTTTGCCTCGGATAGCGTGGTCTTGCCCAGACCCAGGCGCAGCACCGGGAACAGCGAGAACTTCGGTTCGCCCTCGATCGCGAGAGTCCGGCCGCGCTCCTTCATCGCCGTCACCATGCGCGACTTCACGAACGCGCCGTCGACAATGACGATAGCGGCGCCTACCGCCAGGATTGCCAGAACCACTAACCCGCCGACTCCGTACAGCAGCCACTTGATCGCTTTCATCCGGTCTTCCTTTCTCGGTTCGCGACGCCAAACGGCACGTGTCCCGCCGCCACATGGGCGCGCGCAGACTCGACGTGGCCGTGCTGGTCGTCGAAAAAGAAGTCGGGCTCGAAGCCCGCGAGGAACATTCCCTTGTCCATGCCGCCAAGGAACATCGCCTCATCGACCGCGATGTTCCAGTCCATCAATGTTCGCACGGCGCGCTCGTGCGCGGGAGCGCTGCGTGCCGTGACCAGCGCTGTGCGCAGCCTCATTGGCGCTCCGGCGCCCGAGGCCGTCTGCAACCGCTGCAGCGCCTCCAGCAGCGGCTTGAAGGGCCCCGGCGGGAGCGGCCGGTTGGCGTGCACCGACTCATGGCGGGTGAATGCCGCCAGGCCCTCGCGCTGGTAGACCCGCTCCGCCTCGTCCGAAAAGAGCACCGCATCGCCGTCAAACGCGATCCTCACCTCGTTCGCATGCCTGTGCGCGGCCTGTGGCGAATCCGGATACACGCGGGCAGCCGGGAATCCCGCGTCCAGGCCGCTGCGTACATCCGCCTCGTTGGCAGAGAGAAACAGGTTCGCCTTCAGCGCGTCGAGGTAGCGGTAGGGGGAGCGGCCACGAGTAAAAACGCCACGCTCGAGATCGAGGCCGGCCATTTTCGCCGATCGGAATACCCGCAGTCCCGACACCGGATCGTTCTTGGAGAGGATCACCACCTCCACGAGGCCTGCGCCGCCCGAGTTGAACGCGAGCAGCTTCTTGACCAGCGGAAACGCGACACCCTCTTTGGCAGGCATGTCCAGGCGGGAATACTGGAGGTCGATATAGGCTTGCTCGCCCTGCTGCTCGAATACGCGGTTTTCCTCCTCGAAGTCGAACAGCGCCCGAGAGGAGATCGCGACGACCAGCTTGCCCTCGACCGAATAGGCCATGGCCACCCTTCATGCTGGAGCGGGTGAAGGGAATCGAACCCTCGTATGCAGCTTGGGAAGCTGCCGTTCTGCCATTGAACTACACCCGCCCGAGCAGGGAATTCTACGGCAGAGGGGACCCGGAAACGAAACGGCCGCAGCAAGCTGCGGCCGTCGCGGAAACTTCGGTTGCTACTGGATTCGGCGCAAGTCGGAAGCCGACAGTGAAGCCATCAGCTCCATGATCTTCGGCCGCGAAACCGCGGCGACCTGCTGCGAATCCGCCGGCCGCATCACGATCATCAGGCCCTTGTTGCGCGCATTCGTGCCGCGGCTGCGCAGGTCGGCGAACCGGCCGCCGATGATCCGTCCTTCGAGGTCGCGAATGATCGAGCCGCTCTTCGCTTTCTCCTCGTAGCCGACGAGGTTGCCCGCGTCGTCCAGCATCGGCGTGAAGAACTGCACCTGGGCGATGACTTCGCCGGTGCGCTCGTTGCGAAGCATTTCCTTGTAGCCGATGGTGTAACCCTGCTCGTTGCGCACGGCCTCCTTGCGCACGCTGCCGTAGTCGCTCAGCGTGGAACAACCGCCCGCCGCCAACAGTGCGGCAAGACTGGATGCCACAATCAACGCTCTGCTAATCATGGTCAAACTCCCGCTGCTTTCCACGATGGTCCGCACTTTACTCCCTTTGTCCGCCGCGTGCACAGGCAATAGTTCCGCAGTTAAAGTTTTTGTTGAGGTATTTTTGCATGGAATGCTGCCATGCAGCAATAGCGCAAGTGCTTGGCAAAGCGGTAGTATTTAGAAATGATTCAAATTTGTGTGAACGGGAGCACAAAGACTTACGAGCAGCCGTTGGCGCTTGCCGAGCTGCTCCTGCGCATGGATCTCGTAGGGCGAAAAGTCGCAGTAGAGCGGAACGGTGAAATCGTGCCGCGCGGGGCGCATACCTCGACGCTGCTTGCAGATGGTGACCGGCTGGAAATTGTCGTGGCCGTCGGGGGAGGCTGAAATGGGTGATGCGCTGCAGGTCGCCGGGCAGGGCTTTACCTCCCGGCTGCTGGTGGGCACCGGCAAGTACAGGGACTTTGCGCAGACGCGCGCCGCGATCGACGCCTCCGGCGCGGAGATCGTGACGGTCGCGATTCGCCGCACCAACATCGGCCAGAATAAGTCAGAGCCGTCCCTGCTCGATTTTCTCCCGCCCTCCAAGTTCACCTACCTGCCGAACACCGCCGGTTGCTACAGCGCCGACGACGCGGTCCGCACCCTCCGGCTGGCGCGGGAGCTGCTCGA
>JAYRND010000413.1:0-15130 GCA_041904885.1 Burkholderiales bacterium
GGAGGTGAAGGGCAGCAAGGTGCTGGCGGCGGTCATCGACGGCGCCGACGCGAAGACGCTGCGCGAAGCGATGGACAAGCTGAAGGACCGGCTGAAGAGCGCGGCAATCGTGCTCGGCTCGGTGAGCGACGGCAAGGTGGCGCTGATCGCCGGGGTGACCTCCGACCTGACGGCGAAGGTCAAGGCGGGCGAGCTCGTGAACTACGTCGCGCAGCAGGTGGGCGGCAAGGGTGGCGGGCGTCCCGACATGGCGCAGGCGGGCGGCACCGAGCCGGCGAAGCTCGGTGGCGCGCTCGATTCGGTGCGGCCGTGGGTAGAGCAGCGGCTCTGATCGCGGGCGTGCTGCTGGCCGCTGCGGCCGCGGCGCACCACGGCTGGAGCGAGTACGACTCGACGAAGCTGCTCAAGTTGAGCGGCAAGATCGTCGAATCGGGATACGAGCATCCGCACGGCTTCATCCGGCTGGAGACGCCGGGCAAGACCTGGCTGTGCGTGCTCGCACCGCCCTCGCGCATGGAAGCGCGCGGGCTGGCGAAGGAGCTGCTCGCGAACGGTGCGAGCGCGACGGTCGAGGGCTATGCCAACCGCGGCAAGCCCGAGGAAATGCGGGCCGAGCGGATCACGGTGGGCGGCAAGACCGTAGAGCTGCGCTGATGACCGCAATGGGCGCGATCGAGGCCTCGGCGCTCGGCCAGGCGATGCGCCAGTGGCTCTGGCTCTACCCTGCGGTCGAGACCGCGCACATCGCGGGCATCGCGGTCCTGGTGGGCTCGATCGCCGTCCTCGACCTGCGCCTGCTCGGCCTGTCGCGCGCGCTGCCGGTGCGCCGGCTCGCCGCGCACGTGCTGCCCTGGAGCGCCGGCAGCTTCGCGCTGATCGTGCCGAGCGGCTTGGCGATGTTCATAGCGCATGCGGGCGACTTCATCGCCAATCCCGTGTTCGCGCTCAAGGTGTGCCTGATCCTCGCGGCGGGCGTCAATGCGGCGGTCTTCCATGCTGGCGTTTTCCGTGGCGCGGCACGGTGGGATGTGGACGCCATGCCGCCGCTCGCGGCGCGACTCGCCGCGGGGCTGTCGCTGCTGCTGTGGCTGTCGGTGATCGCCTGCGGCCGGCTGCTGGCGTATACCTGACGACTAGAAGCCGATGCGCGCGCGCTTGCCGCCGCGCGAAACCTCGATGTCCTCAGGGCTGAGCTCGTCGCGCCCCGCGAGCTTCGCGTTGCCGAACGCCGCCTGCACCGCGCGGCGCATCTCGCGCGGCGTGAGCAGGGCGAGCTTCTCGATCACGCTGCCAGAGGGCCGCTCGGGGAAGCGCCTGCCCCAGTCGTGCGACTCGCGGATCTCGCGGTACAGCGACAGCGCGATGCGCGCCGCGCCCTCGGCGTCCGGCGCCGCGATCTCGTAGACGTGCATGCGGTTGAGGAGCGGCTCGGGGATGCGCGCGGCGTCGTTGGCGGTGGCGAACCAGACCGCGCCGGAGGCGTCGATGGGCACCTCGGCGAACTCGTCGATGAAGCGCATCGCGGTCTGGCTTTCCAGCAGCTCGTAGAGCGCGCCCAGCGGGTCGTACTGGCCCTCGGCGCTCGCCTTGTCGATCTCGTCCACCACCATCACCGGGTTGGCGTACTCGCCGTTGAGGAAGGTCTCGAACACCTTGCCCGGCTTGGCGTTCTTCCACTGCGAGGAGGCGCCCGAGAGCACCCAGCCGGCGGTGAGCGAGCTCATCGGCACGAAGCCGAAGCCGGTGCCGAGCAACTGCGACACGCGCCTCGCGAAATGGGTCTTGCCGATGCCGGGCCCGCCCAGCAGCAGGATCGGCTGCAGCTCGACGTCGTCGGCCGAATCCACGCACAGCGCGAGCTGGCGGCGGATGTGCTCCAGCACCTCGCCGAAGTTGGGCAGCTCCTCGTGCAGCGCCTGCATTTCTGGCAGGCCGGAGGGTTTGACCGCGAAGCGTTGGCCGCCCAGGCGCAGCATCTTCTCGTAGAGGGCGCGCAGCGCTTCGTTGGCCGAGGGCGGCAGGTCTTGCAGGGCCTTCTCGACCGCCGAAGTGTCGTAGATGTCCTTGAAGCCGGCGACGGGGATGGTCGGCGGCGGGACGGGAAGCGCGACGTTTGATGACATGGCTACCTCCGAACGTTCTTGTTGTGCGTCATCGAACCGCGCGAAAAAAATAGCATGACACCTTCCACCTAGCAAATTGCGCGCCTGGCAGCGCCGCGCCGGGAGTGCCAATCGTGTAGATTGGACGGGCCATGAGCGCCAGAACGCCCGGGTCCGGTTCCGAGTTGACGACCGATGCGCTGAACGCGCGCGGCGCAGGCCACCTCCCGGGCCTGGTCGGCCTGCGCGTGCTGTCGGTGGCGCCGGAGGGACTGGAGAGCCGCCTGGAGATCCGCAAGGAGCTGCTGGCGCCCAACGGCTACCTGCACGCCGCCTCCGTGATCGCGCTGGCCGACACTTCCTGCGGCTATGCCTGCGTCGCCAACCTGCCCAAGGGCGCGAGCGGCTTCACCACGCTGGAGCTCAAGGCCAACTTCTTCGGCACTGCTCTGGAAGGCGCGATCCTGTGCCACGCCACGCCCGTGCACTTGGGCCGGACCACGCAGATCTGGGAGGCGAACGTTCGCCTGGAGGGCAGCGGGCGGAAGATCGCCCTGTTCCGCTGCACGCAGATGGTGCTGTGGCCGAAGTAGACCTGCGGGAGCTCGAGCGCGCGGTAGCGCAGGATCCGGGGAACGCCGAAGCACACAAGCTCCTCGGCAACGCGCGCAAGGCGGCGGGCGACCTGGACGGGGCGATGGCCGCCTATACGCGCGCCCTGGAGATCATCCCGGACTACCTGCCGGCGCTCTACAACATCGGGCTCGTATTGCGGCAGATGGCCCGGATGGCGGATGCCGAGAAGCATTTCGCCCGCGTGCATGCGCTCTATCCGCAGGACGCCGAGGTGCTGTTCCACCTCGCGGCGCTGCACTCGACCCGGGGCGCGTACGACGACGCGATCCGGATGTACCTGGAGGCGAAGAAGCTCGATCCCGGCAACGCCAACCTTCTGCTCGGCCTCGCGCACACCTACTGGCTGAAAGGGGCGCTCGACCGCTCGCTCGAATGCTCCGAGCTGGCGGCCGGCCTCCAGCCGGACAACCTCAATGCCTTGGGCAACCTGCAGACCGCACTGCAGCGCGTCTGCGACTGGACTCGCTACGACAGCCTCGTGGGGCGGCTGCGCCGGGGCGTACTGGAACACCCGGAGCCGGACATGTCGCCGTTCGTGCTCCTGTCCATTCCGTCGACGCGTGCGGAGCAGCTCGCTTGCGCGCGCAAGTATGCCGTCGCGGTGCAGCGCGAGGCGGGGCGCCCGCCCGGCTTCCGCTTCGACCGCGGGCCGAGGGAGCGCCTGCGCATCGGCTATATGTCCGGGGATTTTCGCGACCACGCCATCGCGATGCTGAGCGCGGAGCTTTTCGTGCTGCACGACCGCACGCGTTTCGAGGTCGTCGGCTACTCGCTGGGGCCGGACGACCGCAGCGCGCGCCGTGCCCGCATCGCGCGCTCCTTCGACCGCTTCACGGACCTGTCCGGCACCTCGAGCATCGCCGCCGCCTCCGCGATCCACGCCGACCGCATCGACATCCTCGTGGAGCTGCACGGCTATACCGAGTTCGCGCGCCTGGACGCGCTCGCGCTGCGGCCCGCGCCGATCCAGGTCACGTATCTCGGCTTCCCGGGCACGACGGGCGCGGAGTTCATCGACTACGCGGTGGTCGACCGGGTGGTCGCGCCGCCCGAGGAGGCGGGCGATTTCAGCGAGCGGCTGATCCACATGCCGGCGTGCTACCAGGTCAACGACCGCCGGCGGCCGCTGCCGCAGACGCTGCCGCGACGCGAGCTCGGCCTGCCCGAAGGCGCCTTCGTGTTCTGCTGCTTCAACGCGGCCTACAAGCTCGCGCCGGAGATCTTTTCCGTCTGGATGCGGCTGCTGCAGGCGGTGCCGGGCAGCGTGCTGTGGCTGCTCGAGGGCAATCCCTGGGCGACCGACAACCTGCGCCGGGAAGCGCGCGCGCGCGGCGTGGCGCCCGAGCGGATCCTGTTCGCGCCCCAGATCGCGCAGGAGCCGCACCTCGCGCGCATCAGCGCCGCCGACCTGTTTCTCGACTGCCTGCCGTACAACGCACATACCACCGCCAGCGACGCGCTCTGGACCGGCCTGCCGGTCCTGACCTGCGCGGGAGACACCTTCGCCTCGCGGGTCGGCGCCAGCCTGCTGCAGGCAGTCGGCCTTCCCGAGCTGGTGACACGCACGCTGGCCGATTACGAGACGCTTGCCCTGCGCCTCGCGCGCGAGCCGGACACGCTTGCGGGCCTGCGCGAGCGCCTGCGGGCCAACCGCGCGACGGCCCCCCTGTTCGACACGCCGGCGTTCACGCTCGCCCTCGAGACAGCGTACCAGCGGATCTGGGAGACCTATGCCTCGGGCGGCAGCCCGAGCGCCGTACTGCTCTGACCCGGGTTGGACAAGCGCGGTGGATTCGTGCTTGAATAGCTCCATGCACCGCTGGTTCTTCGGCTATTTCTTCTACTTCCCGCGCCATCTGGCGGAGGGGAACGGCTAGCCGCGCAACCAGCGACCACCGACGAACCGCCAGAGCAGAGATGCCTGGCGGTTTTTTTTTGGACCCACCATGACCCAGCCTATCGACGACAAGACTTCTCTGACCGACGACGAGCGCATCGAAAACATCGTGCCGCTGCCCCCGCCCGAGCACCTGATCCGCTTCTTCCCGATCCAGGGCACGCCCGTGGAGCGCCTGGTCGCGGACACGCGCAAGCACGTGCGCGAGATCGTGCGCGGCAAGTCGGACCGCTTGCTGGTGATTATCGGCCCGTGCTCGATCCACGACCCGGCGGCGGCGATCGCCTACGCCGAGCGGCTGGTGAAGGAACGCAAGAAGCATGCGGAGGTGCTGGAAGTGGTGATGCGCGTGTACTTCGAGAAGCCGCGCACCACGGTGGGCTGGAAGGGGCTGATCAACGACCCGTACCTGAACGGCAGCTTCCGCATCAACGAGGGCCTGCGCATCGCCCGGGACCTGCTCGTCCGCATCAACCGCACCGGCATGCCGGCGGGCTGCGAATTCCTCGACGTCATCTCGCCCCAGTACATCGGCGACCTGGTGTCCTGGGGCGCGATCGGCGCCCGTACCACCGAGTCGCAGGTGCACCGCGAGCTCGCCTCGGGGCTGTCGGCACCGGTCGGCTTCAAGAACGGCACCGACGGCAACGTGCGCATCGCGGTGGACGCGATCCTCGCCGCGCGCCAGAAGCACCATTTCCTCTCGGTGCACAAGAGCGGCCAGGTGTCGATCGTGGAGACGCGCGGCAACGAGGACTGCCACGTGATCCTGCGCGGCGGCAAGACGCCGAACTATGACGCCGCCAGTGTCGCCGCGGCCTGCGCGGAGCTGGAGAAGTCGAAGCTCGATTGCCGGCTGATGATCGACCTGTCGCACGCCAACTCGGAGAAGAAGTTCAAGCGCCAGCTCGACGTCGCGCGCGACGTCGGCGCGCAGGTCGCCGCCGGCTCGCGCTGCATCATCGGCGCGATGGTCGAATCGCATCTGATCGAGGGCCGGCAGGACCTCGCGGCCGGCAAGGCGCTCGCCTTCGGCCAGAGCATCACCGACCCCTGCCTGGGCTGGGAGGATTCGGTCGCGCTGCTCGGCGTACTGGCCGACGCGGTCCGGGCGCGAAGAAAGAAAGGCAAGCGCTGAGCGTCCCGGCCGAGACGCTGGCGCCGGCGATGGCGATCATCGCCGGGGCGTACTTCGTGTTCGGCCTGACCGGCTTCGGCTCGACGGTGATCGCGCTGCCGCTGCTGGTGCTGTTCTTCCCGCTCAAGTTCGCGGTGTCGCTGATGATGCTGCTCGACCTCGCGGTGCTGGCGCTGTTCGGTGCGCGCCTGCGGCGCGGCCTGCGGCTGGATGAAATCGGCTGGCTCCTGCCGTTCATGCTGGTCGGAATGGCGGTCGGGCTGACGCTGCTGCTCCAGGCGCCCGAGCGGCCATTGCTCGCCGTTCTGGGAGCGTTCCTGCTCTGCTACGCAACCTGGGGCCTCGCGCGGCCCTCGGGCCCGCCGCGCCTCGCGCGCGCCTGGTGCGTGCCGATCGGCCTCGTGGGCGGCGCATTCTCCGCGCTGTTCGGCACGGGCGGCGTTCTGTTCGCGGTCTACAACGCCGGGCGCCTGCACGCTGCCGCGGAGCTGCGCGCCAACAACGCCGCCATGATCCTGCTGTCGTCGCTGCTGCGCCTGGTGCTGTTCGGCGCGGTCGGCCTGCTGATGCAGGAAAACCTGTTCACGACCGCGCTCGCGCTTGCACCCGCGCTCGCCCTGGGCTTCCTGCTCGGCAGCCGGCTGCACGCCGCGGTGCCGGCGGCCGCGGTGGTGAAAGCGGTGTACGCTTTGCTGGTGATCGCGGGCCTGACGCTTCTCGCGCGCTCCCTTTGACCGCGCCTGCTTCCAGGCGGTGGCTGCAGCTCGCGCTCGCTGCCACGCTGCTGTACCGCTTCTGGCTGGCCGCCGCCGCGCCGATCACCGCAGACGAGGCCTACTTCATCCTCTGGGGCCGGACGCCCGCGATCGGCTACTACGACCATCCGCCGCTGATCGGCTGGCTCCTCGCGCCGCTGGCGGCGATCACGGATTCCGCCTGGGCCCTGCGCCTGCCCGCGGTGCTGGTGCCGGCGCTCTCCGCGCTGATGGCCCGTGCCGCGCTGCTCGGCTGGTTCGGGCGCGACGAGGAGACCGCCGACCTCGCCGCGCTCGCCGTGCTGCTCGCGCCGGCCAACGCATGGAGCGTTCTCATCACCACCGACGCGCCGCTGGCGGTGCTGTCGCTCGCGTCGCTGCTCGTCTTCGCGCGTGCCGCGCAGGCGGGCCCGGACCGGCTGTTCCTCGCCGCCGGGGCGCTGCTCGGGCTCGCGTTCCTGTCGAAGTACCTGGCGGCCCTGCTCGGCCTGGCATACGTCGCATGGGCGTTGCTCTCGCGCAGGCCCGCAGCGGCGCTGCTCGTGCTCCTGGGCGCGCTGCCTTTCGGACTGCTCAACCTGTACTGGAACTACGAGGCCTGCTGGTGCAACGTCATGTTCAACGCCGTCAACCGGCATGGCGGCGACGACAGCGGCTGGTCGTTCGCCACGCCGGCGCTCTACGCTGCCTCGCTCGCCTACCTGGCCGCGCCGCTGCTGTGGTTCGCGTGGCGCGGCCGCGACCGGTTGCGCGAGGCCTCGCAGCGGCCGGCGGAGCGCGCGCTGCTGCTCGCCTGGTTGCTGCCGCTCGCGGCATTCGCGCTCCTGAGCCCGGTGCGGCGCATCGGGCTGCACTGGCTCTTCTCGTTCCTGCCGGCGCTCGTGCTCAGCGCGGCGCTCGCCCTGGAGCGCCGCACGCTGCGCTGGAGCGTCGGCTGCTTCACCTCCCTTGCCGCGCTGCAGGCGGCGGTACTCGTCGGCATTGCGGTCGCGCCGGCCGAAACCTGGCAATCGACCCGGTTCTACTCGCGGCTTGCGTTTCCCGGGCGCGCTGCCGAGCTCGCGGCGGCGATTGCGCCGGACCGGGCGGGCAGGGCGCTCGCCACCGACAGCTATGCCTCGGCGGCGCTGCTCGAGTATCACTGGCGCGAGCCGGTGGCGGTGTTCGGCAGGGGCACCTCGCACGCGCGCCAGGACGACATCGACACCGACTGGCGCAGGCTCGCCGGGCGGGACCTGCTGATCCTGCGGCGCGATGCGCCGCTGCCGCAGGACTATGCGCCGTACTTCCGCGAAATCCGGATCCACCGCTACACGCTGGGCGGCCGTGCCTTCCACGCGGTGTCGGGCCTGGGCTTCGACTTCGGCGCCTATCGCGCGGGCGTCCTCGCGGACGTGCGCGAGCGGTACTACCGGATCCCGGCTGCGCTGCCCGTCGGGCGCTGCTACTTCTTCGATCGCTACTTCCGCGAATGAGCAGGGTGCGCGCGCTCATCGAGCTGCTGCGGCCGCGGCAGTGGGTCAAGAACGTGTTCGTGCTGGTGGGCCTTGTATTCGGGCACGCCTGGCGCGATCCGGCGCTCGCGATCCCGGCGCTGTGGGCGACCTTCGCCTTCTGCCTCGCCTCGGGCGCAGCCTATGCGTTCAACGACGCGCGCGATGCGGCCCAGGACCGCGAGCATCCCGACAAGCGCCACCGGCCGGTGGCGCGCGGCGCCGTCACCGCGGCGCAGGCGAACGCGGTCGCGGCGCTGGCGGCAGGCGCTTCGCTGCTTGCCGCCGCCTGCGCAGGGTGGAAAGCGGCGGCGATCGTGTCCCTGTACCTTGCCATGAGCGCGCTCTATACGCTGTGGCTGAAGCGCGTCTGGCTTCTGGATGTCGGCGTGATCGCCCTGGGCTTCATGCTGCGCCTGCTTGCCGGCACGCTCGGCATCGGCATCGAGCCCTCGAGCTGGCTGATCGCCTGCGGGCTGCTGCTTACGCTGTTCCTCGGGCTCGCCAAGCGGCGCGCCGAGTTGGAGCGGCTGGCCGGGGAAGCGCCGCGGCATCGCGCGGTCCTCGCCGGCTACGGCGCGCGCGGGCTCGACCGGGCGATCGTGCTGTGCGCTGCGGGCATGCTCGCGGCGTACGCCTGGTATACGCTGGCCGAGGAAACCGCGCGCTTGCACGGCACCGGCATGCTCGCTTTGACGCTCCCCTGGGTGCTGCTGGGCACGCTGCGCTACCTGCATCGCCTGCGCTCGCGCGGCGGCGGCGGCGATCCCGCAGAAGAGCTGCTGCGCGATCCCGTGCTCGCCGCGGCGGTAGCCGGCTGGCTGGGCACCGTGCTCTGGCTCATCGGCTAGAATCGCCGGCAGGAGCCGCTTTCCCGACCATGGCCGAACGCCCCGCCCACCTCGCCCACCTCGAGCACCTCGGGGACGCAACCCGCTTCTCGCCGCAGATCCACGCGCTCATCCCGCATTGCGACCTGCTGGAGAACTTCTCGCCCGCCGAGGTGCGGCTGCTGGCGCATTTCATGGACGTCTACCAGGCGCCCACGGGGACCGAGATCATCCGCGAAGGCGAAAGCGGCGATTTCATGCTGATGCTGATCGAGGGCCGCGTCGAGGTGCTCAAGCGCGACCGCTGGAAGGTGCCGCAGATGATCGCGCAGGTCGAGGCCGGCAAGACGCTGGGCGAGATGTCGATGATCGACGGCGAGGCGCGCTTCGCGACCTGCGTCGCCGCCGAGCCGACGGTACTGGCGGTGCTCGACCGCGAGAACCTCGCGCGCATCATCGTCGAGCAGCCGATGCTGGGCGCGAAGATCCTGATGCAGCTGGTGCTGATGCTGTCGCAGCGGCTGCGCTCGACCAGCGCCCGCCTGCTGCAGATGATGGACGAGCAGTCGCACCGCGCGACCAACCTGCTGTAAGCTGCGCCGGCCCGTCGCGACGAACGGGCAAATTAGCGGCCTCCCGTGAGGAACTCCAGGCTCATCGTCATCGTCGTTCTCGCCGTGCTGGTGGCGGCCTTTTTCGCCGCCGGCGGCCATCGCACCCTCGCGTTCGATTCGCTCAAGGCGCAGCAGGCCGCGCTCCTCGGCTACTACCAGACCGACGCCTGGGCCACCATCGCCGGCTACTTCGCCCTCTACATCCTGGTGACCGGCCTGTCGCTGCCCGGCGCGGCGGTGATGACGCTCGTTGGCGGCGCGATTTTCGGCTTGCTCTGGGGCACGGTGATCGTGTCCTTTGCGTCCTCGATCGGGGCGACGCTGGCGTTCCTCGCTTCCCGCTTCGTGCTGCGCGACTGGGTGCAGCGGAAGTTCGGGCACCACCTGCGCGCGATCAACGCGGGCGTCGAGCGCGAGGGCGGCTACTACCTGTTCACGCTGCGCCTGATCCCGGCGATTCCCTTTTTCGCCATCAACCTGGCGATGGGTCTGACGCCGATCCGTACCTGGCGCTTCTACTGGGTGAGCCAGCTGGGCATGCTCGCGGGCACTGTCGTCTTCGTGAACGCCGGCACGCAGCTCGGCGCGATTCAGTCGCCGGCCGGCATTCTCTCGCCGGGGCTGATCGGCGCTTTCGTGCTGCTCGGCTTCTTTCCGCTCCTCGCGAAGAAGCTGGTCGACGCCGTCAAGGCGCGCCGCGTGTACGCCCCCTGGGCGGCACGCAAGCCCGCCCGTTTCGACCGCAACCTGGTGGTGATCGGCGCGGGCTCGGCGGGCCTGGTCGCGGCCTACATCGCCGCCGCGGTCAAGGCGAAGGTGACGCTGATCGAGAAGCACCGGATGGGCGGCGACTGCCTCAACACGGGCTGCGTTCCTTCCAAGGCCCTGCTTCGCTCCGCGAAGTTTCTCGCCCTGGCGAGGAAATCGGGGGAGCTGGGAATCCGGTCGACGCAGGTCGAGTTCGACTTCGCCGACGTCATGCAACGCGTGCAGCGCGTGATCCGCGCCATCGAACCGCACGATTCTGCCGAACGTTACGCAGGTCTCGGCGTGGAGTGCCTCCAGGGCGAGGCGAAACTGGTTTCGCCCTGGGAAGTCGAAATTGCCGCGGAACAAGGCGAAAAAATGAATCTGACCGCGCGGTCCATCGTCATCGCCGCCGGTGCGCGGCCGTTCGTGCCGCCGATCCCGGGCATCGAGCGGATGGACTGCCTCACCTCCGACACGGTGTGGGGCCTGCGAGCGCTGCCGGCGCGGCTGCTCGTGCTGGGCGGCGGGCCGATCGGCTCGGAACTGGCGCAGGCGTTCGCGCGCCTGGGTTCGAAGGTGACCCAGGTAGAGATGCTCCCGCGCCTGCTGCCGCGCGAGGACCCGGAAGTCTCGGAGATGGTCCGAGCAAGATTCGTGGAGGAAGGGATTGCCGTGCTCACCGCGCACAAAGCCAGGCAGTTCCTGCTGGAAGGCGGGCGCAAGGTCCTGGTCTGCGAGCACGAGGGGAGGGAGGTTCGCGTCGAGTTCGATGCCCTGCTGTGCGCGGTCGGCCGCGTGGCGAATACCGCAGGCTACGGGCTGGAGGAGCTCGGCATCCCGGTGTCGAAGGCGCGCACCATCGAAACCAACGAGTTCCTGCAGACCACCTATCCGAACATCTACGCCTGCGGCGACGTCGCGGGGCCGTTCCAGTTCACGCATACCGCGTCGCACCAGGCCTGGTACGCCGTGGTCAATGCGCTGTTCGGCGGCCTGAGGAAATTCCGCGCCGACTACTCGGTGATTCCCTGGGCGACGTTCACCGACCCGGAAGTCGCGCGCGTGGGCCTCTCCGAAAGCGAGGCGAAGGAGCGGGGGATTCCGCACGAGGTCACGGTGTACGGCATCGACGACCTGGACCGCGCGATCGCCGACGGTACCGCGCGCGGCATGGTCAAGGTGCTCACCGAGCCCGGCAAGGACCGGATCCTCGGCGCCACCATCGTGGGCGAGCACGCCGGCGACCTGATCGCGGAGTATGTCTCCGCGATGCGCCACGGCCTCGGCATGAACAAGATCCTCGGCACGATCCACATCTACCCGACGCTGGCCGAAGCGAACAAGTACGCCGCCGGCGCATGGAAGAAGTCCCACGCGCCCCAGGGGCTGCTGCGCGCCGTGGAGAGGTTCCATGCCTGGCGCAGGGGCTGAGCGGCTGTCCATCGTCGTCCCGGTGCTCAACGAGGCCGGGATCCTCGCGCAGGCCCTGCTGGCGCTCGCGCCGCTGCGCGGCCGCGGCCACGAGGTGATCGTCGTCGACGGCGGCAGCGAGGACGGCACGCGCGACATCGCCGCCCCGCTCGCCGACCGGGTCCTCGCCGCGCCGCGGGGCCGTGCCCGGCAAATGAACGCGGGCGCTGCCGCGGCGACCGGTGATGTTCTCCTGTTTCTTCATGCCGATACCGGGTTGCCCGGCGCCGCCGATGAAGAAATTTTCCGGGCGGTGAAGACCCATTCGTGGGGAAGGTTCGACGTGCGGATCGACGGCGCCTCGCCGCTGCTTCCCGTAGTCGCCTTCTTCATGAACCAGCGCTCGCGGCTTACCGGCGTCGCTACCGGCGACCAGGCGATCTTCGTGCGGCGCGACGCGTTTACCGGCTTTCCCGAGATCGCGCTGATGGAGGACGTCGCCTTCAGCGCCGCGATGAGGCGCCGCGGCGCGCCTGCCTGCCTGCGCGCACGGGCGACGACCTCCGGCCGGCGCTGGGAGCGGCAGGGTGTTCTGCGCACGGTGGTTCTCATGTGGCGGTTGCGCCTCGCCTACGCCCTCGGCGCAGCCCCCGAAGAGCTCGCGCGGCGCTATGCCGGCGAACGCTGAGGCGCTGTTCATCGTCTTCGCGCGCGCGCCGGTGCCCGGCCGCGTGAAGACGCGGCTCGTGCCGTTGCTTGGACCGGCGGGAGCAGCGCGCCTGCAGGAGCGAATGGCCGAGAAGGCGCTATGCACCGCGCTTGGCGCTGCCCGCGGCGAGGTAGAGCTGCATTGCGCTCCCGACACCAAACACGCCTTCTTCCGTGCGATGCGCGATCGCTTTGGCGTCCGCCTGCGCTCGCAGGGGCGCGGCGGTCTCGGCGCGCGCATGCAGCGCGCCTTCGCGCGCGCGCTCCGGCGCCACGAGTACGCCGTGCTGATCGGCAGCGACTGCCCGGCGCTGCGCCCCGCCGACCTGCGCGCGGCGCTGCGCGCGCTGCGCGCCGGGGCGGACGCCGTGCTCGGGCCGGCGGAAGACGGCGGCTATGCGCTGCTCGGGCTGCGCCGCGTCCGCCGCGAGCTCTTTGCGGGCGTGGCCTGGGGAGGGAACCGCGTGCTCGGGCAGACGCGCCGCCGGCTCGCGCGCCTGGGCTGGCGCTGGGAGGAACTGCGCACGGTCTGGGATGTGGACCGGCCGCAGGACGTGGCGCGCCTGCGCCGCGCCCGCCTCGCTACAGCGCGCCCGACTTCCTGAGCAGGTCGTGGACGCGCTCGGCCATCAGCCGGTAGCCGAGGGCGTTGGGATGGATCTGGTCGGACTTGAGGCTGCCGTCCTTGAGGATCTTGCCGAGCACGTCACCTTCGTAGGGGATGCGGAACTCCTTCGCGATCTCGCCGTAGAAGGCGGCCGGGGTCACCGTGAGCCCCGGCTCGGGCGTGCCGATGAGCAGCACCTCGATGCCGCGCGATTTGGCGAGCCGGATCATCGCGCGCAGGTTCTCGGCCGCTTGCGCCTTGGGCAGGCGCCGCAGAAAGTCGTTGCCGCCATGGCACAGCAGCAAAAGGCGAGGGCGATGCTCATCCAGGGCCGCCGGCAACCGCGCGAGGCCCGCCTCGCTCACCTCTCCCGGCACGCCTTCCCGCACCACGCGCCGTCCACTCAGCTTCTCCAGCTGCGCCGGGTAGCTCTCGCTCTCGTTCGCCCCTGTGCCGTAGGTTAGGCTGTCGCCGAACGCGAGCAGCACCGCATCCGGCGCGAGCGGCGGCAGCTTGTCGGGCTTGCTGCAGCCTGACGCGAGCAGCGCCAGGGCGAGCAGCGCACCGGCGCAGGGCGCGAGCCATCGGCGAACCGGGCGCGGCAGCATGGACCCCATGCTACACTCGCTGCAAGGGGGAGAAGTCGCATGAAAATCAAGAGCCAGCAGGACCTCTGGGCCGGGCTGATGTTCGTCGGCTTCGGGCTGTTCTTCGTCCTGGTCGCGTCGATGAATTACCAGATGGGCAGCGCCGTGCGCATGGGGCCGGCCTACTTTCCGGTGGTGCTGGGCGGCCTGCTGATCTTCCTCGGCGTCCTGGTGCTCATCGACTCCTTGGTCGAAGAAGGGCCGAAGGTGTCGAAATTCCATTTCCGGCCGCTGATATTCATCGCGATTTCGAGCCTTGTCTTCGCCTATCTGCTCAAGCCCCTCGGCCTGGCGCTCGCCTCGGTGCTGCTGGTATTCATCAGTGCATTCGGCGGCCACGAGTTCAAGTGGAAAGAGGTGGCTATCATGTCGGTGGTGCTGGTCGTGTTCTCGGTGCTGGTGTTCGTGAAGGGGCTTTCGCTGCCCTTCCCGGTGTGCCCGAGCTTCATCGAAGTCTGCCCGATCCGCTAGGGGGAAGCCATGGACAGCATCATCGGCAATCTCGGGATCGGCTTCACCGAGGTCTTCAAGCTGCAGGCAGTCACGCTGGGCGGTATCGCGATGACGCTGCCGTTCAACATCCTCATGTGCCTGATCGGCTGCCTGCTGGGCACCCTGATCGGCGTGCTGCCGGGGATCGGGCCGGTGGCGACGATCGCCATGCTGCTGCCGGTGACCTTCAACCTGTCGCCGATCGCGGCGCTGATCATGCTGGCGGGCATCTACTACGGCGCCCAGTACGGGGGCTCGACCACGGCGATCCTGGTCAACCTGCCGGGCGAATCGTCCTCGGTGGTGACCTGCCTGGATGGCTACCAGATGGCGCGCAGAGGCAGGGCGGGACCGGCGCTCGCCACGGCGGCCCTTGGCTCGTTCTTCGCCGGCACCGTGGCGACGCTGGTGGTGGCGATGTTCGCGCCGCCGCTCGCCGAGGTGGCGCTGAAATTCGGCCCCGCCGAGTATTTCTCGCTGATGGTGCTCGGCCTGGTCGCGGCTGTGGTGCTCGCGCACGGCTCGCTCATCAAGGCGATCGCCATGGTGATCCTCGGCCTGCTGCTGGGCCTGGTCGGCACCGACGTCAATTCGGGCGTGCTGCGCTTCGCCTTCGGCCTGTCGGAGCTCGCCGACGGCATCGGCTTCGTCACGGTGGCGATGGGCATGTTCGGCGTTTGCGAGATCATCGCCAACCTGGAGCAGAAGGAAAAGCGCGAGGTATTCACCAGCAAGGTCGGCAGGCTGATGCCCAGCGGCGAGGACTTCAAGCGCATGGTCGCCCCGATCCTGCGCGGCACGGTGCTCGGCTCGGCGCTCGGTATCCTGCCCGGCGGCGGCGCGCTGCTCGCCTCCTTCGGCGCCTACACGCTGGAAAAGAAGGTGTCCAAGTACGGGCACGAGTTCGGCAAGGGCGCGATCGAGGGCGTGGCGGCGCCCGAATCGGCCAACAACGCCGGCGCGCAGACTTCCT
The DNA here is from genome assembly GCA_041904885.1 of Burkholderiales bacterium. GTDB lineage: Bacteria > Pseudomonadota > Gammaproteobacteria > Burkholderiales > SG8-39 > RBG-16-66-20. The sequence goes on from JAYRND010000413.1 coordinate 15,053, forward strand.
TCATCCCGCTGCTCACGCTCGGCATCCCGTCCAACGCGGTGATGGCGCTGATGATCGGCGCGATGATGATCCAGGGCA
>JAYRND010000414.1:0-5456 GCA_041904885.1 Burkholderiales bacterium
AGATGACGCCCGCCCAGAACCTGGGAGCGACCACTCTGGCAATGGGGTCGACCGCCATCATCTCCATGGCCGCGATCTGCTCGGTGGCCTTCATCAGGCCGATTTCCGCGGTAATCGCCGACCCGGCCCGGCTCGCAAAGAGCAGCCCCGCGACCACCGGTCCCAGCTCGCGCACGAGCGACAGCGCGACCAGGATACCAAGGGCTTCCGACGAACCGTAGCGCTGCAGCGTCTCGTATCCCTGCAGGCCGAGGACCATGCCGACGAACAGGCCCGATACCAGGATGATGACCATGGACAGGACGCCGGCGAAGTAGATTTCGCGGATCGTCAGCCCGAAGCGACGGAAGGCGGTTCCCGAGTGCACCAGGATATAAAGGAAGAAACGGGCCGCAAAACCCAGGCGCCAGATCCTCGCGCTGGCGCCGTTGCCCAGGCGCTCGAGCCAATCGAGAACACCCGATGCCAGATTGCGCTCAGGCATTCGCCACCGCCGCAAGGTCCGCCTCATAGGCCGGCGCCGGATAGTGGAACGGGATCGGGCCATCGGTTTCGCCGCGGACAAACTGACGGACGAATGCCTCGCCCGAGCCGCGCAGCTGCGCCGGCGTGCCGTGCGCGACGACGCGGGCCGGCGACATCATGTAGACGTAGTCGACGATGTCGAAGCACTCCTCCACGTCGTGGCTTACGATGATGGATGTCTGCCCAAGCGAATCGTTGAGCGTGCGGACCAGCCGGGCGATCACGCCGAGCGAAATCGGATCCAGGCCGGTGAAGGGCTCGTCATAGAGCATCAGCTGCGGGTCCAGAGCGATGGCGCGCGCGAGCGCCACACGCCTCGCCATGCCCCCGGACAACTCCGAAGGCATCAGCTGGGCGGCGCCGCGCAGCCCCACGGCTTCCAGCTTCATCAGCACCAGGTCCTGGATCAGCTCCGGCGGCAGATCGGTGTGCTCGCGCATCTGGAACGCCACGTTGTCAAAAACCGTCATGTCGGTAAATAGCGCCCCGAACTGGAACAGCATGCCCATCTTGCGGCGCAACCTGAAGATTGCCGCATCATCCAGGCGCGACACGTCCTGCCCGAGCACCCGCGTTGTCCCCGAGCCTGCGCGCAGCCAGCCGGCGATGATTCTCAGCAGGGTGGTCTTGCCGCAGCCCGATTGCCCCATGATGGCGACAACGCTGCCCGGCGCGATGCGCAGGCTCACCTCGGAGAGCACCGGCCGCGCCGTGTCGTAGCCAAACGATACCTTGTCGATCTCGACGATGGGGGCTGCGGCCACGGTGAAAGGTGCGAAACGGAAGACCGGATTATAGTATCTGCAGAATGGCGGAGGCCACCGCGACCCGGAGCAAATCGACCGGGACTCCTTCTGCAGCAGGCGCGCCTGCGTTGCGCGCCGCGGGGCTCGTCAAGCAGTTCGCCTCGCAGCGCGCGCTGGACGGCGTGACGCTGGAAGTGGCGCAGGGCGCGGCCGTGGGAATGATCGGCGCCAACGGTGCGGGGAAGACCACGTTCCTCAAGTGCGCGCTGGATCTGTGCGCGCCCGACGCCGGCAAGGTCGAGATATTTGGCCGGGACGCCCGGCAGCCGGTCGCGCGCGCGCGCCTGGCCTACCTGCCCGAGCGTTTCGTGCCGCCGTACTACCTGCTGGGCCGAGAATTCGCCGCGATGGCGCTCGCCCTGGCCGGCGGCCGCTACGAAGCGGCGCGTGCCGCCCGCCTGGCCGCCGAGCTTGAGCTGGACCCGAAGGCGCTCGAGCGTCCCGTGCGGCAGCTTTCCAAGGGCATGACGCAGAAGCTCGGCCTGGCCGCCTGCTTCCTGCTCGAGCGCGACCTCTACGTTCTCGACGAGCCGATGAGCGGGCTGGATCCGGCCGGCAGGCTGGCGGTGAAGTCGGTGCTGGCGAGGCTCCAGCGCGAAGGCAAGGCGCTGTTTTTCACCTCGCACGTGCTCACCGATGTAGAGGAACTCTGCTCGACCATCGCGGTACTGGATCTGGGCAGGCTGCGCTTCAGCGGCCCGCCCGGCGTCCTGCGTGAGCGGTACGGGGCCGACAGCCTCGAGCGCGCGTTCCTGAATTGCATTCGCGGCGATGCAGAGGCCACTGCAGTCAGCGCCTGAGGGCAGGCCCAGGCTGCTGATCGTCGACGACGATTCGCTGATCACGGAGACGCTGTCGTTCGCGCTCGGCGCGGAGTTCGATGTGCTCGCCTGCGACTCGCGGACACACGCGATCGAGCTGCTGCGCCAGCTTCCGGAGGCGCCCGGACTGGCGCTGGTGGACCTGGGCCTGCCGCCCTCACCCCATTCCCCCGACCAAGGGTTCCAGCTCATCGCGGAGTTGCTCGCGCACTCCCCGCAAATGCGCATCTTCGTGCTATCGGGACAGAACGACGAGGCGCACGCGCGCCATGCACGCACGCTGGGCGCAGCGGAGTTCATCGCCAAGCCCTGCGACCCCGCCGCGCTCAAGAAGATCCTCTCCCGCGCGCTCGCCCTTCGGGACGCCGAGCTGCGCGCGGACCGCAATCGCGGCCTGGAGGCCGAGGAATTCGTCGGCCAGAGTCCGGCCTTGCTCAAGCTGAAGAGCCAGCTGGCGCAGTATGCAAACTCCCAGTTCCCGGTGCTGATCGAGGGCGAGTCGGGCAGCGGCAAGGAGCTGGTCGCGCGCAGCCTGCACCAGCTGTCCGTGCGCGCCCACAAGCCCTACTTCGCGCTCAATTGCGCGGCGATTGCTCCTACGCTGGTTGAGGCAACGCTGTTCGGCCACGCCAAGGGTGCATTCACCGGCGCCGCTGCGGCAAGGGCCGGATTTTTCGAGGAGGCAGGCGAGGGGTCCCTGTTCCTGGACGAGATAGGCGAGCTGCCGCTCGAGATCCAGGCCAAGCTGCTGCGAGTGCTGGAGAACGGCGAATTCCAGCGACTCGGCGAAACCTCGAGCCGGGTCTCCCGGGCCCGCATGATCGCGGCAAGCAACCGCGACCTGCGCCAGGAGACCAGGAAAGGCCGCTTCCGGCCCGACCTGTATCACCGGCTGTCCGTGTTCACGCTGAGCGTACCGCCCCTGCGGGAAATGGAGGGCGACAAGCTGCTGCTGCTGGAGCATTTCCGCCGCTTCTACGCCGAGCAGTCCGGCGTCGAGCCGTTCCGGCTCGACAAGGCCGCCGAGCAGCGCTGGCTCGCCTACCCGTTTCCCGGCAACGTCCGGGAGCTGCGCAACATCGTCATTCGCCTCACCGCCAAGCATGCCGGGCGCCAGCTGGCGACGGAAAATCTCGAGCCGGAGTTCGACCTTGAAACCGGCCCCACGACGGAAAGCGACCCCGGCGAAGGCGACGCCATCGCGCGCGCCGTCGATCACCTCGAGCGCAGCCGCGGCATACAACTCGACCGCATGCTGCAATCGGTAGAGCGCAGCTATATCGAGGCGGCGCTGCGGCTCACGCGCGGCAATGTCAGCCAGGCAGCGAAGCTGCTGGGCGTCAATCGCACGACGCTGTACAGCCGGATGAACGGCAACGAGCGGAAGGAAGATTAGAAGTGGCCCTCTATCTGGATCATTTCGGGCTCAAGGAGCCGCCGTTCCGGATCACCCCGCACCCGGACTTCTTCTTCGACGGCGCCGACCGGGGCGCCACGCTCGAAGGCCTTCTGTATGCCATCCTGCACGACGAGGGCATCGTCAAGGTGAGCGGCGAGATCGGCAGCGGCAAGACGACCCTGTGTCGGGTGATGATCGAGCGGCTGCCAGCCGAAGTTGAAACCGTATTCCTGGCCAATCCGTCGTACTCGCGCTCGGAGATTCTGCAGGCGATCGCCGAGGAGCTCGGCCTGCCGGTGGGCAAGGATCAAGCGGTGCCTGTCCTGCGAGCGCTGCAGGATCGGCTCCTCGAGCTCTATGCCGCCGGCAGGCGCGTAGTGGTGATGATCGACGAAGCGCACGCGATGCCCGAGGACACCCTCGAGCAGGTTCGGCTGCTTTCCAACCTCGAGTCGAGCCGCCACAAGCTGCTGCAGATCGTCCTGTTCGGGCAGCCCGAGCTGGACCAGGCGCTCGCCAAGCCCAATTTGCGCCAGCTGAAGGACCGCATCACCCACAGTTTCCGCACCCGGCCGCTGGTCGGCGACGAGGTCGGCAAGTACGTCGCGTTCCGCATGCGTGCGGCGGGATACAAGGGCCCTGACGTCTTTTCGCCCGCCGCCATCGCGGGGATTACCCGAGCCTCGAGCGGCCTCACCCGGCGCATCAACGTGCTTTGCGACAAGTCCCTGCTGGCCGCCTTCGCGGCGAACTCGCATGCGGTGACCCCGCGCGAGGTGCGCGTCGCGCACGCCGACAGCGATTTTGCGCCCCTGGCCACTGCCCGGCCTCGCGTCGGGCGCGCACTGGCCGGCGCAGCCCTGCTCGCGTGCGGTGCGGCGCTCGGCGCCGGGATCTATTCCTTGCTCTCCCCGGAACAGCAGCAGGCGGCCCCGCCGCCGCGTGCGTCCGAGGCCGCACCAGTCAAGCCGGCCGCCAATGCGCCATCCCAGGCGGCCGCGCCCGCCCCGCCCGCAGCGGAGCCGGAGAGCGTCGACGCGTCGGCGAAGAAACCTCCGCCGCTTTCTGGCGAGCAATTGCGCCGATTCGAAGGCTACGCCCCCGGTCGCAATCCCCTCCTGCGCGACCGGCTTGCGGCCACCCGCGCCTGGCTGCAGGAGCCGGAAAGCGCATTCACGATCGAGCTGTTTGTCGCCGACAACAGCGATGCTACGCGCACCGAGCGGTTCCTCCTGCGCGCGCGGGAGCTGGTCCCTCTCGCCGAGGTTTACGTGGTGCCGGTCGCCTCGGGTCCGCGCTACCGGCTGCTCGTGGCGTACGGCTCGTTCGCGAGTAAGGAGGCCGCCGCGGAAGCCGCCCAGCGCCTGCCGCCCAAATACCAGAAAGCTTTCGAATTGGGGATCCGGTCCATGGCCGAGTTGCGGACTCTGATCTGAATTCGGGGAATTACAGAAAACGTCATGTTGACAATTGTTTAGGGCGCTTTTCTAAAGAAGTATGCTATGCTAGAAAAATGGGAGAAATCTCGCGAGTCTGCGGGATCGTCAAAGCTGGCCTAGCAGCCGCGTTTGTTGCGGCGCTGGCTGGATGCGCACAGCCGCCCGCCAAGCCCGCCAGCACGCACCTGGGCCTTGAGCAGCAGTCGGCACGCCCAGAGGGGACGGCACCGGCGCCCGTGCAGGTTGCGCCGCTCGTCCCCCCGCCGACGCCAACCGCACGGCCGGAAACCTATAGCGTGGTCGTCAACAACGTGCGCGTGCAGGATCTGCTGTTCGCCCTGGCGCGGGACGCCAAGTTGAACGTCGACATCCATCCCGGGGTGACCGGGTCGGTGACCATCAATGCGATCGACCAGACGCTGCCGCAGATGCTCTCCCGTATCGCGCGGCAAGTGGACATGCGCTA
>JAYRND010000415.1:0-2879 GCA_041904885.1 Burkholderiales bacterium
CTGAGCGATGGGCGTATCCGGCCGCATCGCGAAATTCTTCCAGGATTCGCAGCTGACGCCGCTCGCGGCGCTGGTCGCCTTCCTGCTGGGCCTCTTTGCCGTGGCGGTGACGCCGCGCGAGGAGGAGCCGCAGATCAACGTCACCATGGCCAACGTGTTCGTGCCCTTCCCGGGCGCTTCCGCGCGCGACGTGGAGGCGCTGGTGGCAACGCCCGCGGAGCAGGTCCTCTCGCAGATGACGGGCGTGGAGCACGTCTTCTCCGTGTCGAGGCCCGGCATGGCGGTGCTCACCGTGCAGTTCAAGGTCGGCGTGCCGCGCATCGATGCGCTGGTGCGGCTGTACGACACGGTCAACTCCAACCGCGACTGGGTATCGCCCGAGCTGGGCACGCTGGAACCCATCATCAAGCCCAAGGGCATCGACGACGTGCCGGTGGTGACGCTGACGCTCTGGAGCGAGGACCCGCAGCGCGGCGCCTACGAGCTCGAGCGCATCGCCCATGCAGTGGAGGTGGAGCTCAAGCGCGTGCCCGGCACGCGCGAAGTGCAGACGCTGGGCGGCCCGGGGCGCGCGCTGCGCGTGCTGCTCGATCCCGACCGCATGAGCGCCCACGGCGTGTCGGCGCTCGATGTCAGGAACGCCCTGCAGCTCGCCAACGTGGCGCTGCCCACCGGCAAGCTGGTGCGCGGCAACCGCGAGATCGTGGTCGAGACGGGCAACTACCTGGAGTCGGCCGCCGATGTGCGCCAGCTCGTCGTAGGCACTTTCGAAGGGCGGCCCGTCTCCATAGCGGATGTCGCCGAGGTGGCCGACGGCCCCGACCAGCCCTCGCGCTACGTGTGGACCGGCACGGCCAGGGGCGAGCAGCCGGCGGTCACGCTGCAGGTCACCAAGAAGCCGGGCGAGAACGCGGTGGAGGTCGCGCAGCGCCTGCTCCGGCGCATCGGGGAGCTGCGCGGCACGCTGATCCCGGACGACGTGCACGCGACCGTGACCCGCAACTACGGCGCCACCGCCAATGACAAGGCGCAGCAGCTGATCCAGAAGCTCATCTTCGCGACGCTGTCGGTGGTGGTGCTGGTGCTCCTCGCCCTCGGCCGGCGCGAGGCGGTCATCGTCGGCGCAGCGGTGATCCTGACCCTCGCGGCGACGCTGTTCGCGTCCTGGGCCTGGGGCTTCACGCTCAACCGCGTGTCGCTGTTCGCGCTGATTTTCTCCATCGGCATCCTGGTGGACGATGCCATCGTGGTGGTGGAGAACATCCACCGCCGCATGCTGCACGAGGGCAAGCCGCTCGCCGAGGTGATCCCGCTGGCGGTGGACGAGGTGGGCGGGCCGACCATCCTCGCCACCCTCACCGTGATCGCGGCGCTGCTGCCGATGGCCTTCGTCTCCGGCCTGATGGGCCCCTACATGAGCCCGATCCCGATCAACGCCAGCATGGGCATGCTGATCTCGCTCGCGATCGCGTTCACGGTCACGCCCTGGCTTGCCCTGAAGCTTCTGCGAAATGCGAAACACGATCCGGAAAGTTCCCGGCTGGAAAGGATTTTCGGGAAAGTTCTCGAACCGCTGGTCGAGTCACCGGGAAACCGCCGAAAGCTGCTCTACGCCATCCTCGCTCTCATCCTCGCTTCGGTCGGCCTCGCCGGCGTGAAGCTGGTGGTGCTGAAGATGCTGCCCTTCGACAACAAGTCGGAGTTCCAGGTGGTGGTGGACATGCCGGCGGGCACGCCGGTGGAGGTCACGGCCGCGGCGCTGCACGAGATGGGCGCGCAGCTCGCGACGGTGCCCGAGGTGACCGACTACCAGGCCTACGCCGGGCTCGCCGCGCCGATCAACTTCAACGGCCTGGTGCGCCAGTACTACCTGCGCGACGCTTCCGAGCTGGGCGACCTGCAGGTGAACCTGCAGCCCAAGGATGCGCGGCGCCGCCAGAGCCACGAGATCGCGCAGTCGGTGCGGCCGCCGCTGGAGGCGATCGCGCAGAAGTGGGGGGCGAAAGTCAAAGTGGTGGAGGTACCGCCGGGGCCGCCGGTGCTCTCGCCCATCGTCGCCGAGGTCTACGGGCCGGACGAGTCCGGCCGGATCCGGGTGGCCAAGCGCGTGCGGCAGGCCTTCGCCGACACCGCCGACATCGTCGCCATCGACGACTCGGTGGAGGACGCGGCGCCGCGCATCCAGCTCAAGGTGGACCAGGCGAAGGCCGCGCTCGCCGGCGTCTCGCGCCGCGATGTCGTGGAAACGGTGCGCATCGGCCTCTCGGGCGCGAACGTCACGCCGGTCCACGACGGCGTGTCCAAGTACGAGGTGCCCGTGCGCATCACGCTGCCGGCCGAGCGCCGCGGCGAGCTGGCCGAATTCCTCAAGCTCACGCTGCGCGCGCCCTCGGGGGCCCTCGTGCCGCTCTCGGAGCTGGTGCGGCCGGTCGAGAACGACCGCGACCGCCCGATCTACCACAAGGACCTGCTGCCGGTGGTGTACGTGGTCGGCGACCAGGCGGGGCGCGTCGACAGCCCGCTCTACGGCATGTTCGCCGCGCGGGCGAAGCTGGCGGACGCGCCGCTCGAGGAAGGCGGCAAGCTGGGCGAGTATTTCATCCGCCAGCCTGCGGATCCCTACCGGCAGTACGCGCTCAAGTGGGACGGCGAGTGGCAGGTCACCTACGAGACGTTCCGCGACATGGGGCTCGCCTACGCGGTGGGGCTCGTGCTCATCTACCTGCTCGTGGTCGCCCAGTTCCGCTCCTACCTCGCGCCGCTCGTGATCATGGCGCCGATCCCGCTGACGATCATCGGCGTGATGCCGGGCCACGCCCTGCTCGGCGCGAACTTCACCGCGACCTCGATGATCGGGATGATCGCCCTCGCCGGCATCA
>JAYRND010000416.1:0-4392 GCA_041904885.1 Burkholderiales bacterium
AACCGGCTGGGAATCGATGCGCGTGGGCAGCATCATCTATTTCCTGCCGTTCTTCTTCGTGCTCAATCCGGCATTCGTCCTGCAGGGACCCTGGCACGAGGCTCTGTACCTGACGTTGACCGCCGGCCTGGGCGCGATCTTCATCTGCGGCGGTATCCAGGGCTACCAGCTTGGCTTGGGCGACCTGAGGCGCGCGGCTCCCTTCGAATGGCCGCTGCGCATCGCCTACATGATTGGCGGAGTGGTGCTTGCCACCCCCGGCGGCGGCATCATGCCGCTGTCGAACGCGGAGATGGAGCTGCTCGGGGCCGCCATCCTCTTGCCCGCGGCAGCGGCCGGGGCGCTGCTCCTGCGGCGCGCGCGCACGCCATGAGCACCTGGACTCCGGACCGCCTGCTGCCGGGCTTCGAGGCGCTGGAACTGCCCGCGCCCGACGACTACGACGGCCGGGTGGTCGCCACCCTGGTGCGCCTGCCCGCGGGCGATGCGCCCAGGGGGGCAGTGCTCTACGTGCACGGCTTCATCGACTACTTCTTCCAGCGCCACATGGCGGAGCGCTTTGCCGCCGAAGGCTACGCGTTCTACGCGCTCGACCTGCGCAAGCACGGGCGCTCGCTGCTGGCGCACCAGCACGCCTGTTTCTGCAAGGACATCGCCGAGTACTACGACGACATCACGCAGGCTCTGGGGGTGATCGGCGCCGACGTGCTGCTCGCCGGACATTCGACCGGTGGACTGATCTGCTCCCTGTACGGCCATGAAGGCGAAAGGAAGGACCAGGTGCGCGCGCTGTGGCTGAACAGCCCGTTTCTCGACTGGCGGGAATCGCACAAGGCGAAGCTGCGTGTCGCGCAGATGCTCGGCTGGTTCTCGCCCTTCATGAGCGACCCCAAGGCGGTGCTGCCCGAGTATGTGCGCAGCCTGCACCGGAACTGGGAGGGCGAGTGGGATTTCGACCTCTCGCTGAAGCCGCTGATGGGCTTTCCCGCGTATTTCGGCTGGGTGCGCGCGATCTTCGTCGCGCATGCGAAAGTGCATGCAGGCCTGAATCTGCGGATCCCCGTGCTGTCGATGCACTCGGACGAGGCGGACATCGTGCTCGCCTGGAAGTCGATCGCGCGCTGGTCGCGCAGCCTGGGGCCGGACGTCACCGTGCTTTCATTCCCGGGCGCGCTGCACGACCTCGTGCTTTCGCGCCGCGATATCCGCGAGGCCGTATTCAGCCAGCTCTTCGCCTGGGAGGCACGAGCCCGAGGGTGAGCAGGCTGGCCGCGGTCCACGCGCAGTAGGCAGCAGTGAACACCCATTCCGGCGCGCGATAGTAGAGCAGGCGCGCCACCCAGCGGCCAATGAAGCTTTCGGGCCTCGCGCCGCCGCGCAGCGCGTCCTCCCAGGCGGTAAGGGGGCATACCATGCCGGCGATCGCCTCGAGCGCGACGAAAGCGATCGCGGCGAGATGCAGGTAGCGGAACCAGGGATTGCGGATCCAGGCCCAGCCGGCGAGCGCGCCGATCCAGACGAGGATCAGGCCGCCGACGATGAATGCTGCGATGAGGAAGTGGACGACGAGGAGCGCGTCGGCCAGCAAGACGCGCCTAGGCGCTGCGCGAGATCGGCCGCGCAGGATCCGTCGACCACTCGCTCCAGGAGCCGATGTAGACGCGCGAGCCGGGCATTCCCGCCAGCTCCATCGCCAGCGCGTTGTGGCAGGCGGCGACGCCCGAGCCGCAATACTGGATGACCTCGGCAGGCGTGCGTCCGGCAAGCACTGCCTCGAATTCGGCGCGCAGCGCCTCCGGGCTCTTGAATACGCCCTCGGCGGTCAGGTTGTCGTTGCTGAAGCGGTTCTTCGCTCCGGGAATGCGCCCGGCGACCGGGTCGATCGGCTCCTGCTCGCCGCGGTAGCGCGCGGGAGCGCGCGCATCCAGCAGGGCCGCGCGCTTCAGCTTCTTTTCGACCAGCGCGAGGCTGGCGTGCATCGAGGCCCTGGCTTTGCCCGGGTAGGGCGCCGCCTCGAATGCCGGCACCTCTGCAGTAACCGGCCTGCCCTCGCGCTGCCACTTCGCGAGTCCACCATCGAGCACTGCTACCTGCTCGTGGCCTACCCAGCGCAGCATCCACCAAAGTCGCGAGGCCATGGTGCCCGGGCCGCCGTCGTAGCACGCCACCGTGTCGGTGGGCTTGAGGCCCTGGCGACCCAGCCAGGCAATGAAGGACTTCGCCTCGGGCAGCGGATGGCGGCCATTCTTGCCCGTCGTCGCGCCCGAGAGGTCGCGGTCGAGGTGCGCGAACGAGGCGCCGGGGATATGCGCTTCCTGGTACTGCTGTTCGCCGAGCGCTGGATTGGCGAGGTCGTGGCGGCAGTCGAATATCCGCCACTCCGGGTGCGCCGCGAGTTCCTCGGTCGAGACGAGCGCGTTCACGCCGGCTCCCCCAGCTCGCGCCGCAGCCATTCGTGAAAGTGCACCATCGCGTCCTCCATCGGGGATTGGTAGGGGCCGGCGTCGTCGCGGCCGGCCTGCCAGAGCGCGCGGCGGCCGCGGTCCATGCGCTGCTGGATATCGTCGTCCTCGATCGCAGTCTCCCTGTACGCGGCCTGCTGTGCTTCGATGAATTCGCGCTCGAAGTGGACGATTTCCTCGGGATAGTAGAACTCGACCACGTTGGTGGTGAGTTCCGGCGAGCGCGGGATCAGGTTCGAGACGACCAGCACGTTCGGGTACCACTCGAGCGTGAGTCCCGGGAAGTAGCTCGCCCAGAGCGCGCCGTGCTTGGGCGTCGCGCCGCGCAGCTGCGCGAGGCATGCCTCGTGCCATTTGCGGTAGACCGGCGTGCCGGGCGCCGCGAGGCCGTTCTTCGCCGGCACGACCTGCACCGAGTAGTGCTCGCCGGCGTCGATGCGAAATCCGTCGCAATTGGCGAAGTTGCCCAGGCCCGCGTGGAACGGGTCCACGTGGTAGACCTCCAGGTAGACCTCTACGAACGTCTTCCAGTTGCAGCGGTAATCGGTGGTCTCGACGCGGTCGAGCACGTAGCCGGAAAAGTCGAAGTCGGCAGCGGTTTCCATGCCGGCCAGGTCCTGGCGCGGGTCGCGTGGCCCGGCAAAGAGGAGCCCGTTCCAGCGCGTGAGCGGCGTCGACTCGAGCTTCACGCAGGGCGTCTGCGCGAAGCGCGGCGCGCCGAGCAGTTCCCCCTTCAGGTCGTAGGTCCAGCGGTGCAGCGGGCAGACGATGTTCTGCAGGTTGCCGCGGCCCTCCAGCATGATCGACTGGCGGTGGCGGCAGACGTTCGACAGCAGCTCGACACCAGAGGCGTTTCGCACCAGCACCTTCGAGTGGTCCATCCAGTCGAGCGTGTGGTAGTCGCCGACCTCCGGCACCATCAGCTCGTGGCCGACGTAGTTGGCGCCCGCTGCGAACAGGCGCTGCTCGCGCGCAAAGATCTCGGGATCGAAATACCAGGAGACCGGGAGCTGGCAGTGCGCGGGCCGGACTTGCGCGGGAGTGGCGGGGGCAGACATTCCGTAAGTGCTTAAAGGCGCGGGATTTTACATGATTCCAGGTTTGACCCGCCAAGGCCCCTCGGTTATGGTGGCAATCCCCTATGCGCAAGAAAGAACCGGGAGCCGCCGAGCCGAGCTTCGAGAAGGCCATGGCAGAGCTCGAGACCCTGGTCGCGAAGATGGAAGACGGCGGCCTCACGCTGGAGCAGTCGCTGGCGGCACACAAGCGCGGCCTGGAGCTGGCCAAGCAGTGCCGCGAGCGCCTGACGGCCGCGCAGCAGCAAGTGCGGGTGCTGGAAGGAGAGGCGCTCAAGCCGCTGGGGAACGAGACCCTCCGGTCCACGGGCGGCACCTCCGATGACGGCGATCGCGGCTGAAGCCGAATTCGCCGCCTGGATGAGTTCCGTCCAGGCGCGCGTGGAGGCGCATCTGGAGCGCGCACTGCCGGGAGTGCAGCAGGCGCCGGCGCGCCTGCATGCGGCCATGCGCTATGCCACGCTCGGCGGCGGCAAGCGGGTGCGGCCGCTGCTCGCCTTCGCAGCCGGCGAACTCTCGGCCGCCGACGCATCGCGCCTCGAGGTGGTGGCGTCCGCGGTGGAGATGATCCACGCCTACTCGCTGGTCCACGACGACATGCCGTGCATGGACGACGACGTCCTGCGCCGCGGCAAGCCCACGGTGCACGTCGAGTACGACGAGGCGACCGCGCTGCTGGTTGGCGACGCGCTGCAGACGCTCGCCTTCCAGCTGATCGCCGAGCACAGGCTCAGCGACGATCCGGCTGCGCACATGGAGATGGTGCGCCTGCTGGCGATCGCCTGCGGCTCGCGCGGCATGGCCGGCGGGCAGGCGATCGACCTGGAAGCAACCGGAAAGCAGTTGTCGCAGGC
>JAYRND010000417.1:0-17822 GCA_041904885.1 Burkholderiales bacterium
AGAATTCGCTTCACAGGTTCCTCCTGGCCCGAAGTCTAACGCAGCCGGTTGCGCGTCGTTGACAAAGTGTCAGAATGGGGCGATGCCAGCTCAGGAAGCCCTCTATCTCGAGATCGCGCTGCGGCTGCTCGCCGCGCTCGCCATCGGCGCGCTGATCGGCATGGAGCGCAGCTACCAGGGCCGTCCGGCCGGCTTCCGGACGCACGCGCTGGTCTGCCTCGCCTCCTCGGTGCTGATGCTGGTCACGGTGTACGAGGCGCTGTGGTTCACCGGGGGCGGACAGGCGCGGGTCCAGGTCGACCCGACCCGCATGGCGCAGGGAATCATGACCGGCATCGGCTTCCTCGGCGCGGGCGCGATCATCAAGGAGGGGCTCACCGTTCGCGGCCTCACCACCGCGGCGTCGATCTGGATCACGGCCTCGATCGGCATCCTCGTGGGGATCGGCTTCTACGTGCCTGCCGGGCTGGCTGCCGCGCTGACCCTGGGCACGCTGTCGCTGTTCCGCTGGATCGAGTCGCGCATGCCCGCCCTGCTCTACTACGACTTCACGCTGCGGGCCGAGGAATCCCGCGCCATGGCCGAGGCCGAGCTGCGCAAGTTCGTCGCACGCCACGGCATGTCGGTGTCGCGCCTGAGCTGGCGCTTCCGGCGCGGCGAGGGGGTGGCCGAATACCGCATGACCATCCGCGCCGACAGCGAGGCGAGCGTGCAGCGCATGTGCGCGGAGCTGAAGACACGCGACGAGATCGCCGAATACCGCGTGGTGCCGATCGGCAACTGAGCCGGCGGCCGGCGGGGCCGCCTTACATCCTGTTGCAATTTCGAACGATTGCGAGCGGACTTGCGCCGCCGTTGCGTGTCGAATGGGCACTGGAGGCAACCATGACTCTCCTCGCCCGCCGCTTCGCCGTACTGCTCGTTTCCCTGCTGGTCGCCGTTTCCGCCGTTGCGCAGCCCGCGCCGCGCAGCTACTCGCAGGCCGAACTCGACCAGATGCTCGCGCCGGTCGCCCTCTATCCCGACGCCCTGCTGTCGCAGATCCTGATGGCCGCGACCTACCCGCTCGAGGTCGTGGAGGCGGCGCGCTGGACGCGCTCCAATCCCGGCCTGAAGGGCGAAACCGCGGTGCGCGCGGTGCAGGACGAGGACTGGGACCCGAGCGTCAAGTCGCTCGTCGCCTTCCCGCAGATCCTGCAGCGCATGGACGAGCAGCTCGACTGGACGCGCTCGCTCGGCGATGCCTTCCTCGCGCAGGAAGCCCAGCTGATGGACCAGGTGCAGCAGTTGCGCCGCCGCGCGCAGGCCGCGGGCCACCTGCGCTCGGACGAGCAGATCCGGGTCGAGCAGCAGGGCCAGACGATCGTCGTGCAGCCGGCCTCGCCCCAGCTGTTGTACGTGCCCTACTACGACCCGCTGGTGGTGTACGGCCCATGGTGGTGGCCGGCGTACCAGCCGGTGGCCTGGGCACCCTGGCCGGGCTACGCCCGCCCGTACTCCTACTATCCGGCCGTCTCCGCCGGCCTCTGGTGGGGCACGCCGGTCGGCCTGTCGGTGGGCTTCTTCTTCGGCAATTTCGACTGGGGCCACCGCCACGTACGCGTGGTGCATCCGACCGCCTACTACTACCGTCCGCCCGTGGTGGTGGTGAACCGCACGGTGGTGGTGGACCGGTCACGCTGGCAGCACGATCCCCACCATCGCCGCCAGGTCGACTATCGCGCCCCGGAGCTGCGGCAGCGGTATGAGAGCGTGCAGGCGCAACGCCAGCAGCCCGAAGTTTCGCGCGCCCGGCAGCAGCAACTGCTGCAGCAGCAGCAATTTCAACAACAACAACGCCAGCAGGCCGAAGTTTCGCGCGCCCGGCAGCAACAGCTGCGCCAGCAGGCGGAAGCGGCTCGCGCCCATCAACAGCAACAGCGGCCGCAGCAACGCCAGGAGCAGCGGACCATGCCCGCCGCGCAAGCCCCGCAACAGCCCCGCGCCGAGCGCCAGGAACGGCGTGAAGAGTTCCGTGAAGGACGGCATGAGCAGCGGCAGGAGCGCGGCCGCAAGGGGTAGCAATCAGCTCTGAATGCGCTACCATGCGCCCTCTTTCGAGGGTCACTGGAGAGCATGCATGGGCAAGATCGCAATCATCACCGGCGCAGGCAGCGGCATCGGCAAGGCCACCGCGCTCGCGTTCCTGAAGGCCGGCTGGGACGTCGCCCTCGCCGGCCGGCGCAAGGACGCGCTCGAGCAGGTCGCGCAGGAATCAGGCGCGGGCGAGCGCGCGTACTGCGTATCGACCGACGTCGCCAAGCAGGACTCGGTCAAGGCGCTGTTCGCCGCGGTGAAGCAGAAATGGGGGCGCGTCGACGTGCTGTTCAACAACGCCGGGGTCAACGCGCCGGGCACTTCCCTGGAGGAGCTCGCGCTGGACAAATGGCAGGCGGTGGTGGACGTCAACCTGACCGGGATGTTCCTGTGCATGCAGGAAGCCTTCAAGGTGATGAAGGACCAGAACCCGCGCGGCGGGCGCATCATCAACAACGGCTCCATCTCGGCGCACGCGCCGCGCCCGGGCTCCGCCGCCTACACCGCCACCAAGCACGCGGTGACCGGGCTCACCAAGACCGGCGCGCTGGACGGGCGCAAGTACGACATCGCGGTCGGCCAGATCGACATCGGCAACGCGCTCACCGAGATGGCAGCGCGCATGGCCAAGGGCGTGCCGCAGGCCGACGGCACGATCAAGCCCGAGGCGCTGATGGACGTCAACCACGTCGGCGAGGCGGTGCTGCACATGGCCAGCTTCCCGATCGAGACCAACGTCCTGTTCCTTACGATCAAGGCCACCAAGATGCCGTTCGAAGGAAGGGGCTAGGACGCGGGCCCGAATGCATCGAGTCGTGATCTTCGAAGGGATCATGGGCTCGGGCAAATCGACCGCCACTTTGCATTTCGCGGACGCGCTCCGGGCAACGGGACGGACAGCCCGCGCCGTGCACGAGAATACGGACCCGCATCCCGTCCGCGGCACCGACGGCATAGAGCACTGGTACGAGCCCTGGCGCGATCTTTCCACGCGCGAACTGGCCGCGCGCGCGCTGGCAAAGTGGCGGACATTCGCCGATGGCGAGCGCGAGTCCGGCACCCTGACGCTGTTCGACGGCCAGCTGTTTCACGGCGATCTGACGCACCTCTTCCTGATGGAAGCCGGCGAACACGAGATCGAGTCTTACTGCAGGGAAGTAGTCGAGCTGCTGCGGCCCCTCGATCCCCTGCTCGTCTACTTCTTCCAGGCCGACGTCCGCGCAGCCGTCAGGGCCGTCTGCGCCGCGCGCGGCGCGGACTGGGTCAGGTACCAGACGGAATGGAAGCTGAAGGCGCCGTATTGCACCCGGAGAAACCTGCGCGGCGAGACCGGGCTGGGCGATCTGTACGAAGACTATCGGCGCCTCACGGATCGCCTTTTCGAGCGCCTAGACCTGCCGAAGCTCGCAATCGACAACACGGACGGCAATTGGACTGCATACTACGACCGGATAGAAGCGGCGGTTCGCCCGCATTGACGCCATGAAGAAACCCAAGGCCTACAACAACAAGGAATTCCTCAACAGCCAGAATGCGCGCGCGCTGCGCATCATGGCCGAGTACCTCGAGCCCAAGAGCCGCTTCGAAGAGCACGGCATCGAGGACACCATCGTGTTCTTCGGCTCGGCGCGCTTCAAGGAAGGCAACCGCTGGTACGAGGCGGCGCGCGAGCTTGCCCACCGCCTGACCGCCTGGTCGAAGGCGCTGCCCTCCAAGGAGCGGCGCTTCGTGGTCTGCTCGGGCGGCGGGCCGGGCATCATGGAGGCGGCCAGCCGCGGCGCGTCGGAAGCGAAGGGCATGGCCGTGGGCCTCGGCATCTCGCTGCCGCACGAGCAGCACGACAACCCCTGGCTCACCCGCGAGCTCGGCTTCCACTTCCACTATTTCTTCATGCGCAAGTTCTGGTTCGCCTACCTCGCCAAGGCGGTGATCGTGTTCCCGGGCGGCTTCGGCACGCTGGACGAGCTGATGGAGGTCGTCACGCTGGTGCAGACGGGCAAGATGACCAAGCCGATGCCGATCGTTCTGTTCGGCACCGACTACTGGGACGAGGTGGTCGACTTCAACGCGCTCGTGAAGCACCGCACCATCGACGCGGCGGATCTCAAGCTCATGCACCGCACCAACTCGGTGGACGAAGCCTTCGACTGGGTCACTGCCCAGCTGCTGAAGCACGCCCTCGCGAAACCGGGCGCAATGCTCTAGCCGATCGGGTTTTTCAGCAACCCGATCCCCACGATCTCCGTTTCGAGCAGGTCGCCCGCCTTGAGGAATTCGGGGGGCGTGCGCGCGTGGCCGACGCCCGCCGGCGTCCCGGTGGAGATGATGTCGCCGGGCTCCAGGGTCAGCCCGGCCGAGAGCTCGGCGATGATGCGCGGGATCTTGAAATACATGTGGCGCGTGTTCGAGTCCTGCTTGACCACGCCGTTGACGCGCGTGATGACGCGCAGGTCCCACCAGTCCTTGACCTGGCCGGCGGTGACGATCCAGGGGCCCATCGGGCAGTGGCCGTCCAGGCTCTTGCCCTTGAACCACTGCTGGCCGTGCTTCCTCTGCACCTCGCGCGCCGAGACGTCGTTGATCACCGTGAAGCCGAATACGTGCTTCATCGCGTCGGCTTCCTTGATGTTGATGCCGCGCTTGCCGATGATCACGCCCAGCTCGACCTCCCAATCCACCTTCTCCGTGACGCCCGGGTGCAGGGGAATGCGGTCGTAGGGGCCGTTGACCGCGAGCGGCTGCTTGGTGAAGAAGGTCGGGTGCGCGAGCAGCTCCACCCCCGGCGCGCGCGCCTTCGCGCCCTCCTCGAAGTGCTCCAGGTAGTTCCAGCCCACGCAGAACACGTTCTTGCGCGGCCGCGGGATGGGGGCCAGGACGCGAACGGAAGAGAGAGGAATGGCCTTGCCTTTCTTCAGGGCGGTCTTGACTTTCATCAGTCCGGCCCGGCCCGAAGAAATCAGGTCAACCATATCCTCGAACTTCAAATCCACAAGGTGCTCGGACCCGCTCATCGCACCGACGCGCGGCGCCGAGCCGCGCTTTTTCAACTGATACGTCAGCAATCGCATCGCATCCCCCTGGGGTTGCCCCGAATGATAGCCTTGAGGCCTCGATGAACGCGCCCCCGAAGCCAGAAATGCGCGAAGAGTTTCTCACCCTGCAGGAGATCGTCGCCGCGGCGCGCCGCAACCTCGCCCCCGGCCCCTGGGCCTACCTGGTGGGCGGCGCCGAGACCGAGACCACGGTGCGCCGCAACCGCCTGGCGCTCGACTCCATCGGCTTCCGGCCTCGTGTCCTGAAGGACGTGAGCAGGATCGATTCCCGTTCCGAAATTTTTTCCCGAAAAATCAGGCTTCCCGTCCTCCTTGCTCCCATCGGCGGCCTCGAATCGATCGTCGAGGGTGGCGCGGCGGCGGCCGCGCGCGGCGCGGCGGAGTTCGGCGTGCCGCAGATGCTCTCCTCGGTCTGCCAGCCGGGACTGGAGGCGACCGCGGCGGCGGCGAACGCGCTGCGCATCTTCCAGCTCTACGTGCGCGGCGACGACGCCTGGGTGGACGACCACGTCAGGCGCGCGCTCGACCACGGCTACTCGGCGTTCTGCCTGACGGTGGATGTCGCCATGTACAGCCGCCGCGAGCGCGACCTCATCGGCCGGTTCGTGAAGCCCTGGCGCGCCACCGCGCCCGCGGGCAGCACCTACCAGTCGGGCCTGTCGTGGGCGGAGGTGAAGCGGTTCAAGGAGCGGCACGCGATGCCGCTCATCCTCAAGGGCATCGCCACGGTGGAGGACGCCGAGCTGGCGGTGGAGCACGGCGTGGAAGTGATCTACGTCTCCAACCACGGCGGCCGCCAGCTCGACCACGGCCTGGGCAGTGCCGCAGTGCTGCCGGAGATCGTGCGGTCGGTCGGCGGGCGCGCCGAAGTCTGGGTGGACGGCGGCTTCATGCGCGGCACCGACGTCGTCAAGGCGATCGCGCTGGGCGCGAAGATGGTGGGCCTGGGGCGGCTGCCCTGCCTGGGCCTCGCCGCCGCCGGCGTACCGGGACTCGTGCGCGCGCTGGAGATCCTCGAAAACGAGGTTCAGACCTGCCTCGGACTGCTCGGGGTCACCTCCTGGGCTGAGCTGACCCCGCAGCATGTCGCCGCCGCGCCGCCCGTGGGCGAGCACGACGTCTTCAGCGCCTTCCCGCTGCTGGGCGGGCCCTAGGCCCGCCCGGGGAACCTTACTTCTTCGCGTCCGCCTTGTAGGTGAACTTCTGCGTGCCGACCGAGGCCTCGGCCATCGCGCCGCCGGTCGGCCGCGCGAACACCACCACGCCATCGCGGTAGTTCGCCGAGTCTGCGCCGCCCGCTTTGACGATCACCAGCGATACGCCGCCCGCGAACTCGAACTTGTTCTGCTTGAAGCGGTCGAGCGCGGCCTGGGTCTCGAAGAAAATGATCTGGCTGAACTCCTGGACGCCGATCTGCAGCCCGACCGAGCCGAAGCCGACGCTGACGAAGCCGACGACCTTGCCCTTCTCGAACACTTCGCCGTCGCCCGCGCCGCCGCCGACGATGAAGCCGGCCTTGCCCACGCGCGGGAACACCGCGTAGCCCACCGCGCTCTTGAAGAATTTGTCGATGCCGGGATCCGTCTTCTTGTAGCTGTCGATGATCTTCACCACGTCGGCATGCACCTCGGCGCGCTGGGCGGCCGGGTCCTTCTCCTTCTTCTGCGCCGCGGCGGTGCCGGGCAGGAGCGCTGCGGCAAGAAGGAGAGCGGTTGAAAACGAGAATAGTTTGCGGATCACTGGGTACCTCCTGGGGGATAAAAGCACAACAACGCAACTCTACATGATCTGGTTGACAACTCCGCCGTCGGCGCGCATCGCCGCGCCGGTAGTGGCCGATGCCCCCGCCCCGCAGAGGTAGACGGCGAGGCTGGCCACCTCCTCGGCCGAAGCGAAGCGCTTGATCAGCGTGGTGGGCCGGTAGACGCGGAAGAACTCCTCCTCGAGCTGCGGCACGGACATTCCCGCCGCCTTCGCCCGGTCGGCGCGCATGCGCTCGGTGTTCTCGGTGCGCGTGGGACCGGGCAGAACCGCATTCACGGTAACGCCGGTCCCCGCCATTTCCATGGCGAGGCCGCGCATGATGGTGAGTTGCGCGGTCTTGGTCATGCCATAGTGGATCATCTCGCGAGGCACGTTCAGCCCCGATTCGCTGGAGATGAACAAGATCCGCCCCCAACCGCGCTTCGCCATGGCCGGCGCGTAGCGGCGCGAGAAGCGCACGCCGGAAAGCACGTTGACCTCGAAGAAGCGCGTCCACTCGACATCGGGGATGTCGAAGAATGGCTGCCGCGCGTAGATGCCGAGGTTGTTGACGAGGATGTCCACGTCCGCGACCCCGGCGAACACCGCCTCGGCGCCCGCGGCGCTCGCGCAATCGGCAGCGATGCCTTCGGCCTTCGCCCTGGGCAGGTCCTTGCGCAGTTTCGCGAGCGCTGCGTCCACCGACGCCTGTGTCCGCCCCGTGATCACCACCCGCGCGCCCTCGGCCGCGAGGCCGTGCGCGATCGCGTAGCCGATGCCCGCCGTCGATCCGGTCACCAGCGCCCGCTTGCCGTCGATCCGCAGATCCATCCTGTCTCCGCCTACTTTGCGCGCCAGCCGCCGTCCACCACGAGCGTGTGCCCGTTGACGTAGGAGGCGTCCTTGGAGGCGAGATAGCTGACCGCCGAGGCAATATCCTCCACAGTGCCGCGCACGCCGACCGGAACCAGCGCACGCACCTGGTCCTCGTTCACCACCACCCCGCGGCCGCTCATGTCCGGCACTCCCGGTCCGAGGATGGATTGCGAATGCGCGCGCAGCGAGGTAGGAATGGCGCCCGGGCACACGCAATTCACTGTGATGCCGCGCGCGCCGTAGACCACTGCCATCTGCTTCGTCAAGCCGACCACCCCGTGCTTCGCGGCGATGTAGGCGGCGCCGCCGCCGGTGCCGTTCAGGCCCGCCACCGAGGCCATGTTGACGATTCGCCCGCGCGCGCGCGGCAGCATTTCGCGGAGCGCCCGCTTGCAGCCCAGGAACACGCCCGTGAGGTCGATGTCGATCACGCGGCGCCAGACTGCCTCGTCCATGTCGTCCACGTTGAAGTAGCCGTCGAGGATGCCCGCGTTGTTGAACATGACCTCGAGCGGGCCCAGGTCCGCGACCGCGGCGGTGATCGCGGCGTCCAGCTGCGCGGCCTCGCTGACGTTGGCCTGGTACGCCTTCGCCCGGGCAAGGCCCTTCACCGTTTCCTGCGCGCTCGCGAGGTCCAGGTCGATCGCCGCCACGGCAAACCCGTCTTTCGCGAGCCGGATCGCGCTTGCACGCCCGATTCCGGACCCCGCCCCGGTAACGATTGCCAGTCCCTCGCTCATGCCGGCAGTCTAGCCGCTCGGTGCCTCCAGAGGAGCGCAAGCGTGCCGCCGGAAACGATGTGCCAGATGCCCCAGAGGCCGGCGACCGCGATCATCTGCAGGTCCGAGCCGAACTGCGCGGCGATGATGCCGAGCGCGAGTCCGGAGTTCTGCATGCCTCCCTCGATCACAACCGCGCGCCTGTCCGCGACGGCGAGCCGCGCGGCGCTCGCCGCGATCCAGCCGAGCGCGAGCCCCAGGCCGTTGTGCAGGACCACGAGCGGCAGCGTCCTGCCGAGCTCGATCACGAACAGCTTCGCCTGCGTGGCCACCGCGACCACGATGAACAGGCCGAGCGCGATCCCCGCGGCGCGCGCAAGCGGCTTGCGGATGCGCGCAGCGAGCTCCGGGGCGCGCGTCGTGGTGATCATCGCGGCGCTCATCGGCACGGCGAGCAGCAGCACCAGGCTGAGCACGAGGTCCCGCGGATCGACCGCGATCGAGCGCGCCCAGGCCGCGGTATCCGGGTTGGCGGCGACCATCAGGCTGAAATTGAGTGGCGTGAGGAACAGCGCAAGGACGCTCGCGACGGCGGAGATCGACAGCGACAGCGCGAGGTTGCCGCGGCCGAAGGCCGTCACCACGTTCGACAGCGCCCCGCCCGGGCAGGCGGCGACCAGCATCATCGCCGCCTCGGTGGCCGGCGGCAGGTCGAGAAGCAGGGTGAGGAGCAGCGTGGCCCCCGGCAGCAGCGCAAACTGGGCGACGAGGCCGATGCCCACCGCGAGCGGGTGGCGCAGGACGTAGCGGAAGTCCTCGGCGCGCAGCTCCAGCGAGACGGTGTAGACCATCGCCATCAGCACCGCCATCAGGACCGCCTGCTGCACAGCTCAGCCTTTGAGGGGTTTGAAGCGGATGCGCTTCGGGCGCGCGCCTTCCTCGCCCAAACGCTTCCTCTTGTCGGCCTCGTATTCCTGGTAGTTGCCGGCGAAGAACACCGCCTGCGACTCGCCCTCGAAAGCGAGGATGTGCGTGGCGATGCGGTCGAGGAACCAGCGGTCGTGCGAGATGACGAGCACGCTGCCGGCGAATTCGAGCAGCGCCTCCTCCAGCGCGCGCAGCGTCTCCACGTCGAGGTCGTTGGACGGCTCGTCCAGCAGCAGCACGTTGGCGCCCGAGATGAGCTGCTTGGCGAGGTGCAGACGGCCGCGCTCGCCGCCGGAGAGCTGGCCGACCGCCTTCTGCTGGTCGGCGCCGCGGAAGTTGAAGCGCGCGAGGTAGGCGCGCGAGGGCATCTGGAACTTGCCCACGGTGATCGTGTCCTGGCCGTTGCAGACGTCCTCGAACACGGTCTTCTCGCCCGCGAGCGAGTCGCGCGACTGGTCCACGTGCGCGATCTTCACTGTTTTCCCGATCTTGATCTTGCCCTTGTCCGCCTTTTCTTTCCCGATCAACATCTTGAACAGCGTCGATTTTCCCGCGCCGTTCGGGCCGATGATCCCCACGATGGCGCCGGGCGGCACCTGGAAGGAAAGCTTGTCGATCAGCAGCTTGTCGCCGAAGCCCTTGCTGACGCCCTCCAGCTCGATCACTTCGTTGCCGAGGCGCTCGGCCACGGGAATGAAGATCTCCTGGGTCTCGTTCCGCTGCTGGTGCTCGTATTGCGACAGCTCCTCGAAGCGCGCGAGCCGGGCCTTCGACTTCGCCTGCCGGCCCTTGGGGTTCTGCCGCACCCACTCCAGCTCCGCCTTCATGGTCTTGATGCGCGCCTCTTCCTGCTTGGCCTCGGTCTCCAGGCGCTGTTCCTTCTGCTCCAGCCACGACGAGTAGTTCCCTTCCCAGGGAATGCCGTAGCCGCGGTCGAGCTCGAGGATCCAGCCCGCGGCGTTGTCGAGGAAGTAGCGGTCGTGCGTCACCGCCACCACCGTGCCGGGGAAGCGCTGCAGGAACTGCTCCAGCCACTCCACGCTCTCGGCGTCCAAATGGTTAGTGGGTTCGTCCAATAGCAACAAATCCGGCTTGGAGAGCAACAGCCTGCACAATGCGACGCGCCGCTTCTCCCCACCCGAAAGAATTTCTATGCGGGAATCCCAAGGCGGCAATCTCAGGGCATCGGCCGCGATTTCCAGCTCCTGCCCGCCGCCCGCGGCATTGACGATCGCCTCCAGCTTCGCCTGCTCGGCGGCGAGCGCGTCGAAGTCGGCACCGTCCTCCGAATAGGCCGCATAGACCTCGTCGAGGCGCTTTTTCGCCGCGGCGATGTCGCCGGCGGCCTCCTCGATCGTCTCGCGCACCGTCTTCTTCGCCTCCAGCGCCGGCTCCTGGGGCAGGAACCCCACGTTGATGCCCGGCATCCGGATCACCTCGCCCTCGGTGGGCTCGTCCACCCCCGCCATGATCTTCAGGAGCGTCGACTTGCCCGAGCCGTTCAGCCCCAGCACGCCGATCTTGGCGCCGGGAAAGAAGTTGAGCGAGATGTTCTTGAGGATGGTGCGCTGGGGCGGCACGGTCTTGCTGACCCGGCGCATCGTGTACACGTATTTGGCCATTTCCTTGCGTTCCTGATGCTGCGGCGTATTCTTGGGGCCGCCATTCTATAGGGGAAACCATGCCTTCCGACGGCCGCGCGCGCTACGACGCACTCATGGACGTGATCCGCAGCCGCATGACGGTGCGCGCGTTCGATCCGTCGGCCACCGTGCCGCGCGAGCACTACGAGCTGATCCTGGAGGCGGCCCGGCACAGCCCGTCGGGCGCGAACGCGCAGCCGTGGCATTTCATCGTCGTCACCGAACAGGCGCTGAAGAACCAGATCATGGAGTACTTCCGCGAGGAGCAGGTGCGCCGCGCCAAGCTGAAGATGAAGTTCCCGACCCCCGACTACCGCGGCCTCGCCTCCGCGCCTGGCATGATCGTGGTGGCGAGCGACTTCCGCTGGGTGCGCGCCTTCCCGGTGCTGAACGACGGCTCGGAACTCGACCGCATGTACAAGGAGAACGCCGAGCGGATCCTGCTGCAGAGCGTGGCCGCGGCCACCATGTCGGCGCATCTCGCGGCAGCGGCGCTCGGCTACAACGTCTGGTGGGTCACCGCCATCGGCCAGGAGGCGGCGCAGAAGGCGATGAAGCCGCTCCTCGGCATCCCCGAGGAGCTCTCCGTGCTGGACATCATGTGCTTCGGCCCGCCCGCGAAGGCGCCCTACAAGCGCTGGAAGAAGTCGCTCGCCGAGATCGTCAACTGGAACCGCTTCGACCCCGCACACGCCATGACCGAGGCGCAGATCGACGAATGGGTGGCGACGCAGCGCCAGAAAGTCATGTACAAGGACGAGAAGAACGTCGACTGAGCGCGAACGCCCGGGCGGGCGTGCTATTCAACGACGCGCGTCGCGCGCAACAAGATTGATTGCGGCAGGGTCACGCCGATCGCATCGGCGGTCTTGCGGTTGACGACAAGCTCGAACGTGCTTGCCTGCTCGATCGGCATGGATTCGGGTTTCTCGCCTTTCTGCAGGATCCGCGCGACGTACGCCGCGGAGCGGCGATACTGATCCCGGAAATCGATGCCATAGGAGATCAGGCCGCCCTGCTCCGGGAAGGCCGCCTGCTGGGTCATGGCGGGAAGCCGATGCTTGATTGCCAACTCGGCCGCCCTCGCCATCGCGCCGGACGGAGGAATAAGGCTGGGCTGGATGACCACGGCGCCGATCCGCTCGCGTGCCATGGCGACGAACGCGCCCTCGAACTCGTCCGCACCCTTCACTGTATATGCCTGCACCGTGATGCCGAGTCGCTTCGCGCCCGCTTCCGTTCCCCGGGCCATGACACCGGCAAACGACGGGTCCGCACGGTTGAGCAGCAGTGCAATCTTCTTCAGCTCCGGTACCAGTTCGCGCAGCAGCTCGATCCGCTTCGCGGAAAGCTCGATACCCGTCAGGCCGGTGATGTTGCCGCCGGGACGCGCCAGGCTTGCCGCGAATCCCTGCTGGACCGGGTCCCCGGCCGGCGCCATGACGATCGGGATGCTGCGAGTCGCCTTTTGCACGGCCTGAACTGCCGGCGTGAGCGACGCCACGATGATGTCCACCTTCAGATCCACCAGCTCCTTCGCGATCCGTGCGGCCTGGTCGGCGCGACCGTCTGCGGATCGCCACTCCAGCCGGATGTTTCCGTCTACGACATAGCCCTCGGACCGCAGTCCTTCGGCGAAGGCTTCGCGGAAATCCTGCGTGAGCGTGGTGAAGCTCAGCACCCCCACCCGCGGGATGTCTTGCGCCGCGGCCGCAAACGCTACCAGCGCTAGGCCAAGCGCCCCCAGCCTGCTAGCGCGGTAGGTTCGTGGGTTCACCAAGGTCCCAGAAGACTCCCGCCATCAGCCGCAGCGCCTCGCGCGCGATGGGCGCGAGCATGTGCTCGTTGGGCGCGTGCTGGCTGCAGGAGGCGTAGGAGTGCGGGATCCAGACGGTGGGCAGGCCGAGCGTGTCGGAGAAGACGTCGTTCGGCAGCGAGCCGCCGAGATTGGGCAGGACCGCGGTGGGTTGCCGGGTGGTCTTCTCGATCGAATTCTTCACCCAGACCACCCAGGGGTGCTTCGGGTCGAGGCGCGTAGCGGGGAAGAAGCCCTCGCGGGCCGCCGTGACCTTCACCATCGGGAAGCCAGCGTCGGCGAGATGGCGCTCGAGCGCGGGCACGATGTCGGCCGGGTCCACGCCGACCACGTAGCGCAGCTGCACGTGGGCGCTCGCGCGCGGCGGGATCGCGTTCACGGGCTTGTCCGGGTTGCCCGCGGTGAATGCGAGGACCTCGAAGCTCGACCAGCCGAACACGCGCTCGGCAGGCGTGAGGTCGGGTTCGCCCCAGTCGGAATCCACCTTCGGGCCGCCCTCTCCGCCGTCGATCTCCAGTCCCGCCAGCGCTTCGCGAACCGAGGGCGTGAGGCTGTCCGGGCGCCACTCCCTAACCTTGATCTCGCCTTTCGGCCCGGTGATGCTCGCCAGCGCGTGCGCGAGGATGATGCCCGGGTTGGCGAGCAGCCCGCCCCAGTTTCCGGAATGGTGGCCGCCCTCGCGCAGGTCCACGACAAGGTCCATGTTGAAGGCGCCGCGCGTGCCGAGAAAAACCGTAGGCCGCTCCGGCTGCAGCCGCGGGCCGTCCGACGCAATCAGGACATCTGCCTTCAACAGATCCTTATATTTCAAAACAAAATCCTTCAATCCCGGAGATCCGACCTCCTCCCCCGTCTCGATCAGGAATTTCACGTTGAAACCCAGCTTGCCGCGTGCAGCAAGCGCCGCTGCCATCGCTCCGAGATTGATGGTGTGCTGGCCCTTGTTGTCAGCGGTGCCGCGGCCGTAGAGCCGCTCGCCCACCCGCTTCAGCTCCCAGGGCTTCAGGCCCGCCCGCCAGCTTCCATCCTGCCCGCGGATGACGTCGCCGTGGCCATAGGTCAGCACCGTGACGAAAGCCGGATCCTCGATGCGCTCGGCAACGAGGAAGGGCCCGTATTTCGAGCTTGGGTTCGGCAGGATGCGGCAGCGGAATCCCAGCTCTTCCAGGCCGGCGCGCATCTCCTTGTCCAGGTAGCGCAGGAGCTCGGCGCCCCGCTCGGGGTTCTGGCTCTCGGTGGGGATCGCGACCCGGCGCGCGAGGTCGGCGAAAAAACCGCCTTCGTCGAAATACCTCTCTGCGTTGGCGATCGCTGCCGCGCGGCTCATCGCCGCAAGTGTATCCCTGGAACGAGGTCCTCTAGGCGGCCATCATTGCACCGTCGTGAATGCCCTCGTACAGCGGCGCGAGCGCCGCCGCGATCCGGCCGTGCTGCTCCGGGCTGATCATGCTCGCCAGCGCCGCGGAGAAATGCGGCACCTGCACCCCGGAAAGGATGTATTGCCAGCGGTACGCGTGCAGCAGGCCGGCTTCGATGCGCGCAGCCTCGCCGGCAGCGACGGGCCGCCCGCAGGTCGCGGCGAAGTAGCCCGCGTCGGCGGCCGCCTGCCCCTGGATGATGCCGTCGAATCCGCCCACCAGCTCGATCAGGTCGCCGATCGCGCGGTCGCGCGTCGGGCCGTCGGTGCGCGCGTCCTCGCGGCGCCATTCCAGCTCGTCGAGGATGGCGTGCTGCGACTCTTCCTTCCAGTGGAACAGGAACACGTCCTTCCAGAGCGGGTCGAGCGCGGCGTCCGGCTCGATGCTCTGCCGGTAGTGCGCGAGCGTCATGAGCTCGAGCTGGCAGACCAGCGCGAGCACGGCCCAGTTCGACTTGTCCAGCACGGTGCGCGCCACGGCGTTCGGCTCGGCGGCGAACGAATAGCCGGCCGGCATGCGTGCGGCCATCATTTCCTCCAGGCGCCGGAACAGCGCCTGGTGCTTGAGCTCCTCGTCCGCGAAGCGCACCAGCGCCTCGAGCGCGACCTGGTCGCCCAGCCAGTGCCCGCGGCTCGTCTCGAGCACCTTAGCGCCGACGAAGCGCTCGACCAGGCCGAACATGTTGGCGTAGGTGCGGCCCTGGACCTGGCTGAGGAACCGCCTCTCCGGCTGCGGCAGGAAGTCGAACGCGTCCATGCGGGCGAGGCTGTCGGGCAGGAACTTGCTGGTCATGCCGAAGTCGCGGCCGCGGATCACGTCGCGCTCGATGTCCCAGCGGATGCGCTTCGAGGCTTCGATGCACCGCGCATAGCGGTTGGCGTCAGGCAAATTGGGGCTGGCGATGGCGTTCATGGTCTGCCTCCTGTGAGGTGGGATTGACGAACGGAAGCCGGGAGCGGAGCACCCGGGTGAACGGACTCAGGGGACGGCGCGCCGCGCGCTCGGCGACGAGCGCCGCCGCGAGCGCGGACTCGCCGCCGCGCAATGCGGCTTCGATGAGGGTCAGGTCGATCAGGTCGCGCTGTGCATGGCTGCCGCCGAAACGGTGTGCAACGGGCCGCAGGCCGCGCAGCAGGCGGACGCAGCGGGCGTAGTCGCCCTCGCCGAAGCAGCGGATCGCGATCGACAATGGATGACCGACATCACGGATGAACCCGGCGTTGTCGCCGGGCGCATGCATCGCCCCTGCCTGGACGTCGAGCAGCTCGCGCGCGAGGTCCGACCGTCCGGCGCCCACGAACGCCATCATGGCGTGCGCGTCGTTGAAGGCGTAGTTGCCACTGGCCACCAGAGGGGCCCAGCGCGCGGCCAGGCGCTGCCAGCGGTCCCCCACGTCGATACCGCGCAGCGCAAGGCGCCACAGCATCGCGGAAGCGTCGACCATCTCCAGCGCCACGGCCGTCCCCTTGCCGTCGATCGGGCCGTCGAGGAGGCGCAATGCCTCCGCGGCGTCGCCGAGGTCGAGGTGGAACAGCGCGAGGTGCCACCAGTTATGCACGGCGAGGAAGCTGTCCGTGGACCAGGCCTCACGGTTCGCGCGCATCCAGGCGACGCCATCCTGGTGCCGGGCCTGCATCTCCATGACGTGCGCCACCGCGTGCTGCGCCCATGCGTCGGCCGGCTCGAGCTCGAGGGCGCGGCGGCCAGCGGCTTCGGCGCGCGCGTAGTCGTGGCATTCCTCGAGCCCGAAGGCGTGCATGCCGAGGATCGCGTGGAAGCCGGGCATGCCGGCGTGCCAGGCAGGCAGCGCCCGTGCGAGGCGGTCTCGCAGCATGCGAGCGTCGCCCGTGAAGAAATCCAGCTGGTGCCCGGCCTGCAGCGCGAGCGCGTCGCGCGGATACTCGATCGACAGGTCCTCGAGGATGCGCGCCGCGTCGCGCCAGCGTCCCTCGAGCAACGCGCCGATGGCGCGTACATGGCCTGCCTCGCGCGGGTTCACCGGCAGCGCGCGCGCCGCCGTCCACGCTTCGCGCGCCGGCGCGAGCGCGGCGGCCTCGGTGCTGAGCAGGAGGATCCACGCCTTGAGCGCATATGCCATCGGCATCCGCGGGCTCGCGGCGATGGCGGCTTCGGCCTCGACGAGCGGATCGTTGCGGTAGCACTGCAACAGGCGCAGTGACCGCCGATAATGCGCCTGGCCTTCGTCTGTGGCGCCGCTCAGCACGAGGTCCTCAAGCATGGTTCCGCCCTTTCCCGTTGACGTCGGCGGAAGTCAACAGCGGCGCGAGCAGGGCGTCGAAAAGCCGGCGAGCGAAGCTCACGCGCTCAGGCGCCGCGACGCTGACCACGCTGTGCTCGAGCGCCTGCACGATGGCGAGGCCCCTGCGCCGAAGACGCAGGCTCTGCCCGGCGCGCAGGACATGGTCGTCGCCGCCCCCGTTCTCGGTCACCCAGACCTCGCCTGCCCGGACGCGGACCAGCGTGCCCGCGCGGTTGTCTACGCGCAGCAGGCTGCCGCGCGCCATGCGGTTGAGGTTGCCCTGGTTCGATCGGTCCATTGCTGCTCTCCTTTGGGATGGCACGGGAGCAGTTTCGGCCGCGACGGTTACCCGGCGATTGCGGGACCCCCGGGATTTGCTACACGAACGTTTCAGCGCCGTAACCGCCGGCGCGCGCCCTACCGCGCCGGGAGGTGGCGGGCGAGGACCGGGAAGAATTGCGCCGGATCGATGGGCTTGCGCAGGAGCTGGACGATGCCGGCCTCGCCCAGCTGCCGGGGCGTCAGGTCGTCCGCGTAGCCCGTATAGAGGATCACCGGCAGCCCGGGCCGCAGACGCGCGACCTCCCCGGCCAGCGCGAGCCCGGTGAGCTGCGGCATGGTCTGGTCGGTGATCACCAGGTCATAGCCCTGCGGGTCGGCCGCAAACGCCTCGCGCGCCGCCTCGCCGTCCGGGAACGCCGCCACCTCCAGCCCCCAGTCGCCCAGCAGCTCGGACATGAATTCGCGGATCACTTCCTCGTCGTCTGCGAGCAGCACCCGTCCCGCCAGCTGCGCGCGCGCCGGCGCTTCCGCGCCGTTCAGCCGCCCCGCCGGCAGCGCCTCGGGCGCCGCGCCCTCGGGCGCCGGCAGCAGCACGCGGAACTTGGTCCGCTCGTCCGGGATGCTGTCGACCAGGATGTGGCCGCCGTGCTCGTGCACGACGCCGTGCGCGAGCGAAAGCCCCATGCCGCTGCCCTGCCCCGGCGCCTTGGTCGAATAGAACGGCTCGAACATCCGGTTCATCACCGCCGGCGCGATGCCCGGGCCGGTATCGCGCACCGAGAGCTCGACATAGCTCCCGTCCACCTTCTGCCGGCACGACGCGCACACGGCGCGCACGCGCACGCCCGCCTTGACGCCCAGGCGGATCGCGCCGCTGCCGCGCATCGCGTCGCGAGCGTTGATGCACAGGTTGAGCACCACCTGCTCGACCTGCACCGGATCCAGTTCCAGCGTGGGAACGTCGCCTTCCACCGCCAGGCGCAGGTCGATGGTCGAGGGCAGCGTGGAG
>JAYRND010000055.1:0-8846 GCA_041904885.1 Burkholderiales bacterium
CCCCGCCCGACATGCCGACCACGATCCGCTCAGCCATGGACGTTCGACAGCACTTCGATCGCGAAATTGCGCCCGCGCAGGTAGTCGTCCACGCACTGCTGCACAAGGGGCGAGCGGTGCATCGCGGCTTTCGCCTTCAGCTCGGCGGGCGTGAGCCAGTGCAGCGCGAGGATCTCCTTGTCGAGGGGGCGCTCGACAGTACCCAGGATCCGCCCGGCGAAGCAAAAGCGCAGGAACGTGACGTCGGCGGGCTTGTAATACCAGCGGTAGATGCCGACCAGCCCGGTGGGCTCGAACCGGTGCGCGGTCTCCTCCAGCACTTCGCGCGCGCAGGCGGCGATGATGGTCTCGCCGGGATCGAGGTGGCCGGCAGGCTGGTTGAGCACGCGCCGGCCCTCCTGCATCTCCTCGACGAAGAGGAAGCTGCCGTCGCGCTCGATCACCGCCGCGACCGTGACGCTGGGCCGCCAGATCATCTCAGGCGACTTTGCGCGTGTTCTTCCGGATGAACTCGGCCATGCGCGCCACGCCCTGCTCGATCGCCTGCCGCGAGGCGGCGTAGGAAAAACGCAGGTGCTGGCCCTCGCCCGGCACGCGCGCGCCGAAGTGGATGTCGGCGAGCACCGCCACGCCCGCCTCGTGCAGCAGGCGCTTGCGGAACTCCTCGGAATCCTTGGCGCCGATCATCCGGCAGGCCTCGGTGACGTTCGGCCACGCATAGAACGCCCCGCCGGGAAGTTTGCAGGTCACCCCCGGGGTCTTATTCAACAACTCATGAATAAAATCACGTCGTTCAAGAAAACTCTTCTTCATCATCTCGGCCGCGTCCTGCGGGCCGTTGATCGCCTCCACCGCGGCCCACTGCGAGATCTGCGAGGCGCAGGAATCGGTGTTGGTGATCCAGCGCGTCAGCACCGGCGCAAGCACGGGATTGGACGCGAAGCCGATGCGCCAGCCCGTCATCGCCCAGGTCTTCGAGGCGCCGTCGGAAATGATGGTCCGCTCGTACATGCCCGGCAGCTGCGCAATCGAAAAGAAGGCCTCCGCGTAGCAGAGCCGGGAATAGATTTCGTCGGCATAGACCCAGACATGGGGATGCCTTTGGAGAATCTTCGCGATCTGTTCCAACGAAGAACGAGTCAAGATTCCCCCGGTCGGGTTGTGGGGGGTATTGAGAATCAGAAGCTTCGTCTTCGGCGTGATCAGGCGCTCGAGCTCCGCCGGATCGAAGGCAAAATCGCGCTCCTCGCGCAGCTGGACGGGCACGGGCTTCGCGCCGCAGGCGAGGATCTGCGATTCATAGATCGGGAAGCCCGGGTTCGGGTAGATCACCTCGTCGCCTGCGCCGTGGTCGGTGCAGGAGAGGATGGCGTAGGCGATGAAGGGCTTGGCGCCCGCGCCCACCACCACATCCTGGGCGCGGATCGGCAGGCCGCCGCGCATGCCGGCCATGTACTTCGCCGCCGCCTCGCGCAGGGGATCGATGCCGGCCGAGGGCGTGTAGCCGTGCTTGCCCTCGCGAATGGCTCGGATGGCGGCCTCCTGCACGTGCACTGGCGCCGGGAAGTCGGGCTGGCCGATGCAGAAGCTGACGATGTCCTTGCCCTGGGCGGCGAGCGCGGTCACCTCGGCGAGCACGACAAAGGCATTCTCGGTGCCCAGCGACTGGGCGCGTTTGCTGAGTTCGGGCATGGCCGGTCCGGGGAAAACCGCCATTTTATCGGGCGCCTGCCTAGGTGGCACGCACCGGCCGGTAGCGCCCCTCCTCCAGGTGGAAGCGCCGGATCGTGCCCCCCAGCACGTCGGGAGACGGGTGGCGCGGATCGCCGGGGAGAGAAATGTAGGCGCGGCCGCTCTCCTTGTCGCTCCAGACCACCGGCATCGCGACGGGGGGCGGCCGCCGCGCCGCGTCGGCCAGCGCGGCTTCCACCGTGGCGTAGGCGAGCAGCATGTCGATGCTCTTCGCGGTAGCGGGCGCAAGCTGCATGTCGCCCGCCTGCCAGCGCTGCATCGCACCTCCGGGCGTGATCCAGAGGCCCTCGGTCGCCTCGTGGCCGTCCACCTTGGGCTCCTGGCCCTCCGGCGCCCGCGCGAGGTAGAAGCGCGCGTCGAAGCGCCGCGGCGACACTTCCGGCGTCACCCAGCGCACCCAGGGAACGAGCAGCGCGGCCTCCAGCCGCAGCCCCGCCTCCTCGTAGGTCTCGCGCACCGCGCAGGCTTCCAGCGAGCCGTCGGTCGGGTCGAGCCGGCCGCCGGGAAAGACGTGCGCGCCGGCCATGAAGTCGACCATCCGGCTGCGCTTGACCAGGTAGACCTCGACGCCTTCGCCGCCGTCGCGAAGGATGACGACGGTGGCCGCGTCGCGCGGCTGCGAGGGGGGGCCGCCCCGGCGTGTCGATGGTTCGCTCACGGTATGATTATCAATGCTCGTCAACTGCGTCGTCTACCAGGACGGAAAGAAGGTCGCCGACATCGCGCAGGGCGAGATCCACGATTACCTCGCCAAGCCGGGCAGCTTCGTCTGGGTGGCGCTGCGCGACGCGAGCGACGCCGAGATCGAGGAGATGCGCGGGCAGTTCGACCTGCACGAGCTCTCGGTCGAGGACGCGCGCCACGGCCACCAGCGGCCCAAGATCGAGGAATACGGCGACGAGCTGTTCGTGGTGCTGCACGTGGTCGAGACCGCGGGCGAGGAACTGCACGTGGGCGAGGTGAACGTCTTCACCGGCCCGAACTTCGTGCTCTCGATCCGCAACCGCACCGAGCAGGGGTTCCTCGGCGTGCGCTCGCGCTGCGAGCGCGAGCCCGAGCTGCTGCGCCACGGCTCCGGCTACGTGCTCTACGCGCTGATGGACGCGGTGGTCGACCGCTACTTCCCGGTGGTGGACGCCATCGAGACCGAGCTGGAGGCGATCGAGGAGCGCATCTTCGCCAATACCTCGCCGCGCGCCAACATCGAGTCGCTCTATTACGTCAAGCAGAAGGTCACGACGATGAAGCACGCCGCCGGGCCGCTGCTCGATGCGATCGGCAAGCTCTACGGCGGGCGCGTGCCGCCCGTCTGCACGGGGCTCGGCGAGTATTTCCGCGACGTGTACGACCACCTGGTGCGCCTCAACCAGCAGCTCGACGCGCTGCGCGACACGATCACCACCGCGATCCAGGTGAACCTCGCCATGATCACCATCGGCGAGAGCGAGGTGACCAAGCGCCTGGCGGCCTACGCGGCGCTGGTGGCGGTGCCCACCATGGTCGCCGGCGTCTACGGCATGAATTTCGAGCACATGCCCGAGCTGAAATGGGCCTGGGGCTACCCGTTCGCGCTGGCCATCATGTTCGGCGTGGACGCGCTCCTCTTCTGGCGCTTCCGCAAGGCCGGCTGGCTATAACCGGAGCTCGGCGCGGACGGCTTGCCAGGGCACGGCGACCGCTCCCTCCGGGTTTTTTTCCAGCAGCTTCAATTCAAGCAGGCGCGCAACGTCCGTGTGCACGTTCTTGTAGTCGCGCTCGAGCAGCTTCGCCAGCGCATATACCGAGAGCGGCCCTGCCTTGGCGAGCCGCCGCAGCAACTCCCAGCGCGCCGGCGTCAGCGTCTGCGCGAGGAGAGGCAGGTCGGCGAAGGACAGCACCGCCAGCGGCGGCTGGGGGCGCCGGCCCGAGGCGAGGTGCCAGGCCGCCTCGAAGCGGTCGAGCGCATCGTCCCGGCCGCTAACCCTGAGATAGAGCTTTTTCGACATCGCGCTCGAAGTCGTACCGGAGCTTCTCCACGGACTTGAAGTCGTAGCCGCTTGCGCTGCCGTATTCGACCAGCACTTTCCCGCCCTTGCGGAACACGAGCGAGTAGCTGAGGTCGTCGTCGACCCTGGCCTGCAGGACGCCGTCTCCGGAGACGAAGGTTTCCTCGAACATATATGGCTTTATACACCATAGTCTGGGTGGCGTAAAATGGTGCCCATGGCCAGCAGCGAGCGCTTCTTCAACCTCTATTCGCACGGTTTCGCGCGCGTGGCGCTGGCCACGCCGCCGGTGCGCATCGGCGAGCCGATGGCCAACGCCGCGGCGACGCTCGAGCTGATGCGCGCAGCGGCGCGGAAGAAGGCCGTCGTCGCGGTGTTCCCCGAGCTCGGCCTCTCCGCCTACAGCTGCGAGGACCTCTTCCACCAACAGGCGCTGCTGCGCGCTTCCGAGGAGGCGCTCGCCTGGCTGCTCGCGCGCTCGAAAGGCCTGCCGATCGCCGCTTTCGTAGGCCTGCCCGCGGTCGTCGACGGGCTGCTGTACAACTGCGCCGCGCTCCTCTGCCGCGGCCGGCTGCTGGGCCTGGTGCCGAAGACCTACCTGCCGAACTACCGCGAGTTCTACGAGCTGCGCCAGTTCACGCCGGGAACGGGCGCCGTCCGGGATGTTTTTCTGGCCGGGCAGACTGCGCCGTTCGGGCCCCTGATCTTCAAATCGAAGGAAATTCGGAATCTGAAACTCTTCGCGGAAATCTGCGAAGACCTGTGGGTGCCGGCGCCGCCCTCCTCTTTCGCGGCGCTCGCGGGGGCGACGGTGATCGCCAACCTCTCTGCCTCCAACGTGCTGGTGGGCAAGGACCAGTACCGCAAGGACCTTGCCGGCAACCAGTCGGCGCGCTGCATCGCCGCCTACCTCTACAGCGCCGCCGGCGCGGGCGAATCCACCACCGACCTCGCCTGGGACGGCCACGCGCTCGCCTTCGAGAACGGTTCGCTGCTCGCGGAGTCGCGCCGCTACGCGCGCGAGCCTCAGCTCACCTTCGCCGACATCGACCTGGAGCGCCTGGAGGCCGACCGCATGCGCCAGAACTCCTTCGGCGAGTCGGCGCGCCGCCATGCGAACAGCATTGGGGGTTTCAAAGAGATTGATTTTTCCGTTCCGCTCCCGAGCGGAAAGATCTTGCTGGACAGAAAAATCCAGAAATTCCCCTATGTCCCCTCCGACCCGGCGACGCTGGATGCGCGCTGCGAGGAGGTCTACCGCATCCAGGTCGCGGGCCTGGCGAGCCGCCTGCGCGCCACCGGCACGAAGAATCTCGTGATCGGCGTCTCCGGCGGCCTCGATTCGACCCAGGCGCTGATCGTGTGCGCGCGCGTCATGGACGAGCTGGGCCTGCCGAGGAAGAACATCCTCGCCTACACCATGCCCGGCTTCGCCACCTCGACCCGCACGCGCTCCAGCGCCTGGCAGCTGATGCGCGCGGTGGGGGCGAGCGCGGAGGAGATCGACATCCGGCCCTCCTGCCTGCAGATGTTCCGCGACATCGGCCACCCGTACGCGAAGGGCCGGAAGGTCTACGACATCGCCTTCGAAAACGTGCAGGCAGGCGAGCGCACGAGCCACCTCTTCAGGCTGGCCAACCTCCACGGCGGCCTGGTGGTGGGCACGGGCGACCTATCGGAGCTGGCGCTTGGCTGGGCGACATATGGCGTTGGAGACCATATGTCGCACTACAACGTCAACGTCAGCGTGCCGAAGACGCTGATCCAGTACCTGATCGGCTGGGCCGCGAAATCCGGGCAGTTCGACGATGCAGTGAACAAAGCCCTGTCTCGCGTTCTTGGTACTGAAATTTCTCCAGAACTAAAACCGAATCAAAAGACCGAGGACGTGATCGGCCCCTACGAGCTGCAGGACTTCCACCTCTACTACACACTGCGCTTTGGCTATGCGCCGGCGAAGGTCGCGTTCCTCGCCTGGACCGCGTGGCGGGACAAGTACCCGCTCGGCGAGATCCGCAAGTGGCTGGAAGTGTTCCTGCGGCGCTTCTTCCAGACCAGCCAGTTCAAGAGGAGCGCCCTGCCCAACGGCCCGAAGGTGGGCTCCGGCGGCTCGCTCTCGCCGCGCGGCGACTGGCGCGCGCCCTCCGACGGCAGCGCGTCGGCGTGGCTGGAAGACCTGAAAAAAATCCCTACTGGGGTTTGATTCCGGCGTCCCGGATGACCTTGCCGTAGGTCGCGATCTCGGCATCAACGAAGTCGCTGAATTCCCTGGGCGACATGTCCATGGTGTCGTTGCCGAGGTTGACGAGCTTCTCCTTCACGCCGGGATCGGCGAGCGCCCTGCGCACGTCGGCGTTGATCTTGCTGACGATGGCCGCCGGCGTTCCGGCCGGCGCCCACACGCCGAACCAGAGCGGGGCGTCGGCGTTGGGCACGCCGGCCTCCCCGGTAGTCGGCACGCTGGGCAGCTGCGGGCTGCGCTTCGCGGTGCTGACCGCGAGCGGGCGCAGCTTGCCGCCCTTCACGTTCGCCATCACCGCCGAGATGGGGCCCCAGTAGGCATGCACGGAACCGGAGAAGACTGCGGCCACCACTTCGGGCGTGCCCTTGAACGGCACCTGCACGACCTTGATCCCCGAGGCCGCGATCAGCCGCTCGGTGTTCAGGTGCGTGCCGCTGCCGATTCCCGCATGGCCGATGTTCAGCTTGTCCGGATGCGCCCGGGCGGAAGCGACCATTTCGGCGAGGGTCTTGTAGGGCGAATCCGGGGACACGACCAGCACGTTCGGCTGCACCGTGAGCGGCACGACGTCGATGAAGTCCTTCTTCGTGTCGTACGGCAGCTTCGCGTAGATCGCGGGGTTGACCGCGTGCGCCGAGGAGTTGATGAGGAGCGTGTAGCCGTCCGGGGCGGCCTTGGCGACGACCGCCGAGCCGATCGACCCGCCGGCGCCCGGCCGATTCTCGGCGACCACCGGCTGGCCCCAGTACTCGGAGACCTTCGCCATCGTGATCCTGCCGACGATGTCGGTCGAGCTCCCCGGCGTGAACGAGATGATCACGTGCACCGGCTTGGCGGGCCAGGTTTGCGCTATCGAGCTTTCGTACGGAAGGACGAATCCGAGAAAAACCCACACCCATCGCAACGCAGCCACTGTCGTCCCCCTATTGCGGCTTGATGCCGGCCGCCTGCAGGATCTTCTGCGTGTCCTCGATCTCCTTGCGCACGAAGGCGGTGAACTCGGGGATCGTCATGTTGCCGGGCGCGGTGCCGAGCTTGGTCAGCCGGTCGCGGACGTCCGGGCTGGCGAGCGCCGCAAGCACGTCCTTGTTGATCTTGGCGGCGACGTCCGCCGGCATGTTCGCCGGCCCCCACAGCCCGACCCAGAGCGTGTAGTCGAAGCCCGGGAAGCCCTGCTCGGCGACCGTCGGAACGTTCGGCAGCAGCGCCGAGCGCTGCGCGCTCGACACCGCGAGCGCCACGGCCTTGCCGCCGTTCACGTGCGGCAGCGCGGCGTTGAGCGGCGCCCAGTAGCAGCAGGTGCGGTTGGCGATGGTGTCGGCGATGGCCTCCGGCGTGCCCTTGTACGGCACGTGCGCCACGTCGACGCCGGCGGCAATCTTCAGCTTCTCGATGTTGAAGTGCGTGCCGCTGCCCACTCCCGCGGAGGCGAAATTCAGCTTGCCGGGGTTGGCCTTGGCCTGGGAGACGAAGTCGGCCAGCGTCTTCAGCCCGGAATCGGGCGCGGTGATCAGCACGTTCGGCCCGCCGCCGAGCAGCGCGAGGTTGGTGAAGTCCTTCATCGTGTCGTAGGGGAGCTTCGCGTAAATGCCCGGGTTGGCGACGTGCGCCGAGGAGTTGGCGAGCAGGGTGTAGCCGTCGGGCGCCGAATCCACCACGACTTTCGAGCCGATGGAGCCGCCCGCGCCCACGCGGTTCTCCGGCACCACCGGCTGGCCCCACATCTCCTGGAGCTTCGCCGCGACCACCCGGCCGATGATGTCGGTCGAGCTGCCCGGGGTGAACGCGATCACCACCCGGACGGGCTTGTTCGGGTACGCCTGCGCAAGAACCTGCGCCGAGAGCAATGCCCCCGCTACAAAGAGCAATCCTTTACGAAAGTCCATCTCCTACCTCCACGTTCTCCGGTTTTAGTTGTAATCCCGAGGCTTCCGCCTGCTGCAGCAGCAGCGTGGCGAAATCCTGCTCGGTCCAGCCCTGCCCGATCATCGACTGGATCAGGTCGCGGGTCGCGCTCGCCAGCGGCATCGGCACTTCGAAGCGGCGCCCGGCATCCAGCCCCAGGTCCATGTCCTTCCTCAGCAGATGAGGAGTAAACGTCACCTTGAAGTCCAGGTTGACGAAAGCGGGCGTCTTGTAGCGCGTGAAGGTCGAGCCCATCACGCTCTGGTTCATGAACTCGAGGAAGGCGTGGCGCGGCACGCCGGCCTTCTGCGCGAGCACCGTGATTTCGGCGAGCGACTGCGTCACCACCCCCAGGAACACGTTGTGGCAGATCTTGACGATGCGCGCGAGCTCGCCCTCGCCGACCCAGCTCGAGCCCTTGCCCATCGCGTCGAGGAAGGGCTTCGCCTCCTCGTACGCCTTCTTCGGCCCCGAGCAGACGAACGACAGCTTGCCCGCCTTGATGACCTTGGCGTTGCCCGATACCGGCGCGGCGAGGTACTGGATCCCCTCCTTCTCCAGCATCTCGCGCAGTTCCGCCGAGCCCTCCAGGGAAATGGAAGAGCACTCGATCAGCATCTTCGGCTTCGCCTTGCCCTTGAGGAGGCTCGTGACGACCTCCTTCACGTCCTTGTACGTGGAAACCATGCAGAACACGATGTCGCGCGCAGCCAGCTCGGCGACCTGGTCGGCGACCTTGGCGCCATACTTCTCCAGCGGCTTTGCCTTCTCCTTCGTGCGGTTCCAGACCAGGACGTCGGCCCCGTCCTTCGCGAGGCGCCCGGCCATCTCGACACCCATGCGGCCGGCGCCGATCCAGCCAACTGTTTTTTTGCCTTTCATTTTCAATATTGATTTGCCACGGGGAGTTCCTGGGCAGGATAAAGCGAAATGATCTTCGCGCCCTCCGGCGTCAACACGAC
>JAYRND010000418.1:0-22209 GCA_041904885.1 Burkholderiales bacterium
CCCGTGAGGGCATCGGGATCGGCGGGAAGATCAGCATTACGCGCCGCTGCGGAAAGAACCAGCCGAAGGCGAGCAGCAGGCCGAACATCGCGCCCGAGGCGCCGACCGTGGGCGCGGGCGGCGCGCCGATCCAGGCCGTCACCACAAGGTGCACGATGGCCGCGGAGACGATGCAGCCGAAATAGTAGAGCGTGAAGAAGCGGGTGCCGAACAGCCGCTCGATGTCCGGGCCGAACATGTAGAGCGCGAGCATGTTGAAGAACAGGTGCGCGATGCCGCCGTGCAGGAAGCCGTAGGTGACCAGCTGCCAGGGCTCGAAGGCGGGCGCCGCGGGCACGCCGGGCGGCCAGAGCGCGAAGGCGAGCACCAGCTGCGGCCCGAGCTGGTCCTGCAGCACGAACACCGCGATGTTGGCGGAGAGCAGCGCGAGCGTGGCCGGCGGCATGCCGCATGATAATGTGAGCGCAGGAGGTGTCCATGAAGCGAATCCTGCTTGCCGTTGCGCTCGCGCTCTGCGCGGCCGCCCCGCCCGCGTTCGGGCAGTCCTGGCCGGCGAAGCCCGTGCGCGTGATCATCCCGTATCCGCCGGGCGGCGGCGCGGAAGCCGCGGCGCGCTTCCTCGCCAACCACTTTACCCAGGCCTTCGGCCAGTCCTTCGTCATCGACAACCGGCCCGGCGGCAACACGGTGATCGGCGCCGAAGCCGCGGCGAAGGCGCCCGCCGACGGCTACACGCTGTTCTTCACCGGCGGCTCGACCATGTCGCTGCAGCCGCTGGTCTTCGCCGGCAAGCTGCCGTTCGATCCGCTCGCCGATTTTGCGCCGGTGACGATGGTCTCGCACTTTCCCTTCTTCCTGATCGTGCCCGCAACGCTGCCGGTCAATTCGCTCGCCGAGCTGGTCGCCTACGTGAAGGCGCGCCCCGGACAGGTTTCCTACGCTTCCAACGGCACGGGCCTGCTTTCGCACCTCGGCATGGAGATGCTCAAGCAGGCGACCGGGATGGACCTGCTGCACGTTCCGTACAAGGGATTTGCGCCCGCGCTGCCCGACCTGCTATCGGGCCGGGTCAGCGCGATGATGGCCGACATCGCGCCGGTGGGACAGCAGCTGCGCGCGGGATCTCTGCGCGCGCTGGCCGCGACCTCGGCGCAGCGTTCGAGTTTCCTGCCGGAGGTACCCACGGTCGCCGAGCTGGGAAATCCGGGCTACGAGATCGTCGTCTGGTTCGGCCTGTTCGCGCCGGCGAAGGCGCCGGCCGAGGTCGTCGCGAGACTGAACGCGGAAGCGGGCAGGTACCTGTCGTCGCCCGCGGCGCGGGAAGCCTACGGCAAGGTGGGGCACGAACCCCTGCATACGAACGCGGAAGCGGTGCGCAACCGCATCGTCGCCGAGCAGAAGGCGTACGCCAAGGCGGTGAAGGACGCGAACCTGAAGCTGGAGTAGGGGGCTACTTCAGCCGCGCGGTGAGCATGCGCAGGCGCTCGGCGAGCGCGCCGAGCAGCGAGGCGGCGAATTCGGCGTTGGTCTTCACCAGCAGCAGGAACGCGGTGCGGCTGACCGGCAGCAGCTGGCAGTCGGTCTCGGCGACGACGCTCGCCATGCGCGGAGTCTGGCCGATCAGCGCCAGCTCGCCGAACACGCCGCCCGGCCCCAGCCGCTCGACCACGCCGGCGCCGAGCTTGACCGCGACGCGGCCGGCCATCACCGCGTACATGCGCAGGCCCGGCTGGCCTTCCTCGACGATGGTCTTGCCGCGGTCGAAATAGACCGGCACGTCGCTGGAGAGGCCTTCGGCAAGGTCCGCGAGGCGCTTCGGATCGAACACCACCGAGTCCTTCACCACCGCGTCGCCGCGCAGCG
Organism: Burkholderiales bacterium; assembly: GCA_041904885.1. Classification (GTDB taxonomy): domain Bacteria; phylum Pseudomonadota; class Gammaproteobacteria; order Burkholderiales; family SG8-39; genus RBG-16-66-20. The sequence goes on from JAYRND010000418.1 coordinate 1,864, forward strand.
TGGTCTGGTCGGCGAGCCGCGCGATGGTGTCGCGCAGCCGGCCGATCATGATGCTCATCAGCATCAGGGCGAAGTCGGGCTTCTTCTGCAGGCCCCTGCGGAACTGCTCGTCGTCGAGCGCGATCACCTTGCAGGCGGTCTTCGCCTTGGCGGTCGCGCTACGCGGCAGGTGCGCGATGGAGGCCATCTCGCCGAAGATCTGCCCCTTGCCCACGGTGCCGAGGACCTTGCCGCGCGCGACGAGGTCCACCTCGCCGTCCAGCAGCAGGTACATCTTGTCGCGCATGAACAGGTACGGCCGCGCCTTCTGGTTCTCGGCGAAGAAGGTGGTGCCCGCGGGCGCCTTCTCCGACTTGCCGGCGGCCTTGAAAAATTCGAGCGCTGCGGCCGGCCGGTAGGCCGTTTCCGCCCAAGGTTTTTCCATGGTTCGTCTCTCCCTCTGTGAGAGTATACGGTCTCCGCGAAATCCCCGGCACGAGGAATTCGAATGACCGTCACCATGTACCAGGCGAGCGCGCCGCGCTTCGCCCACACGCTGAAGAGCCTCGCCGCCGTCCTCGGCAAGGCGCAGGCGCACTGCGAGGCGAGGAAGATCGACCCGCTGGTGCTGACCTCGGCGCGCCTCTACCCGGACATGTTCCCGCTTTCGCGCCAGGTGCAGATTGCCTGCGACACGGCGAAAGGCGCCGTCGCGCGCCTGGCGGGGGTGGAAGTCCCCAAGCACGAGGACACCGAGAAGACCTTCGCCGAATTGCAGGCGCGCATCCAGAAGACGCTCGACTTCATCGCCACGGTGAAGCCGGGGCAGGTCGACGGCAGCGAGGGCAAGGACATCGTGCTCAAGCTGCGCGGCAACGACGTTCCATTCAAGGGCATGGCCTACCTGCTCGGCTTCGCCTATCCGAACTTTTATTTCCACGCCGCCACCGCTTACGGGATCCTGCGGCACAACGGCGTCGAGATCGGCAAGAGCGATTTCCTGGGCGCATAGCCCGGACCACGAGGTTCGACGAATGAAGCTCGTTATCGCCCAGATGAAGCACGAGACCAATACCTTCTCGCCGGTGCCGACTCCGCTCGGGCGCTTTGCGCGCGGCGCGGCCGAGCCGCTCGTGGGCGGCGCGGTGCGCGAGGCGTTCACGGGCACCGGCACGGCGATCGGCGCCTTCATCGACCTCGCGGACAAGGCGGGCGCGGAAGTGCTGTACCCGGTCGCGGGCAACGCGGCGCCCAGCGCGCCGGTGGATACCGCCGCCTACGAATGGATGGCTGGCCGCATCGTCGACGCGGTCGCGAAGGGCTGCGACGCGGTGCTCCTCGACCTGCACGGCGCCATGGTGACGCGCGCGCACGACGACGGCGAGGGCGAGCTGCTCGAGCGCATCCGGCGCGTCGCCCCCGAGGTTCCGATCGGGGTGGCGCTGGACATGCACACCAACCTGTTCCCGGCGATGGGGCAGCTCGCCACCGTGATCGCCGGCTACCAGACCTACCCGCACGTGGACATGTATGAGACGGGCGCCCGCGCGGCGCGCCCCATATTTTCCTTACTGAATAAAGAGACCAGGCCGACAATGAGTTTCGGCCATCGCCCGATGCTGCCGCACGTCATGCGCCAGTCGAGCCTGGATTCGCCCAACAAGGAGATCCAGGCGCGCGCGAAGCAGATGGAAAAACAGGGTGCGCTGGCGGCAACTTTCTTCGTCGGCTTTCCGCACGCAGACATCCCCTACGCCGGCTCCTCGGCGGTGGTGGTCACCGACGGCGACGCCGGCAAGGCGCGCGCGCTATGCGACGAGCTGCTCGACATGGCCTGGCGATCGCGCAAGGAGTTCGTTTACCGCGTCGAGCCGCTGGCGGAATCGTTGCGCCGCGCGAAGGGCCTGGGCGGCGGGTCGTTGCGGCCCGTGGTGCTGCTCGATCACTACGACAACTGCGCTTCGGGCGGCACCATGGACACCATGGCAGTGCTGGGCGGCATCCTCGACGCGGGCCTCGAGGACGTGGCCGCCTTCGCCATCTGCGACCCGCAGGCGGTCGAGCAGATGAAGCGCGCCGGCGTCGGCGCGCGCGTCACGCTGCCGCTTGGCGGCAAGATGGCGATGCCGGCGCTGGGCCTCCAGGGCCGGCCGCGCGAGGTGAGCGGGAACGTGCGGCGCATCGTTTCGGGCCTGTACCGCAACGAGGGCCCGATGGCGCGCGGCGAGCTGGCCGACATGGGCGCGGCGGCGGTGCTCGACACCGGCAAGGTGGAGATCGCGGTGATCTCGCGGCACGTCGAGCCGCACGACATCGCGGCCTTCCGCGTCCTCGGCATCGATCCGGAGAAGAAGCGCTACCTGATGCTCAAGAGCCGTGTGCACTGGCGCGCGGGCCTGGGGCCGATGGCTCGCGCGGTGGTCGAGTGCGCGGGCGAGGGCGTGTGCACCTCGGACTACTCGACGCTGCAGTTCCGCCGCGTGCGGCGGCCGATGTACCCGCTCGACCCGGCCTAGTTGGTGACGCCCGGCGGCGGCGGCGGGGGGTTGCCGGGAGGCGGCGGAGGAATGTTGGTCGCGGGCGCGGCAGCCGAAGGCGGCGGAGGCGGCGTCGCCGGGCGCGAGTATGGAGCAGCTTGCCGGCGCTGGTAGTTGTTGCCGGAGCTCACGCCCGGAATCTGATGTCCCAGCGAGTACATGCACTGCTGGTAGGCGTAGTCGTAGCGCCGCTGCAGCTCGTACTGCGACTGGTTGGCGGTGCCCGCGCCCATGGTCGCGCCGCCCGCCAGGCCGACGCCGGCGCCGGTCGCCACCGGATTGCGCCCGCCGACCAGTGCGCCCACGGCAGCGCCGAGCGCGGCGCCGACGACCGCGCTCTTCACGCCGCTGTCCGCAGCCGCGCCGTCGGGCGTGTTCCCGACCTGGTTGCTCGCGAACTGCCGGCAGTTGTTGTCGTCGGCGCGGAACTGGTCGAAGCTCTTGCCCGAGCCCGGCAGCACCATCACGCTCGGTCCGCTCGGCATCGACACACAGGCGGCGAGCAGGGGCAGCGCGGCGAGGGCGATGAGGGCGCGCATGGAATCAGTTCGACGGCTGCGGCGCTACGCGCTGCCAGCCCGCCGGGCATTCCTTCACGTACGGATAGTAGGCGCCGGGATCCGCGCAGTAATACCAGTAGCCCACCGGCCCCTGCTGCTGCGCTTGCGGCGCCGGCTGCTCGATGTAGGTCGTCGGCTGCTGCTGCACGACCACCGGCCCCGGGTAGTAAGGGTAGTAATACGGATACGGATAGTACGCGGGCCAATAGGGCCAGCCGCCTCCCCAATAGCCGCCCCAGTAGCCGGGAAAGCCGACGTTGACGCCGACCACCCAGCGCGTGCCGCCGTGGTGATGGTGGCCGCCGCCGCCACGATAGCCGCTGCCGCGATAGCCGCCGCCCGCCATCGCTGCGGAGGAGATGGCGAGACCGAGGATGAAGACCAGGAGGATGCGGGCCGTTTTCATGGTTGCCTCTCGGACACAGAGCATAACTCCGCCGCCTCTGCGCGTGCTTGCATTTTGGTAATCAAGTGTTTCAAGTTGTAACGCGGAGTATGCTAACCCCCTCTATTCAAGGGAGGAATCGGCCATGAAACCGGAATTGATGCTGCTCGTGTGGGCGGTGCTGCTGACCGTCGTGCAGGCGGTCGTCGCGGTGCAGGGCGCGGTAATGCAAGTGGGACTCGGTACGCTCGCGGGAAACCGCGAAGGCCTGCCCGAGATCAAGGGCTGGGCGGGACGCGCGGCGCGCGCCCACCGCAACATGCTCGAGAGCCTCGTCCTCTTCGCGGCGCTGGTGCTGGTCGCGGTGGCGGCGGGCAAGACCAACGACGCCACAGCGATGGGCGCGCAGATTTTCTTCTGGGCACGCGTCGCCTACGCGTTCGTCTACGTCGCCGGGATTCCGTGGCTGCGCACCGGCGTGTGGGGCGTTTCCATCGTCGGCCTGGCAATGATTTTCGTTCAGCTCGTTTGAGGTAAAGTCGGGTCCATGGCGGGCGATTTCACTCTCGACCTGAGCCTCCAGGTCGGCAAGTACGACGTGCAGAAGCTGCTCGGCAAGGGCGCGACCGGCACCGTCTACCTTGCCAAGGACACCTTCTCCGGCAAGGAGGTGGCGCTGAAGACGATCGAGCCGGAGGTGTTCCGCGACCCGGAATTCGGCACCGTCTACCGCTCGCAGTTCCTCAACGAGGCCTCGCTCGCCGGCAAGCTGCGCCACCCGCACATCGTCGCGATCCTCGACGCGGTGGTCGAGGCCGAGTCCGGCTACATCGCGATGGAGATCGTCAGCGGCGGCGACCTCGCGCAGTTCGTCAAGCCCGACAAGCTGCTGCCTGTGGAGGACGTGCTGCAGATCGGCTTCAAGTGCTGCGGCGCGCTCGAGTACGCCTTCGCGCAGGGCATCGTGCACCGCGACATCAAGCCCGCCAACATCATGATCGTGCAGGGCACCGACGTGAAGATCGCCGACTTCGGCGCCGCCTTCCTGCGCAAGAGCCAGGCGGTGCAGACCGCGGCGATGGGCACTCCGTTCTACATGTCGCCCGAGCAGATCGAGGGCAAGCCGCTCACGCACCACAGCGACATGTACTCGCTCGGCGTGGTGCTCTACGAGCTGCTCACCGGCAAGCGCCCCTTCGTCGCCGACACGCTGGACGCCCTGGTGAAGAAGATCCTCACCGAGGCGCCGGTGCCTCCCTCGACCCTGCGCAAGGGGCTGCCGAAGGACATCGACCTGGCGATGCTCAAGCTGCTGGGCAAGAAGCCCGAGCACCGCTACGCGACCTGGGGCGAGCTCGCCGTGGACCTGTCGCGGCTGGGCGCGCTGGTGCTGCCGCCGGGGTCGATCCCGGACAGCGAGAAATTCGTCGCGCTCAAGCGCGTGCCCATGCTCTCGGGCCTGTCGGATGCCGAGCTCTGGGAGCTCGCGCGCGCGGGCAAGTGGTCGCGCCTCTCGCGCGCGCAGAACATCGTCAAGGAAGGCGAGCCCGGCGAGAGCTTCTTCTTCGTCGCCAAGGGCGAAGTGAAGATCGTGCGCCAGAACCGGCTGCTGAACATGGTCAACGCCGGCGAATTCTTCGGCGAGATGGCCTACATCTGGGGCGGCGAGCTGCCGCGCCACGCCACCGCCGACGCGATGACCGACCTGCTGATCGCCGAGTTCAGCCCCGCGCCGCTTGGGCAGATGAGCCTGGGCGCCCAGCTGCAGCTGGTCAAGGCGCTGACGCGCAACGTCGTCGACCGCCTCGCGCTCGCCAACGCGCGGCTGGCGACGGTACGCTAGCCGGTCCGCATGAAGCCCTGGCTCGCTGCCGCGCTGCTCGCGCTGGCGGGCGGCGCCGCGCAGGCGCAGACGTATCCGGTCCGCCCGGTCAAGCTGGTGGTCGGCTTCGCGCCGGGAGGCGCGGCCGATTTCGTCGCGCGCAGCTTCCAGGATTCGCTGTCAAAGGAATTGGGGCAGCAGGTCATCGTCGAGAACCGCGCTGGCGCCGGCTCGAGCATCGCCGCGGAGTACGTGGCGAAGAGCCCGCCCGACGGCTACACCTTCCTGATCGCGAGCCCTTCCAGCATCCTCGTCAACCCGATCATCAGCCCGCGGCCCGGATTCGAGCCCAGGCGCGACCTCGCGCCGGTGAGCCGCGTGACCTCCTCGCCGCTGGTGGTCGCCGTGCACGCGGGCACCGGCATCGCTTCGCTGCGCGAGCTGGTCGCCTACGCGAAAAAGAACCCGGGCAAGCTCAACTTCGGCTCCTCGGGCAACGGCTCGGCGCCGCACCTCGCGGGCGTGCTGTTCATGCGCACCGCGGGGGTGGACATGGTGCACGTACCGTTCAAGGGCGGCGCGCCTTCGGTGCAGGCGCTGCTGGCGGGCGACATCCAGCTCTCCTTCGCCACGCCGCCCTCGGTGCTGCCGCACGTGCGCTCGGCCGCCAATCCAAGCGGCCGGCTGCTCGCGCTGGCGGTCACCAGCAGGGACCGCACGCCGCTTGTGCCCGGCGTGCCGGGGATGGCGGAGGCGGGGCTGCCCGACTACGGAATCTCCTTCTGGTACGGTTTCTTCCTGCCCGCGGGCGCGCCGAAGGAGGCCGCGAAGAAGCTGTTCGATGCTACGGCATTCGCGATTGCGCAGCCCGCGATAGGCAAGGCGCTGGAGCGCGAGGGCACGGAGGCGGCGGGCTCGAGATCTCCCGAGGAGTTCGCCGCTTTCATCGCCGAGGACGCGAAGCTGTGGGCGCGCCTGGTGAAGGAGGCAGGAGTGAAGGCGGACTGAGAATTCGCGTCGCCGCCCGGCGACGGATTGACCCGAACACGGCCTTGGCCGGCGCGGTCCAAGGTGTTCAAGGAGGCAACAACATGAACACCAGCCTTTCGCGCCTGTTCACCGCGTTTGTCGCGGCTTTCCTCTTCGCCGCGTTCTTCGCCCGCCCGGCGGACGCCGGCATGGTCGGCACCGGGCAGCTGGCTGCTCCGGCGCAAACCGAGCGCGAGCGCGTCAAGGCGCTGGTCGCGCGTCCCGAGGTGGCGAAGAAGCTCGAGGCGCTCGGCGTGCCGGCCGGCGACGTGCAGGGCCGCGTCGACGCGATGACCGACGAGGAAGTCGCCGCGCTCTCCGCCCGCATCGACTCGCTGCCCGCGGGCGGCTTCCAGACCCAGGAATGGCTGCTGATCATCATCGCCATCCTGCTGCTGATCATCATCCTCTAACCCGGGCTTGAGCCGGCCCCCGACTTCGTCAAGAATAGCGGCGAAGGAGGGGTCGATGGATTGCTTGCGTGTTCTTCCCGCCGCGCTCTGCCTCGCGGCGGGGGCGGCGCTCGCCCAGGCGCAGTTCCCGAGCCGGCCGGTCACGACCATCGTCGGATTCGCGCCGGGCGGGGGTACCGACACCGTCTCGCGCATCATCGCGAAGACGCTCGGCGAGCAGCTCGGGCAGCCCGTCCTGACCGACAACAAGTCGGGCGCGGGAGGCAACATCGCCACCGACTTCGTGGCGAAGGCCGCGCCCGACGGGCACACGATCTACCTGGCGAACGTCGGCGCGATCGCGGTCAATCCGCACCTGCTGCCGCTCGCCTACGATCCGCTCAAGGATCTCGCGCCGATCACCATGGCGGTGGTGTTCCCCAACCTCGTGGTGGTGCACCCCTCGGTGCCGGCGGACAGCTTCGCCGAGTTCATCAGGATCGCAAAAGAGAACCCCGGCAAGTACAGCTACGGCTCCTCCGGCATCGGCGGCGCCGGCCACCTCGCAGGGGAGCTGCTGAAGATGGTGGCGGGCATCGACATCGTGCACGTGCCCTTCAAGGGCGGCGGCCCGGCGATGCAGGCGATGCTGGGCGGGCAGATTTCAGCCTACATGGCGACACCGGTCGCCGCCGGCCCGCACGTCAAGGCCGGCAAGGCGAAGGCGCTGGCCGTGACGGGACCCCGGCGCGACCAGTTCATGCCCGACGTGCCGGCGGTGGCGGAGTTCTACCCCGGCTACCAGGCGACCAACTGGTACGCCTACTATGCGCCGGCGAAGACGCCGAAAGACATCCTCCTTCGGCTCAACCTTGAGATCGTCAAGGCGCTGGGAACGGCCGAGGTCAAGGAGCTGCTCGCGAAGCAGGGCGTCGAGCCGGCGCCGGACACGCCGGAGGAGCTTGCGGCCTTCAGCAGGCGCGAGTCCGACACCTGGGCGAAGGTGGTCAAGCAGGCGAAAATCACCGCCAATTGAGCCCGCGCGCCATGCCGATCTCGTTGCAGCCGTTGCATCCGCTGTTCACCGCCGAGGCCTCGGGCATCGATCTGGCGCGCCCGCTCGCTCGCGGGATGACGCAGGAGATCGTCGCCGCCATGGACCGCTACGCGGTGCTGGTGTTTCGCGGGCAGAAGCTGGACGAAGACCGGCAGATCGCCTTCGCGCGAAATTTCGGCACGCTCGACATGGGCCTGCGCAAGCTGCGCAAAGGGGAGGCGCACCGCTTCCGCCAGGCCGAGCTGATCGACCTGTCGAACACGCGGGCCGACGGCGAGCTGGTCGCGCGCGACCATCCGAAGCTCTTCAGCAACATCGCCAACCAGTTCTGGCACAGCGACAGCTCCTTCCAGAAGCCGGCGGCGCGCTATTCGATGCTGCACGCGGTGGTGGTGCCGCCCAAGGGCGGCGAGACGGAATACGCCGACCTGCGCGCGGCCTGGGACGCGCTGCCTGAGGACCTCAGGCGCGAGATCGATGGGCTGGAGGCCGAGCACTACGCGCTGCATTCGCGCCTGATGCTCGGCGACGACGGCTATACCGAGGAGCAGAAGCAGGCCATTCCGCCGGCGACCTGGCCGCTCGTGCGCACGCATCCGGGCTCCAGGCGCAAGCTGCTTTTCGTCGGCATCCACGCCAGGCACATCCACGGCATGACGCTGCCCGAAGGCCGAATGCTGCTGCACGACCTGCTCGAGCACGCCACGCAGCGCGAGTTCGTCTACCGGCACAAGTGGCGCGTAGGGGACCTGGTGATGTGGGACAACCGGGCGGTGGTGCACCGCGGGCGGCGCTGGGACCTTTCGCAACGGCGCGAGATGCGCCGCGCGACCACCCAGGACGTCCCCGACGGATTGGAGCACGCGGCCTAGAGGCGACCATGGCGAAATCCTTCGAGTTCTGGTTCGACCTTGGCAGCCCGGCGGCCTACCTCGCCTGGAAGCGGCTGCCGAAGTTCGCCGCGCAGACCGGCGCCGCCGCGGTGCACCGGCCGATGCTGCTCGGCGGCGTGTTCAAGGCGCAGGGCAATGCGAGCCCGGTGACGATTCCCGCCAAGGGCAAGTGGCTGCTCGGCGACCTCGCGCGCACCGCGCGCAAGGACGGCGTGCCGCTCGGCTACCCGCCGGGGTTCCCGCTCAACACGCTCGCGCTCATGCGCGCGGCGATCGGCCTGCAGATGCGCAGGCCCGAGCGCTTCGCGCCCTTCGTCGACGCCATGTTCGACGCCATCTTCGGCAAGCCGCGCGACATGCGCGATGAAAAGGTGATCGCCGAGGTCCTGGCCGCGGCCGGCTTCGCGCCGGCCGAGATCATGGCGCTCGCCGGCGACGCCGAGGTGAAGCAGGCGCTCATCAAGAACACCGAAGAAGCGGTCGCGCGCGGCGTGTTCGGCGCCCCGACCTTCTTCGTCGGCGACGAGCTGTTCTGGGGCCAGGACCGCATGGACGCGGTCGCGGAGGCCCTCGCGGCCTAGAGCGGCCGCGCGATCCGGAAGCCGAGGTCCGCGCGCCGGTAGGTCTTCTGGCGGAAGACGCGCTGCGGAATCCGGGTGTCGACGGTCACGGCAGACCAGGAGCCGCCGCGCAGCACGCGCAGCTCGCAGTTGCCCGCGAGCCAGGCGCTGCCGTCGGCGGGCGCGCCCGAGTAGGTGTAGTTGAGGCAGTCCTCGACCCATTCCCAGGCATTGCCGATCATGTCGTGCAGGCCGAACTTGTTCGCCTGGTACTTGCCGGCCGGAGCGGTGTACACGTGCCCATCGCCGCACCAGTGGCGCTCGAGATACCAGGGCGGCTTCTTGACGTCGAACGGATTTTGCCGGTCGCCCGCCTTCGGCCCGCTGCCCTGCGGCGTGCTTCCTCCGCGTCCCGGAAAGCCGTATGCCTTTTCGTACGTGTCGTCCCACACGTTGCCGTGCTGGCAGGTCGCCTTGTCGTCCTCGCCGCCCGGCCGCGGGCTGGTCGCGCCGGCGTACGCGGCGTACTCCCATTCGGCCTCGGTGAGCAGGCGATACCCCTTGCCGGTTTTCTTCGAGAGCCAGGCTACGTAGGCCTTCGCGTCTTCCCAGCTGACGCAGACCACCGGGTGGTCCTCGCCGCCCTCGAAGCCCGGATTGCGCCAGTCGCGGGCTTCGTCCTGGACCCACTCGAGGTCCGGGAGCTTGAGCGCGACGCAGCCCTTGCCCGCCGGCACGTAGCCCGCGTCCTTCACGAACGCCGCGAACTGGCCCTTCGTCACTTCGGTCCGGCCCGCCGCGAACGCGTTGCCGATCGTCACCGGGTGCCTGGGACTCTCGGATTCGCTCGCCGCGCGGTCGACCGTCGATCCCATGCGGAAGGTTCCCGCCGGGACGACCACCAGCTCCGGGCAGTCAGCGCAGTCGCGCAGCACGGTGCCGGGCGCGGGCGCCTGCGCGACCGCCGCGCCGGCGAGCGCCGCGAGAGCGAAGACGGCGAACGAAGAGCGGCAGGAATTCATCGGCGATGCAGCGCGCGCCACACGCGCTCCGGAGTCGCCGGCATCTCGATCGCTTCGGTGCCCAGCGCGTCCACGATGGCGTTCATCGCTGCGGCGAGCGCGCCCACGGTGCCTGCTTCGCCGGCGCCCTTGGCGCCGAGTGGATTGAGCTTCGTGGGCACCGCGTTGTGCCCGAGGCGGAAGCCGCAAAGGTCGCCCGCGCGAGGCATGGCGTAGTCCATGAACGTGCCGGTGAGGAGCTGTCCTTCTCCATCATAGACGATCCGCTCCATCAGGATCTGGCCCAGGCCCTGCGCCACGCCGCCCATCACCTGCCCGCCGAGCGTGAGCGGGTTGATCTCGGTGCCGACGTCGTCCACCACCACGTAGTTGAGCAACTCGATGGCGCCGGTGGCGGGATCGACCTCCAGCTCGCAGACGTGCGTGCCGTTGGGAAAGGTTTCCTGCACCGGGCAGAAGGTCGCGTGCTCGAAGAGGCCGGGCTCGATGCCCCTGGGCAGCGTCGCGAACGCGTAGGCCGCGCGCGCGACCTCCTGCAGCGACACGCTGCGGTCGGTGCCGGCGATGGCGAAGCGGCCGCCCGAGAACGCGACGTCGCTGTCGGCGGCCTCGAGCAGGTGCGCGGCGATGCGCTTGCCCTTGGCGATGATCTTGTCGGCGGCAAGCCAGAGCGCGGTGCCGCCGATCGCCGCCGAGCGCGAGCCGAAGCTGCCCGCGCCGAACGCGACCGCGTCGGTGTCGCCCTCGAGGACGCGGAACTGGTCGGGCGCAAGGCCGAGCCGCTCGCTGGCGATCTGCCGGTACATGGTCTCGTGTCCCTGGCCCTGGCTCTTGGTGCCGACCACCAGACACGCGCCGCCGGTGGGATCTAATCGGATATCTGCGTATTACATGCACGGCGCGGCGGCGCGCTCGATGGCGTTGGCCAGGCCGATGCCGCGCAACTTGCCCTGCAAGTGGGATTGCCTTTTTCTTTCAGGGAAGTTCTTCCATTCTGCAAGCGAAAGGGCCTTGTCCAGTCCTTTCTCGAAATCTCCGCAGTCGTAGGTAAAGGTCAGCGCGGTCTTGTAGGGGAAGCTGCGGATGAAGTTGCGCCGGCGCAGCTCTACGCGGTCCACGCCCAGTTCTCGCGCCGCGTCGTCCAGCAGCCGCTCGAGCAGATAGATCGCCTCCGGCCGGCCGTTGCCGCGGTAGGGCGCGAGCGACTGCGTGTGGCTGAAGACGCTGTCCACGCGCACGTGCGCGGCCGGGATGTCGTACATGCCCGCGAGCGAGCCCAGGTTGGCGAAGCCGGGAAAGAGGTTGCGGTCCGTGGAGATATAGGCGCCCACCGCGCTCGCGTTGCGGGCGCGCAAGGCGAGGATGCGGTGCCCGGCGTCGAAGGCGAGCTCGATCTCCGCCTCGAGGTCGCGCGCGTGCTCGTCCGCAAGCAGCGCTTCGCTCCTCTCGCAGGTCCATTTCACCGGCCTGCCGAGGCGCCGCGCGAGCCACAGCACGTGCCGGTGCTCCAGGTGCGCCCAGCCCTTGGCGCCGAAAGCGCCGCCGACGTCGTTGGTCACGACGCGGATGTCCCGCTCCGGCACCTTGAGCACGCCGGCGAGGATCTCGCGAACGCGGTGCGGGTACTGCACGTCGCAGTGGAGCGTGTAGCGGCCCTCGCCCGGGCTCCATTCGCCCAACGCTCCTCTCGGCTCGAGGAACTGCGCGTGCACGCGCGACACCGTGTAGCGCCGCCGCACCGTGTGCGCCGCGCGCGCGAACGCGGCGTCGGTAGCTCCGCGGTTGCCGACTTCGAACACATTGCTGATGTTGTCGGGACATTCGTCCCACACCGGGCCGCTGGCGGGCTCGGGCGCGTAGTCCACCGTGACCTGCTCGGCCGCGTCCTTCGCCAGCGCATGGCTCTCCGCGACGACGATGGCGACCGGGTCGCCTACGTAGCGCGCGAGTCCCTTGGCGAGGCCCGGGTGCGCGCGCCAGAACATCGGCCGGCCGTCGGCCCGGCTGCGCTTGAGGCTCGGCGCGGTGGTGCCCACGCCGTCGCGCTCCAGGTCCTCCACCGTGAACACGCCCAGCACGCCGGGCAGGGCGAGCGCGGCGGACGCGTCCACGCGGTCGATACGCGCGCGCGCGTGCGGCGAGCGCACGTAGGCGATGTGCGCCATGCCGGGCAGGACAAGGTCGTTGATATAGCGGCCTTCCCCGCGCAGGAGGCGCGGGTCCTCGAAGCGCGAAACCGATTGCCCAATACCGTACTTTTCGTTCATGATTCTTGAATTCTAAGGGGCGGATCTTTCATGGCCTACAAAGCGTTCGATCTCACCGGCAAGACCGCGCTGATTACCGGGGGCAACAGCGGCATCGGCCTGGGCATGGCCGAGGCGCTCGCGCAGGCGGGGGCCACGGTCTGCATCTGGGGAACCAACGAGAAAAAGAATGCCGACGGGTTGGCAAGACTCAAGGCGATCGGCGGCAAGCACCTCGCGATGCACTGCGACGTGGGCGACGAGCAGGAGGTGGAGAAGCGCTTTGCCGAGACCGTCGCGGCGCTGGGCCCGGTGCACGCCTGCTTCGCCAACGCCGGGGTAAGCGGCCGCGGCAACGTGAAATCCTTCGGCGAGATGGAGACCGAGGAGTGGAAGCGCGTCCTGCGCGTCAACCTGGACGGCGCCTTCTACACGCTGCGCGCCGCGGCGCGGCACATGGTCGGCCACGGCAAGGGCGGCGCGCTGGTCGGCACGGCGAGCCTGGCGGCCGTCTCGGGCGTGCCGCGCGGGGAGCACTACGCGGCGACCAAGGGCGGGCTCATCTCGCTGATGCAGGGCCTCGCGGTGGAATACGCGCGCCACGGCATCCGCGCCAACTCCATCCTGCCGGGCTGGATCGAGACGGCGATGACCGACAAGACGCTCAACTGGGACAAGTTCCGGGACAAGGTGCTGCCGCGCGTGCCGATGCGCCGCTGGGGCAAGCCCGAGGACTTCGGCGCGATCGCCGTGTACCTGGTGAGCGACGCGAGCAGCTACCACACCGGCGATACGTTCCTGATCGACGGCGGTTATTTCCTGTTCTGAAGGAGAAAAAATGTCGAAACTGAATCAGGCATGGCTCGCTCTGCTGGCCGTGGCGGCGGTGCTCGTGCCCGGCGCGGCGATGGCGCAGGCCTATCCGTCGAAGCCGGTGAAGATCATCGTCGCCTCGGGGCCGGGCAGCGGCGACGATTTCGCGACGCGCACGCTGGCCCACGAGCTCTCGGGGATCCTGAAGCAGCAGTTCGTGGTCGAGAACCGCCCGGGCGCGGGCGGCGTGATCGGGCAGACCGCGGTGCTGAAGTCGCCGCCCGACGGCTACACGCTGCTGCTGGCCGGCGGCTCGATGGCGGGCGCGCGCTTTGTCAATGCCGCGGCGACCTACGACGTGCTGAAGGACTTCACGCCGGTCTCGGTGATCGAGACCTCGCCCTTCGCGCTCGTGTCGAGCCCGACGCTGCCCGCGAAGGACCTGAAGGAGCTGATCGCCTACGCGAAGGCGAATCCCGGCAAGCTGAGCTTCGGCACGATCGGCGCGGGGCAGATCCCCTGGTGGGCCGTGTTCCTGTTCAACAGCATGGCCGGCGTGAAGGCGGTCGACGTCACCTACAAGGACACCGCGGGCGCGATGACCGACGTCATGACCGGGCGCCTGGACTATTTCGTCACGGCGATGGTCAGCGCGATCGCCGCCAAGGACAAGCTGCGCGTGCTCGCGGTCACCTCGGCCGAGCGCTCGGCGATGCTGCCCGACGTGCCCTCGATGGCCGAGGCGGGGCTGCCGGGCTACGACATGCCGGCGTGGCGCAGCATCATGGGCCCCGCAGGCATGCCGGCGGATGTGGTGGCGACGCTCAACAAGGCGATCCAGCAGGCGCTCGCCTCGCCGGAGCTGCGCGAGCGCTTCACCAAGGCGGGCTCGGTGCCGCTCGGCAGCACCCCCGAGCAGCTGCGCGCGCGCTACCAGCACTGGATGGGGATCTTCGAGAAGATCGCCAAGGAGGCGGGGGTCAAGCCGCAATGAAGGAGCAGCACGAGTGCTGCTGAAGGAACAGATCGATGCGCTGCTGCTGAAGCTGCCCGGCGTGAAGGCGCGCCGGATCGGCGGCGTCGACGGCTACTTCGTCAGCGACAAGATGTTCGCCTGCGTGGGCGACAAAGGCCTGGGGCTGCGGCTGCCGTCGGCGGTCGCCACCGAGTTGCAGTTCTCCTGCCAGTACATCGGCCCCTATTCGCCCGGCGGCGTGGCGAGCACGCGCGAATGGGTGCAGGTGATGCGCGAGGACCCGGCCGATTTCGCGAAGGACATGGACCTCGTGCAGCAATCGCTCGACTACGTGAAGAAGGGGCGCCGCTGATGCCGATGAAGGAGACGGTCGCGAAACTGGAGGGCCTGCTGCGCCTGCGCTCCATCCCGTTCGGTATGAAGCTGTTTGAATCGGTCGACGAGATGGCGGCGATCCCGAAAATCCGCCGGCCAAAGGGCTCGGTGCACACGCTCGACCAGGTCGTCGGGCAGGCGGCGCGCCTGGGCTGGACGGTCGGCATCACCACTGCAGATCTCGTAGGAGACCAGTGCCGCTCGGTGGTGGGCCTCGGCGGGCAGGACGAGAAGTGGTTCTCGGGCCAGCACATGACGGGAGTCTGGTTCGCCACGCAGGCGGACGCCTCGGCGCACCAGAAGGCGATGAACGTGGTGCCGAAGGGAAAATATGCCGCGCTTGCGGTGGCGCCGCTTGCCTCGGGCCGCCTCGATCCGCCCGATATCGCGCTCTTCTACGCGACTCCGGGTGCGATGATCTACTTCATCAACGGCCTGCAATGGTCCGGCTACAAGCGCTTCGACTGGAGCGTGGTGGGCGAGTCCGCCTGCGCCGATTCCTGGGGCCGGGCGCTGCGCACGCGCGAGCCGAGCCTTTCCATTCCCTGCTTCGCCGAGCGCCGCTACGGCGGCGTGCTCGACGACGAGATGCTGATGGCGCTGCCGCCCGAGCAGCTCGAGAAGGCGATCGCGGGGATGGAGGCGCTCGCGAAGAACGGATTCCGCTACCCCTTCCCGCAGTACGGCATCCAGCAGGACGTGCGCGCGGGCATGGCGGTCAGCTACCCCGACCGGAAGTAGCGGAGCATGACACTCGTCGGCTTTCGCTCCGTGCTGGTGGTCGCGGGGCTAGCCGTCGCCGCGCTCGCGCAGGCGGCGCCCGAGACCGCTTCCGCCAGGAAGGCGCGGGCGCTGGCGCTGGAGAACCAGGTCTGGCAGGGCGACTTCGACGGCATGATCGAGCGGCGGCTGGTGCGCGTCGTCGTGCCCTACAGCCGCACCTTCTACTACAACGACAAGGGGCGCGAGCGCGGCATCACCGCCGAGGCCATGCGCGACCTGGAGCGCTTCGTCAACAAGAAGTACGCCAAGCAGCTCGCCAAGCGGCCGGTCACGTTCGTGATCTTCCCGACCACGCGCGACCGGCTGCTGAAGAAGGTGGCGGACGGGCTCGCGGATCTCGCGGCCGGCGACCTCACGGTCACGGAAGAGCGCCGCAAGAGCGTCGACTTCTTCGCGCCGCCGCAGCAAAAGGGCATAGCCGAGGTGGTGGTTACCGGTCCGGAGTCGCCGGCGATCGCCAGCGCCGACGAGCTTGCCGGCAAGATCGTGCACGTGCGCCGGTCCTCGAGCTACTTCGAGAGCCTCGCTGCGCTCAACGAGCGCCTGAAGAAGGCGGGCAAGCCCGCCGTCAAGCTCGAGATCGTGCCCGACGCGCTCGAGGACGAGGACCTGATGGAGATGCTGAACGCGGGGCTGTTGCAGGCGATCGTCGTCGACGACTTCCTGGCGAAGATGTGGGCGTCGGTGTTCGACAGGATCCGCGTCAACGAGGGTGCCGCGCTGCGCACCGGGGGGCAGATCGGCTGGGCCATTCGCAAGAACAGCCCCAGGCTGAGCAAGGCGCTGACCGAGTACAACACCAATGTCATCAAGAAGACCGGCCTGGTCGCGGTCCTGCGGCAGCAGGCATCGAAGCGGATCCGCGCGCTCAAGGACCCGGGCGCCAGGGAGGAACTGCAGCGCTTCGAGAGCACGATCGCGCTGTTCCGCAAGTACGGCGCGCAATACGGCTTCGACCCGCTGCTGCTCGCTGCGCAGGGCTTCCAGGAGTCGCAACTCGACCAGAACGTGAAGAGCAAGGTCGGCGCGATCGGCATCATGCAGGTGATGCCAGCCACCGGCGCCGAGCTCAAGGTCGGCGACATCACCATCGCGGAGAACAACGTCCATGCCGGCGCCAAGTACATGGATCAGCTGATGACGCGGTACTTCACCGACGCGAAGTTCGATGACACCAACCGCTCGCTGTTCGCCTTCGCCTCCTACAACGCGGGCGCGGGCGCCATCTCGCGCATGCGCAAGGAGGCGGCGAAGCGCGAGTTCGATCCCGACAAATGGTTCAACAACGTGGAGGTCGTGACCGCCGAGAAGATCGGCATGGAAACCACGACCTACGTGCGCAACATCTACAAGTACTACGCCTCCTACCGCCTGATGACGGAGGCCCGCGGCGCCGCGCAGAAGGCGCGCGGCGCCGTCAAGTAGCCGTTTCCTACTTCGCCGGCACGCCGACCGCCACCGGCCGGACCGCGGCGCCCGCGCTGCCTTTCTCGCGCGGCGGCAGGATCATCGTGCACGAGGTCCAGACCCGGTCGTTCGCTATCTGGTCGAGCTTCGCGTTCTCGATATGGTGGATGCCCATCTGCGTCAGCATGTGGTGGTGCAGGGCGAAGGGAATCCCCTCGGGCACGCCCGCGGCGGGCCCGGCCTTGCCGGCGAGCATGCCCTCGGGCACCGGGTCGATGAACGGCGTATCGAGGCCGATCGCCACGATGCGCCGGTCGCCGAGATACTTGGCGGCGTCGTAGGCGAGGCCGGGCGCCTTGGAGTAGTAGACCTTGTCGGTATCGGGGTCCTGCCAGTAGTCGCCCCAGCCGGTGCGGATGTAGACCACGTCGCCGGGCAGGATGCCGCGCTTGGCGAGCCCCTGCGCCTTCAGCATCGCTTCGATGTGGCTGGCGGTGACGGTTTCGCCGGCCTTCATCGGCTGGCCGCCGCCCACCAGCGCTTTCGCGTCCAGCACGACCGCGCTGGTGATGATGGGGCGGATCATCTCGATGCCGAGCTTGAGCAGCGGAGAATCGGCGGTCGGCTTGACGTCCTTCTGCGTGTAGCCGCCGTAGTAGCGCGCGCCCTCCGCGGGAGGCGCGCCCTTGCCGTCCCAGGGCTGCGGCAGGTAGCCGAAATGGCCGAGCGCGTCGATCTGCGTGCCTTGCTGGCCCGGCTCGGCGCCTTCGCCGAAGCTTTCCATGTTGAACACCTGCGAGGTGCCCGGGATGCCGCCGCTCGCCTTGGGCTTGGTCACGTACGGCCCGCTGAACCCCGAGAGCGGCATGGTGCTGGAGCGTACGTAGGACAGCTCGTAGGTCTGCGCCTTCGCCTGCGACATGTGCCAGGCGCAGCGCGCGAGGGTTCCCTCTCCCAGCGTGTTGGCCATGCCCCACTGGTCGCCCGGCCACCAGGGCGGGGTCGGCGTTAGTTTCTTGGATCGCGCGATGAGCGCGTCGGGCTCCGCGGCCTGCAGCGACGCGGCGGTGAGGAGCGCAAGCGGGAGGAGGGCGGCGCGGATCTTCGTCATGTTGGTTCCTTTCTGTCTTGCGGATAGCATTGGCCGATTATGACGGAAAACGTCATCCGGCTGAGAGCGCCGCGCGCGGGCGACATGGGGCGCGTGGTGCAGCTGCACGGCGAGCTTTACGCGAAGGAATTCGGCTACGACTCGACCTTCGAGGCGCTGGTCGCGGAAATCGTCGCCGGTTTCGTGCGCCATTTCCGCCCGCGGCGCGAGCGCTGCTGGATCGCGGAGCGGCGCGGCGAGGTCGTGGGCTCGGTGTTCCTCGTGCGCGCTTCGCCCACGGTCGCCAAGCTTCGGCTGCTGATCATTCATCCCTCGGCGCGCGGCATAGGGCTGGGCCGGCGCCTGACGCAGGCCTGCATCCGCTACGCGCGCCGCGCCGGCTACCGCAGGCTGCGCTTGTGGACGCAGAGCCACCTCGCGGCCGCCCGCGCGATCTACCAATCGCAAGATTTCGTGTTGAAATCGAAAAAGAATCATTCCAGCTTCGGCAAGCGGCTCACGGCCGAAGTCTGGGAATTGCGACTATGATGCCCTGATGCGCAAGGCGCCCGATCGCACGCTCAAGCTCACGCGTACCAGCCTGTCGCCCGACCGGACCGGCAAGCTGCCGCGCGGTCGCCAGGCGATCGACCAGACCACGCGGCTGCCGCGCGGCGCGGAGCCGGGCGGCGCGCCCGAGGCCGCCGCACCCGCGTTCCAATGGCCGTCGCCGCCGTATTACGAATTCGACGATCCCGCGGTGCCGGGCGCGGTCGCGTCCTGCGTGCTCGCGTTCACCGACGGCGCCAAGGCGGCCGGCATGCTGCTCGATTTCTCGCCCGAGGGCGAGCTGCTGCGCTTCCAGCAGGAGAACGCGGACTCGGTGGTCACCATCGCTTTTTCCGGGCTGCTGCGCGTGGACCTGCCGGCGCCGGTCACGCTGCGCCAGCAGAGCCTGCCGCCCAGCATGGAGCAGCGCGTGTTCGCGGCGTCGAACCGGCAACCGTTCGAGGTCCGGCTGCACAAGGGCGAGATCCACCAGGGCGAGACGGTCGGCTACATCGAGGCGGTATGCGGGCTGTTCCTCTTCCTCCCCGACTAAAACGACCGCGTCGCGCGCTGCTTCATCCCGGCGCACGCAGCCGCGCAATACAGCATCGGCAAGCCGCTCGGCCAGATGCTGGTCGAGGAGAAGCTGGCGAGCTCGGAGCTGGTCGATACCGCCGTGATGCGGCAGATGGCGCTGCGCAGCCGGCGCATGGGCGAATACCTCACCGAGACGCAGGTCGTGTCGCACGCGCAGCTCGCCGCCGCCATCAAGCGGCAGCAGACGCAGCCGGTGCAGATGCTGGGCGAGACGCTGGTCGAGCTCGGTTACCTGAGCGGGGCGCAGCTGAAGGATGCCCTGGCCATCGAGGAGCGCAACCGCTCGCTGCCGCTGGGCCAGATCCTCGCCGACATGGGCGTGGTCGAGCCGGAAGTGATCAACGCGGTGATGGCGCGCAAGCTCGGCATCCCGTTCATCGACCTGCGCGCTTTCGAGGTCGCGCCGGAGATCCTCAAGCGGATCCCGTCCAACGTGGCCTACCGCTACCAGGTCCTGCCGCTTGCGGAATCGGACAAGTCGCTGGTGGTCGCGATCGACAACCCGATGGACATGTCGAAGATGGAGGACCTGCGCTTCGTCGTCGGCTCGAAGCTGATCCCGGTGATGGCGTCGGCGAACGACATCAAGGCGGCGCTGCTGAAGTGCTACGGCCCGCCCGGCCAGTTCGAGGCCTCGGGCGCGCACGCGGCGCTCAAGGACGCGGCGCTGCCGCAGGCGCGCGCCACCGAGGCCGACACCCACATCGGCGAGCTGACCGCGCAGCTCGCGGCCGAGAGCGCCGAGATCGAGCTCGACGAGCGGCACGCGAAGCAGGACGACACGACCCTCGTCAAGCTGGTCAACAAGATCATCCTGGACGCCATCGAGCAGAAGGCTTCCGACATCCACATCGAGTCCAACCCAGAGAACCGGGGCACGCGCGTGCGCTTCCGCAAGGACGGCGTGCTGATCACCTACCTGGAGCTGCCGGCCAAGTTCCGCCGCGCGGTGCTCTCGCGCATCAAGATCATGAGCCAGCTCGACATCACAGAGCGGCGCCGGCCGCAGGACGGCAAGATCGACTTCGCGCGCTTCGGCCCGGCGCGCGCCGAGCTGCGCGTCGCCACCATCCCCACCGCCAACGGGCTGGAGGACGTGGTGATGCGGCTGCTGTCGGCCGCGACGCCGGTGAAGCTGGACAAGCTCGGCTTCGACGAGGCGGCGCTCGCTGCGGTGAAGAAGCTGATGGCGCGCCGCCACGGGCTGTTCCTGGTGTGCGGGCCGACCGGCTCGGGCAAGACCACGTCGCTGCACTCGCTGCTCGGCCACCTCA
>JAYRND010000419.1:0-3854 GCA_041904885.1 Burkholderiales bacterium
ACCTCCTCGATGTCGGCGCCGATCGCCTCGGCGAGGTTGGCGAGCTCGTTCATGAACGAGATGCGCGTGGCGAGCATGGCATTGGCGGCGTACTTGGCCAGCTCCGCCGAGCGCACGCCCATCAGCATCAGCCGCTCGTGGTTGCGCTGGAACGGCGCGTACAGCTCGCGCAGCACAGCGGTGGCGCGCTCGTCGTCCGAGCCGACGATGATGCGGTCCGGGCGCATGAAATCCTCGACCGCGGCGCCCTCCTTGAGGAATTCCGGGTTGGAGACGACGCTGAACGGGACCTGCGCCTGGCGCTTGCCGAGCTCGCCCTCGATTTCCCTGCGGACCGCGTCCGCGGTCCCCACCGGAACCGTCGACTTGTTGGCGATGACGCGGTACTCCTGCATGTGGCGGCCGATGGCGCGCGCGGCCGCCAGCACGTGCTGCAGGTCGGCCGAGCCGTCCTCGCCCGGCGGCGTGCCGACCGCAATCAGCTGCAGCAGGCCGTGGGCGGTCCCGGCTGCGATGTCGGTGGAGAACGCAAGCCTCCCCGCGTCGCGGTTCCGGCGCACCACCGGCTCCAGGCCCGGCTCGTAGATCGGCAGCCGGCCCTCGTTCAGCCCCTGCACCTTGGCGGCGTCCACGTCCACGCACAGCACGTGGTTGCCCATGTCCGCGAGGCAGGCGCCGGTCACCAGGCCCACGTAGCCGGTGCCGACAACGGTGATCTTCATCGATGGCCCTTCATGGAGTGAGATCGAATTCCTCGGTGCGGCGCGGCGGGTAGGTCTCCCAGCCGCCGCAGGCCGGGCACATCCAGTGGAACTGGCGCGCCTTGAAGCCGCAATTGTCGCAGCGGTACCGGGCGAGGCGCTGCGTCTGGCCCTGCACGAGGCTGCGCACGAGCTCGAGGTCGCGGCGCTGCTCGGCGCTCCCGGCGCCGACGATCTGCGCTTCGAGCAGGCGGTCCAGGCCGAGCAGCGTCGGGTTGCGCCGCAGCTCGTCGCGCACCAGCCGGTAGGCCGCCTCGGGCCCCTTCGCCGCCAGCGTGCCCTGGAAGACGGCGTCGAGCATGTCGAGCGAGGGGTAGCGCTCCAGGTATCCGGCGAGCAGCGTCAGCCCCTCCTCCGGCCTGCCGGCCTCGCGGTGCGCGTCCAGCAGGCGCTGCGCCGCGAGCGCGAGGTAGGCGGGATCCTGCGCTTCGATCCGCTTCCAGATCTCGATGGCTCGCCCCGGGTCGCCCGCGACGCGGGCAACGTCGCCCAGCTGCAGGTTCGCGCGCACCGATTTGCGGTCGGTGTCCAGCGCCGACTTGAGCAGCGCGCGCGCGGCGTCGGGCCGGGACTGCATCGCCTCCCCCGCCGCCTTCTCGCACAGGAAATGCGCCCTCTCCCGCGCCCGCGACTGGCCGGACTCGCGCTCCACGCGCGCCGCCATCGCCGCCGCCTTGTCCCAGTCCTTTTCCTGCTGGTAGATCTCGAGCAGGAAGCGGCGGGACTGCGCGACGTGCGACCCGGCCTGCGGGCCCTCGGAGAGCCTGAGAAACACCTCCTCTGCGCGGTCGAGGATGCCCGCCTTCAGGTAGTCCTGGCCGATCTCGAACAGGGCCTCGGCGCGCTGCTCGGCGCGAAGGTCGGCGCGCTCGAGCAGGAGCCGGTGGATGCGGATCGCGCGCTCGTACTCGCCGCGCCGGCGGAACAGGCTGCCCAGCGCGAAATGCAGCTCGACGGTCTCCGGGTCGACCTTGGCCACCTCGACGAAAGCCTCGATCGCCTTGTCGGGTTGCTCGTTGAGGAGGAAATTGAGCCCCTTGAAGTACGAGCTCGGCAGCGCGCGGGCGTCGCGCACGAAGTACTGGATGTCGATGCGCGCGGCGAGCCAGCCCAGCACGAAGAAGAGCGGGATGCCCAGCAGCCACCACAGCTCGAACTCCATCAGCCAGCCTCTTTCAACCCTCGGCTGCCGGCGGCTGCACGGCGACCGGAACGGCCGCCTTCTCCTTCGGCGCCGCGTCGCGCCGCAGGCGCCCGACTTCCCTGCGCTGGGAGAGCAGCGTGCCGAGCATTGCAAGCATGCCGAGCGCCGCGCCGGCGGCGAAGAACGCGAGCAGCACGGCCACCAGCGGCGCCTGCCAGGCGAGGTCGAAGTAAAAGCGCAGGGTCACCGGGTCGGTGTTCTTGGCCGCGAACGCGACCAGGACCACGAAGAGGGCGATGCGGATCGCCCAGGCAAGGACGCGCATATCAGGATGCGCGTGGCAGCAGGCGCACGTCAGCGCCCCGGGGGGTTACTGCGCCGCCCGGGACCTGGGCGGCATGACCATCGTCGCGTCCGGGTCGATCGCGTCGACCCGCTCGCGCAGCTCCTTGCCGGCCTTGAAGTGCGGCACGTGCTTCTCGGGCACGTGCACCTTCTCGCCGGACTTCGGGTTGCGCCCGACCCTGGGCGGGCGGTAGTTGAGGCCGAAGCTGCCGAACCCGCGGATCTCGATGCGATGACCCTCGAGCAGCGAATGCGTCATCGCGTCGAGGATCATCTTCACCGCGTACTCGGCATCCTTCGCCACCAGCTGCGGATAGCGCTGCGCCAGCCGCGCGATCAGTTCCGACTTCGTCATGGCGACCCCTTCCACGTCTCGTCAGGACGGCCCGGCTACTGCTGCGGGTTGGAATTGCTCTTGTCGAGCTTGGCGCGCAGCAGCGCGCCCAGGTTGGTGCTGCCGGCGGCGCTGGCCGCGCTCTCGCTGCGCATCTGCTTCATCGCGTCGGTCTCCTCCGCCATCTCCTTCGCCTTCACCGACAGGTTGATCGAGCGGTTCTTGCGGTCCACGTTGATCACCATGGCCGTCACCGCATCGCCTGCCTTCAGCACCTTCGAGAGGTCCTCCACCCGGTCGCGCGAGAACTCGGACGCGCGCAGGTAGCCGTCGGTCTCCGGCGTGATCTGGATGACCGCGCCCTTGGCGTCCACCGATTTGACGGTGCCCGTCACCACGCTGTTCTTCTCGTGGCTGGCGACGAAATTGGTGAACGGGTCGCCCTCGAGCTGCTTGATGCCGAGCGAGATCCGCTCGCGCTCGACGTCGATCGAGAGCACCACGGTCTCGCACTCGTCGCCCTTCTTGAAGTTCTTGACCGCCTCCTCGCCCGGCTGGCTCCAGGACAGGTCCGAGAGGTGCACCAGGCCGTCGATGCCGCCCGACAGGCCGACGAACACGCCGAAGTCGGTGATCGACTTGATCTGGCCCTTGACGCGGTCGCCCTTCTTGAACTCCCGCGCGAAGTCCTCCCAGGGATTGGGCATGCACTGCTTCATGCCGAGCGAGATGCGGCGGCGCTCCTCGTCGATCTCGAGGATCATCACCTCGACCTCGTCGCCGACCTGCACCACGTTCGAGGGATGCACGTTCTTGTTGGTCCAGTCCATCTCCGAGACGTGCACCAGGCCCTCGATGCCGGCTTCGACTTCCACGAAGGCGCCGTAGTCAGTGAGGTTGGTCACCTTGCCGAACAGGCGCGTTCCCTGGGGATAGCGCCTGCTGATGCCGACCCAGGGGTCTTCGCCCAGCTGCTTCAGGCCCAGCGAGACGCGGTTCTTCTCGGCGTCGAACTTGAGGACCTTGGCGGTCACCTCGTCGCCGACGTTGACCACCTCGGTCGGGTGCTTGACGCGCCGCCAGGCGAGGTCGGTGATGTGCAGCAGGCCGTCGATGCCGCCCAGGTCCACGAACGCGCCGTAGTCGGTGATGTTCTTGACGATGCCCTTCACCACCGCGCCCTCGGCGAGGGTGGACAGGAGCTGCTCGCGCTCGGCGCCCGCGGTCTCCTCCAGCACGGCGCGGCGCGACACGACCACGTTGTTGCGCT
>JAYRND010000420.1:0-7523 GCA_041904885.1 Burkholderiales bacterium
GGCTCGGGCGGCGCGCTCGCGATCGCCGTGGGCGACGTCGTGCTGATGCTGCAATACGCAACGTACTCGGTGATCTCGCCGGAAGGTTGCGCGTCGATTTTGTGGAAGAGCGCCGACAAGGCGCCCGAGGCGGCCGAGACGCTCGGCATCACGGCGAGCCGCCTGAAGACGCTCGGGCTCATCGACAAGATCATCCCCGAGCCGCCGGGCGGCGCGCACCGCGACCCGCAGGCTGCCGCGGCAACGTTGAAGAAGGCGCTCGCCGAGGCGCTCCTCGAGCTGCAGGAAAAGAAGCCCAAGGAGCTCGTCGAGGAGCGGCTCGAGCGCATCATGGCCTATGGCCGCTTCAAGGAAGCCGCTGAACGTTGATGTCGCGGCGCTTGCGGCCCTGCGGGGCAAGCGCCTGGCGGTGGGACTTTCCGGCGGCATCGATTCGGTCGTCCTCCTGCACGTCCTGAGCGCGCTTGCGCCGCAATGCGGCTTTCGCCTGTCCGCGGTTCACGTGAATCATGGGTTGAGCCCCAACGCGGGCGACTGGCAGAAGTTTTGCAAGTCGCTTTGCCTGAAACTCGATGTGCCTTTCAAGGCATGCAGGGTGCGCGTGACAAAGCGTCGGCACGGTCTCGAGGCGGCGGCGCGTGAAGCGCGCCGCGCAGCCCTCTTCTCGGCGCCTGCAGACGTTATCGTGCTTGCGCACCACCTCGACGACCAGGCCGAGACCGTCCTCCTGAATCTCCTGCGAGGCGCCGGCCTCGCGGGCGCGAGCGGGATGCCGGCCCGCGGCCGTCTGGGCGGGAAGCTGCTGCTGCGCCCGCTGCTCAATGTGCCGCGCAGCGCGATCCGCGCCTACGCCGCCGAGCATCGCCTCGGCTGGATCGAGGACGAGTCGAACGCGGACGAGTCGCTGACCCGCAATTTCCTCCGCCGGCGCGTTGGCCCATTGCTGGAAGAGAGGTTTCCGCGATGGCGCGAGAACCTGGCGCGCGCAGCGCGGCACTTCTCCGCCGCGGAGCTCGACGCGCAGGGATTGTTGCGCGCGTACCTGAAGGGCAAGGGACTGCGCGCGCCGAGTGAAGCCAAGCTCGTGGAAATGCTGAAGCAGCTGGGCTCGCAAAGCGCGGCGGTCGAGCACGATGGGGTTGTATTTCGCCGTTATCGGGAAAAGCTCTTCACCGAAACGAAGAAAACCCAATCCAAATTCAGGACCCGGACCTGGAACGGAGAGCCGCGGCTTTCTCTGCCTGCACTTGGAGGCGAACTGCGCTTCAAGCGCATGCGCGGCGGCGGCATTGCCGCCAGCAAGATTTCCGGCAAGAAGATGCAGGTACGGCTGCGCTCGGGTGGCGAGCGCCTGCAGCCCGATCCGCTCCGTCCGCGCCGGACGCTGAAGAACCTCTTCCAGGAAGCGGGCGTGCCGCCGTGGGAGCGCGAGCGCATGCCGCTGCTGTACTGCGGCGAGGATCTGGTCTGGGTTCCCGGCATCGGCGTCGAAGCGAAGTACGCCAGCCGGGGTCGCGCGGCCGGAATCCTGCCGGAATGGAGAACCTAGGGACCCGCATGGACGCCAACTCCGGCGCCGGAGTGCATTGGCATGCGGATGCGCTCGAATCGCTGAACCGCTCGCTCACGCTGGAGGAGAGGCTCGCGGCGATCCACGAGGCGCTCTACGCGCAGCTCGAATTCGTAGACCGGATCTCGGTCGCGGCCTACGACGCGAAGACCGACTTGCTGAAGACGTTCCTCGCGAGCTCGCCAGGCAAGAATGATCTCGTGCGCTACGAGTCCAAGCTCGCGGACTCTCCTTCGCTCGGCGAAATCCTCAAGGCGGGCCGGCCGCGCGTCGTGCAGGACCTGGAGCTCTTCAGAAGCGGTCGGCACCTGCATACCCGGATCATCTCGCAGGGCGGGTTTCGCTCGAGCTACACGGTGCCGATGTGCCTCGACGGCTCGTTCTGGGGCTTCGTGTTCTTCAATTCGCGCGCGGCGGGCAGATTCGACGAGGCGGCGCTTGCGACGCTGGACGCCTATGCGCACCTAATTTCGGCGATCGTGACGGCCGAGATGCTTGCAGTGCGCATCCTCGCCGCGGCGGTGAAGACGGCGCACGACATGGTGCACTTCCGCGATCCCGAGACCGGGGCGCACATGGACCGCATGGCGCGCTATTCGCGCCTGATTGCGCAGCATCTGGCGGGCGCAGGCGTCGCGGACCTCAATGACGCGGTGATCGAGCAGATCTTCGAGTTCGCGCCGCTGCACGACCTGGGCAAGCTCGCGGTGCCGGACCGAATCCTGCTGAAGGAGGGGAGGCTCACCGACGCGGAGCGCGACGAGATGAAGCTGCATACCACGCGCGGCCGCGAGATGGTGGACGCCATCGCCCACAATTTCGGCCTTGAGCGCCTGGATGGCCTCGACCTGCTGCGCCACATCGCCGAATCGCACCACGAGACGCTGGACGGCAAGGGCTACCCGCAGGGGCTGAAGGAAGGGGCGATCCCGCTGGAGGCGCGCATCGTCGCGGTCGCTGATGTGTTCGATGCGCTCACGAGCGCCCGGCCCTACAAGCCGTCATGGACGAACGAAGAGGCGCTCGCCTGGCTGCGCAGGCTTGCGCGCACGAAATTCGACGCCGACTGCGTGGAGGCGCTCGCATTCAATCTCGGCAAGGTGCGCGAGATCCAGGCGCGCTTTCACGACCAGGCCGCGGAGGCCAAGGCGAAGAGCAGCTGAGCGCGCCTAGCGGCCGCGAGCCTTTCGCCGGCGCGCGAATGCGGCGCGCGCGGCTTTCGCTTCCGCGCTCGCTGCGGCGAGCTGCACCTGGTCGTGCGCCATGTGGCTCGCGGCGTGGGCGCCGATCGCGGCGTAGGCGTTGACCGATTCCTTGGTCATGCGCACCGAGCTGCGGGGCAGGGCGAGGACCTGCCGCGCGAGGGCGCGCGCAGCCTGCAGCGCCTTGCCGCGGGGCGCGACCTTGTCGACGAGCGCCATCTCCATGGCCTCCGCCGCGGGGATCCGCTCGCAGAGGATGGCGAGGCGCTTCGCGCGCGAGGGACCGACGAGGTTGACGAGGCGCGGCAGCGTACCCCAGGTGAGCGGGATGCCGAGCGCGATCTCCGGCAGCGAAACGAAGGCGTCCTCGGCGATGACGCGCCAGTCGAGCGCGACCGCGAGCGCCAGGCCGCCGCCGATGGCGTAGCCCTCGATGGCGGCGATGGTGACCTGCGGCAATTCCTCCCACGCGCGCGCCATGCGGTAGCCGAGCGCCGCCACTTCGCGCTGCTCGTCGAGCGGCCGCTCCGCATTGCCCCAGCGGCTCGCATCGCCCAGGTCGGCGCCGGCAGAAAACCACTTGCCGCTGCCGCGCAGGATGACGACATCCAGGTCCCGCCGCGCCGAGAGCTTCCCCGCGCAGGCAATCATTTCGCGCATCAGTTGCGCGGACATGGCGTTGCGCGCCAGCGGCCGGTTGAGCGTCACGGTGGCGACACGGCCGCCGCTGGCGAGGTTCAGGGTGCGATACATGCGCTTAACTCTTTGTTTTTACGTGAAACTGCGGAAAACCCTGTGCTATACTTGCCGACTATTCAGCAACGGCACTGGGGACCCTGGCATGGCGGTGGAACGTACCTTTTCGATCATCAAGCCCGACGCGGTCGCAAAAAACGCCATCGGGCAGATTCTCGCGCGCTTCGAGGCCGCGGGATTGAAGATCATCGCCGCGCGGATGATGCACCTGTCGCGCGCGCAGGCCGAGGGATTCTACGCCGTGCACCGCGAGCGCCCGTTCTTCAAGGACCTGGTCGAGTTCATGATCTCGGGGCCGGTGCTTGTGCAGGTGCTGCAGGGCGAGAACGCGATCCTGAAGAACCGCGAGCTGATGGGCGCGACCGATCCCAAGAAGGCCGCCAAGGGGACCATTCGCGCCGATTTCGCGGATTCGATCGACGCCAACGCGGTGCATGGCTCGGACGGCCCGGACACCGCGCGCACGGAGATTGCCTTCTTCTTCCCGGGCTGCGAAGTCTTCCCCAGGTAGCGCCATGGCTGCCGCCAACCTTCTCGGCCTCGATGCGCAGGGCATGGAGCGGTTCTTCGCCGGAATCGGCGAGAAGCCGTTTCGCGCCCGCCAGGTCCTGAAGTGGATCCACCGCCGCGGCGCGGCGGATTTCGACGCCATGACGGACATCGCGAGGGACCTGCGCGCCAAGCTGGCCGCCGCGGCGAAAATCGAGCCGCCGGTGGTGGTGGGCGACGGCACGGCCGCGGACGGAACGCGCAAATGGCTGCTCAAGGTGGACGGCGCGAACGCGGTGGAGGCGGTGTTCATTCCCGAGGACGGCCGCGGCACGCTGTGCGTCTCCAGCCAGGCCGGCTGCACGCTGGACTGCGAATTCTGCTCGACCGGCAAGCAGGGCTTCAGCCGGAACCTGAGCGCGGCCGAGATCGTCGGCCAGCTCTGGCTCGCCAACCGCGCGCTCGGCGTGCACGAGCGCGCCGGAGCGGTGGGCGCCGGAAACCGCGAGATCAGCAACGTGGTGTTCATGGGCATGGGCGAGCCGATGCTCAACCTGGACGCCGTGATCCCGGCCGCCCGCCTGATGATCGATGAGAACGGCTATGGCCTGTCGCGCCGGCGGGTGACGGTGTCCACCAGCGGCGTGGTGCCGGGCATGGACCGCCTCGCCGCCGAGTGCCCGGTGGCGCTCGCCGTCTCGCTGCACGCGCCCGACGACGCGCTGCGCGACCGCCTGGTGCCGATCAACCGCAAGTACCCGATTCGCGAGCTGCTCGCGGCCTGCAACCGCTACTTGGAGCGCGCGCCGCGCGACTTCATTACCTTCGAATATGTGATGCTCGACGGGGTCAACGACTCGGCTGCGCACGCGCAGGAGCTGCTCGGCATTGCCGCGCACGTGCGCTGCAAGTTCAACCTGATTCCGTTCAACCCTTTCCCGGGAACGGCGCTGCGGCGCTCGCCGCCCGAGCGCATCCGGCGCTTCGCCGAGGTGCTGCAGCGCGCCGGCCTCACGGTCACGACCCGCAAGACGCGCGGCGACGGCATCGACGCCGCCTGCGGCCAGCTGGCCGGCGACGTCGCCGACCGGACGCGGCGCCGCATTGCAACCGGCGGGACCGTGCCGATCGCGGAGGCGCGAGCGTGAGCCGGGCCTCGCGCATTGCGCTCGCCGCGCTGCTGGGCGCCGCTGCTCTGGCGGGCTGCCAGACGACCTCGACCACGACCAACGAGCCGATTCCCGAGTCCACCAGCATCAAGGGCGAAGCCACCGATCCGCGCAACCGCGCGCGCATCCACACGGAGCTGGGCGCCGCCTACTTCGAGCGCGGCAACGTGCCGGTGGCGCTGGAGCACCTGCGCACCGCGACCTCGGCCGACCCCAATTATGCCGTGGCCTACAGCATGCTCGGCCTGGTCTACGCGGAACTGAAGGAAAACAAGCTCGCGCAGGCCAACTTCGAGCGCGCGCTGAGCCTCTCGCCGAACGACCCCGACATCAACCACAACTACGGCGGCTTCCTTTGCCGCACCGGGCGCGAGGACGAGTCCATCAAGTACTTCATGCAGGCGGTCAGCAACCCGCTGTACGCGCAGCCCTGGCGGTCGTTCTCCGCCGCCGGACTCTGCACCCTTGCCAAGAACAAGCTCAAGGAGGCCGAGGAGTTCTTCCAGCGTGCGCTGTACCTGGAGCCCGACGACCCCACCGCACTGATCAGCATGGCGCAGATCCGCTACCGCCAGGGCAACCTCGACGAGTCCCGCAAGCTGGTGCTGCGCTTCAACCGGCTCGTCAACCCCACCGCGGAGTCGCTCTGGCTCGCGCTGCGCGTCGAGCGCAAGCTCGGCGAGCGGAACTCGGAGGCGGGATACGCGAACCAGCTGCGCCGGCGCTTCCCGAATTCGCGCGAATTCCAGCTGCTGCAGCGCGGGGAATATGACTGAGCAAGCGGACGCCGGCGAAGTCGTCGGCGTGGGAGAGACGCTGGCCCGCGCGCGCGCCGCGCTGGGATTCACGGTCGTCGACGTCGCGCTGCAGCTGAAGTTCGCTCCCCGCCAGATCGAGGCGCTGGAGCAGGAGCGGTTCGACCAGCTCCCGCCCGGCATGTTCTCGCGCGGCATGGTGCGGGCCTACGCGCGCCTGCTCAAGCTCGATCCGGAGCCGCTGGTGGAGCGCATCGCCGGCCGCGTCGCCGCCGCCGACAACGCGAGCGCGGTGGTGGCCGCGCCGCGGCCGATTCCGATCACCGACAGCTCCCGGCGCGGCACCCTCCTGTACGCGGGCCTGTCGCTCGCCGTGCTGGGCGTGATCGCCGGGGTGCTGGTCGAGTGGCAGCGCGAGCGCATGGAGGCGGGGAGGATGAAGTTCGTAGCCGCCGCGCAGGCCCCGCTGCCTGCAGCGCCAGCGGTTCCCCAGGCCGCGCCGCCGCCGGCCGACCAGCAGGTCGCGTCTTTGCAGCCGGTGGCGCCTGCGGTGACGGCGCCGGCGGCGGCGGCGCCGGAAGAAGCCGCCGCGGCGGCGCGCACCGAGGCCGGCCCGCGGCCGCGCGCCGGCGGCAAGCGGCGCATCAGCATGAAGTTCGACCGCGTCTCCTGGGTCGAGATCAAGGACGGCGGCGGCAAGACGCTCATCTCGCAGCTCAACGCGGCCGGCACGGAGCAGGAGGTCGAGGGCCGGCCGCCGTTCGAGCTGATCATCGGCAACGCCCAGCACGTGCGGCTCTCCTACGACGACCGGCCGATTGACCTCGCGCCGCACGTCAAGGTCGAGGTGGCGCGCTTCACGCTCGAGTGACGGCGATGGGCCGCAGGATTTCCCGGCAGGTGATGGTCGGCAAGGTCGCCATCGGCGGCGGCGCGCCGGTGGTGGTCCAGTCCATGACCAACACCGACACGGCCGATGCGGTGGCGACCGCGCGGCAGGTTTTCGACCTGTGGCGCGCGGGCTCCGAGCTGGTGCGCGTCACGGTCGACACGCCCGAGGCCGCTGCCCAGGTTCCGCGCATCCGTGAGCGCCTCGACGCGATGGGCTGCGACGTGCCGCTCGTCGGCGACTTCCATTTCAACGGCCACAAGCTGCTCAAGGATTATCCGGACTGCGCGCGCGCGCTCGCCAAGTACCGGATCAACCCGGGCAACGTCGGCAAGGGGGCAAAGCGGGACGACCAGTTCGCCGTGATGGTGAATGCGGCCCTCGAGCATGCGAAACCGATACGCATCGGCGTCAACTGGGGCAGCCTCGATGCGGAGCTGCTCGCGCGATTGATGGACGAAAACGCGGTGCGCCCCGCTCCCATGGGCGCGGACGAGGTGATGCGCGAAGCGATGATCGTCTCCGGCCTGGAGTCCGCGGCGCAGGCCGAGAAGCTGGGCCTGCCCGCCGAACGGATCGTGATCTCCTGCAAGCTGAGCGGCGTGCAGGACCTGATCCGCGTCTACCGCGAGCTCGCGCGCCGGTGCGACTACGCGCTGCACCTCGGCCTGACCGAAGCCGGCATGGGCTCGA
>JAYRND010000421.1:0-12151 GCA_041904885.1 Burkholderiales bacterium
CCCGGCGATGGCGAGGGGCTCGCCCAGCGTAACCGGGTCGCCGGTCTGCTTCAGCAAAGATTCGTTATTTCCGTAGATCGAGAGGAACCCTTCCCCATGGTCGACGATGAGCAGGTTGCCGAAGCCCCGCATCCAGTCGGCGTACACCACCCGCCCCGGCGCGACGGCCCGTACCCGCTCGCTTTCGGCGGTACGGATGAAAACTCCCTTGCGGTGGCCTGCGGACCCTGCTTGTTGGGCGCCAAAGCGGCCGATTAGTTCCCCGCGCACGGGCGTGCGCAGCCTGCCCTTCAGGGCCGAAAACGGCGCCGACTGCGCATCGCCCGGCGCTTCCGCCGTGCCGCGGCTTGCGGCCGGCGCCGCCTGCCGGAAGCCGGCCCCCGGACGCGCCTGCAGCACCTTGCCGATTTCTTCGATCAGCCGCGATAGCCGGTTCGCATCCGCGACCAGGGCCTGCATGCGTTTTTTCGTGTCGCGCATCTCGGCGGCGATACGATCGAGCACGCGCCGGCGCTCGCGGCGCTCCTTGAGCAGCTGCTCGCGCTCGGCACGGCTGCGCGCCTCGATTGCCGCCAGTTCGGCGGCCTTCGCTTCCGACCCCTGCCTGAGCGCGGCGAGTTCGGCGAGGCCGGCCCGGTGCGCGTCCAGCACGCGTGCCGCCGCCCGCGACACGTAGGCGAGGTATTGGAGCCGGCGGGCGGCATCGGCGAGATCCTCGCCCGAGAGCGCCACGCGCACAAAATCGGGTGCGTCACCGGCGAGGCGCGCGACGGCGCGCGCGGCGAGCAGCCGGCCAAGCGCGGCCTGCTGCGATGCGAGCGCGCGCTCCTGGACGCCGCGGCGCGCCGAGATCTCGCCGATGGCGGCGCGCGCCTCGCGCGCCTCGGCTTCACGCGCGAGCAGCTCCCGGCTGGCGGCGGAAATCGCCACCTCGGACGCGCGCAGCGCCTCGCGCGCCTCGCGCCGGTCGGATTCGCGGCCCTCGAGCTCGCCGCGCATCGAGTCGATGCGGGCGCGCAGCGCCGCGAGGTCCTCTTCGCGCGTCGCTCCTGCGGCCGGCGGGCCGACGGCAAGGGCGAGGGCGAAGAGGAAGGCCCTGCTCAGGGCTTTGCCTTGCCCTGCGCGGAGACCGCCGCGACCCGTCGCTCGATGTCGGCAGCGTCGCCGAGGTAGTAGTGCCGGAGGGGGCGCAGGGCGCCGTCGAGCTCGTAGACCAGCGGCACGCCGGTGGGCACGTTCATTCCCACGATGTCCTGGTCCGAGACGCCGTCCAGATGCTTGATGAGCGCGCGCAGCGAGTTGCCGTGCGCGGCGATGAGCACGCGCTTGCCGGCGCGGACCTCAGGCGCGATCGCTTCCTCCCAGTAGGGCAGCACGCGCGCCACCGTGTCCTTCAGGCACTCGGTCTTCGGCACCGCCATACCCCGATAGCGGGGGTCGCGGGCCTCGTAGCGCTCGTCGCCGGCATCGAGGGCGGGCGGCGGCGTGGCGTAGCTGCGCCGCCAGACGAGGACCTGCGCCTCGCCGAATTTCGCCGCGGTTTCGGCCTTGTTCAGCCCCTGCAGCGCGCCGTAGTGGCGCTCGTTCAGCCGCCAGTCCTTGCGTACCGGCAGCCAGAGCTGGTCGAGCTCTTCCAGAAGCAGGTTCAGCGTGCGGATCGCGCGTTTCAGGAGCGAAGTGTGCGCGAGGTCGAATGCCCAGCCCGCATCCTTCAGCAGCCGCCCGGCAGCGCGCGCTTCCTCGACGCCCTGCGGGGACAGGTCCACGTCGGTCCACCCGGTGAAGCGGTTCTCGCGATTCCAGACGGACTCGCCGTGCCGCAGCAGCACGAGCCTGTGCATGCGCTGAATTATAATGCCCCGCTCCGCATGGATTTCATTCTCAAGAACTGGGCGCTC
Source organism: Burkholderiales bacterium (assembly GCA_041904885.1). Classification (GTDB taxonomy): domain Bacteria; phylum Pseudomonadota; class Gammaproteobacteria; order Burkholderiales; family SG8-39; genus RBG-16-66-20. The sequence goes on from JAYRND010000421.1 coordinate 1,899, forward strand.
GTGCTGATCGCCGCCGTATCGGGCGGCATGCTGCTCTGGCCGCTGGTGCGCAAGAGCGCGGGCGGCCCCTGGGTCAGCACGTTGCAGGCGACGCAGCTGATGAACCGCGAGGACGCGGTGGTCGTGGACCTGCGCCCGGCCGCAGATTTCGCGCAGGGGCACATCCTCGGCGCGCGCAACATTCCGCTCGCCGACCTCGCCAAGCGCGCGGGCGAGCTGGACAAGTTCAAGGCGAAGCCGGTGATCGTGCATTGCGCCACCGGCAACAGCTCGGGCAGCGGCGTCGCGCTGTTGCGCGGAAATGGCTTTGGCAACGTGGTCAATCTCGCCGGCGGCTACGCGGCCTGGCAGCAGGCGGGCCTGCCCGTGGAAAAGAAGTAGGCGCGTGAGCGCGCAACGCCCCCCGCCACGGGTGATCATGTACTGCACGGCATCCTGCCCGTACTGCCAGGCGGCCGACCGGCTGCTCGCGCGCAAGGGCGTCGCCGACATCGAGCGCATCCGCGTCGACCTGGAGCCCGCCCGGCGCGAGGAGATGACGCGCAGGAGCGGGCGGCGCACCGTGCCGCAGATCTGGATCGACGGCCGCCACGTGGGCGGCAGCGACGACCTGCACGACCTGGAGCACTCCGGGGAACTCGACCAACTACTCGCGAAGGCATCATGAACGCAAACAGCGGTGACGGCACGCAGAACGCGCCGGCGGACCAGGCGGTGCAGCCCACCTTCCAGATCGAAAAGCTCTACGTGAAAGACCTGTCGCTGGAGGTGCCGAACGCTCCGCAGGTCTTCATGCAGGCCGAAAGCCCTCAGCTGGAGATCCAGGTGCGCGACGAGTCGGCGCAGTTCGCGGACGGTCTCTTCGAGGTGGTGGTCACGGTGACGGTGACGGCGCGGATCGGGGAGAAGACCTGCTTCCTCGCGGAGGTGGCGCAGGCCGGGATCTTCACTGCGCGCGGCATCGGTCCGGCGGACCTCGAGCCGCTGCTGGCGATCGGCTGCCCCACCATCCTCTATCCCTACGCGCGCGAAGCGGTCTCGGACATGGTGGCGCGTGCCGGCTTTCCGCCGGTGGTGCTGCAGCCGGTGTCCTTCGAGCAGCTCTACGTGCAGCGGCGGCAGGCTGCGGCGGGCCAGCGCGCCGAGGCGACGCAATGAAGCGCCTCGCCGGCCTTCTTTGTTTCGTGATATTCGGTGCCCAGGCCGCGGATTTTCGCCCGGTGCAGGAATCGGCCGCGGTGCTCTACGACGCACCGTCGCGGGCGGCGACTCCCCTGTTCGTGGTCCAGCGCAACTACCCGCTGGAAGTGATCGTCAGCCTCGATGCCTGGGTCAAGGTGCGCGACCACGCCGGGTCCCTCACCTGGGTCGAGAGGAAAGCGCTCGGCGACAAGCGCATGGTGCTGGTGACCGCTTCCTCGGCCGAGGTGCGGGTGCGGGCCGAGGACGGCGCGCCGGCCGCTTTCGTCGCCGCGCAGAACGTGTCGCTCGAGCTGGTCGAGGTCGCGCCCGGCGGCTGGCTGCGCGTACGGCACGCCGACGGATCCGCCGGCTTCGTGCGCGCCGCGCAGGTCTGGGGCAACTGAAGGGCCCGCGATGGCGGCGCTCGCCGTCCTGGGCGCGGGCGCGTGGGGCACGGCCATTGCTGCGGCTCTTTCTGCGCGCCATCAGGTGACGCTTTGGGCAAGAGACCCGGCGCAGGCCGACGCGATCGGGTCTGACCGGCGCAACCGGAAATACCTGCCGGAGGTCGAATTGCCGCCCGCGTTGCGCGTCACCGCCGATGCCCGGGCAGCCCTTTCGAATGCAACCCTGGCGCTCGTCGCAACGCCGGTGTCCGGGTTGCGCGGGTCGCTGAAGAACCTTCCCGACCTTCCCTTCGTCTGGCTGTGCAAGGGATTCGAGCAGGACAGCGGCGCGCTGCCCCACGAAATCGCCGCCGCCGCGGGCATCCGCGCGCCCTGCGGCGCCCTCTCCGGACCCTCGTTCGCGCTCGAGGTGGCGCGCGGCCTGCCCTGCGCGCTGACGCTCGCCGCGGCCGACGGTGCCTTCGCCGCGGCCACGGCAGCGCAACTCCATGGCGGACGCCTGCGCGTCTACCACACCGATGACCTCGTCGGCGTGGAGATCGGCGGCGCGGTGAAGAACGTCCTCGCGATCGCGGTCGGCATTTGCGACGGCCTCGGCCTGGGGCAGAACGCGCGCGCCGCGTTGATCACGCGCGGCCTTGCCGAACTCGCGCGCCTTGGCGTGGCGCTGGGCGGGCGCGTCGAGACGGTGATGGGCCTCACCGGCGCGGGCGACCTGATTCTCACGGCCACCGGTGACCTTTCCCGCAACCGCCGCGTCGGCCTCGAGCTCGCGCGCGGCCGTCCACTGGCGGCGATCGTCGCCGACCTGGGCCACGTCGCCGAGGGCGTGCGCTCTGCGCACGCCACGCTTGCCCGCGCGAAGGGCTGCGGCGTCGACATGCCGATCACCGCTGCGGTGAACGAAGTCCTGGATGGCCGCCTCTCGCCGCCGCAGGCGGTGGATCTCCTGCTTTCCCGCGATCCGCGGGCCGAAGGCCCGGTCTAGGCCGGCGCGAATTTCGGGATGCCGGCCTCGGGGCTGATGTCTTCGAAGATCGCCTTCACTTTCATGCCGATCCTGAAGTTCTCGGGCTTCGCGCCGACGAGCTGGCCGTACATGCGCGCGCCCTCGTCGAGGTCGATGATCCCCAGCGTCACTGGCAGGTCCGCCTTCCAGCCCGGGTAGTTCATCATCACCTTGCTCGCGGTGGTGAAGGAGTAGACCGTCCCTTTCCCGGACACCTCCACCCAGTCGAGCTTGCGGCTGCCGCAGTCGATGCACCAGGGCTTGGGGAGGAAATTGAGGGTGCCGCAGCGGCCGCACTTCTGCACGACGAGCTTGCGGTTTTTCGCCGCGCTCCAGAACGGCCGCGTGGCGTCGGTGATCTCCGGCAGCGGCCTGCCGGCCGCGTCCATGCGCTTGTCGTTCATGCTCAGGCCTCCGCTCCGAAGACGAGGGTGACGCAGCAGCGGTTGTTCCTTGCGTACGTCATGCCGCCGAAGCCGGAGGCAACCGAGATGCCGGCGTTCTTCTTCACCTGCCGCTCGCCCGCCTCGCCGCGCACCTGCGCCACGGCCTCGATGAGCGGCTGGAATCCGCCGATCGCACCGCCCGGCTGTCCGCCCGAGAGCTGGCCGCCGTCGGTGAGGAGGGGGAAATCTCCAGCGATGCTGAGGTCGTGCTCCTCCACGAATTTTCCGCCCTGTCCTTTGCCGCAGAAGCCGTAGTCCTCGATCTGGATCAGGGCCACCATCGGGTAGTCGTCATAGGGCTGGAACGAGCCTACGTCGCGGTGCGCGATGCCGGCCATGGCGAACGCCTCCGGCGCGGTCTGCAGGAAGCCCGTATCGGTGATGTCCGGAAAGGTCCGAGAGCCGGAGTAGTAGTTGTTCACCTCGGCGAACCCGCGCACGTACGCGGGCCGCGGCGTGATCGCCCGCGCGTCCTCGGCACGCGCGACGATGTAGGCGAGGCCTCCATTCACCATCGGCACGCAGTCGAACAGGCGCACCGGCCAGGACAGGCGCTCGGAGGCCAGGTACTCCTCCATCGTGAAGGGCTTGCGGTAGATCGCGCCCGGGTTGAGCGAGGCGTGGTAGCGCGCCGTCACCGCGATCTTGCCCAGCTGCTCGTCTTTCAGCGGGTACTTGTCCATGTAGCGCGTCTGCACCAGGGCGAATTGCGCGTTGGCGCCCATCACGCCGAACGGGCCCTGGAAATCCCAGAACAGGCCGCGCGTGCGCTCGGGCGACAGCGGCAGGCCGGGGGCGATTGAGGGGATGGTGAGCGGCGTGTCCGCGCCCAGGATGAGGGCGCGGTCGACGATGCCCGCGGCGATCAGCGCGGCCGCGCGCACCAGCATCGCCGCGGCCGACGCGCCGCCCTGGTCGGTACGGATCAGCGTGCGCGGGCTGATGCCGAGCATCTCGGCCACCGCCGCGGACCAGTTGACCGTGTGGCCGGCCTCGGCGTTGGCGACGCCGAGCGCCTGCCCGTCGAAATCGTTCTTCGACATGCCCGCCCGCTCGAGCGCGAGCTCCGCGGCCCAGGCGAGATATTCGTCCACCGTGTAGATCCGCTCGCCCGCCTTGGCTCGGCTGTACGGCGTCCTGCCGGTGCCGACCACGGCGACTTTCGAGCGCATGTGCAGGTCTCTGCGCATCTTCTGCTTCCTCTTATTCAGGCGTTGAAAGCGGGGATGCCGGTCTGCGCGCGGCCGAGGACGAGCGCATGGATGTCGTGCGTCCCCTCGAGCGTGTTCACGGTCTCCAGGTTCATCAGGTGGCGGATCACGCCGTACTCGTCCGAGATGCCGTTGCCGCCATGGATGTCGCGCGCCATGCGTGCGATCTCGAGTGCCTTGCCCGCCGAGTTTCGCTTGAGCAGCGACACCATTTCCGGCGTGGCGAGCCCGCGCTCGCGCAGGCGGCTCACCTGCAGGCAGGCGAGCAGCCCGATCGCGATTTCCGTCTGCATGTCGGCGAGCTTCTTCTGCACCAGCTGGTTGGCGGCGAGGGGCCGGCCGAACTGCCTGCGGTCCAGCGAGTACTGGCGCGCCGCGTGCCAGCAGAATTCGGCGGCGCCCAGCGCGCCCCAGCAGATGCCGAAGCGCGCGTTGTTGAGGCAGCCGAAGGGCCCTTTCAGCCCCGCGACGTTGGGCAGCAGGTTTGCCTCGGGAACGAAGACGTCGTCCATGACGATCTGCCCGGTGGGCGAGGCGCGCACCGAGAATTTGCCCTCGATCGGGGGCGTCGCGAGGCCATTCATGCCGCGCTCGAGGATGAAGCCGCGGATCACGCCGCCGTCGTCCTTCGCCCAGACGATCATTACGTCGGCGATGGGCGAGTGCGTGATCCAGGTCTTGGTGCCCCTCAGCCGGTAGCCGCCTTCGGCCTTTCGCGCCCGCGCCTGCATGCCGCCCGGGTCCGAGCCGTGGTCGGGCTCGGTGAGGCCGAAGCAGCCGAGCAGCTCCGCCCGGGCCATCTTCGGCAGGTACTTGCGCCGCTGCTCCTCGCTGCCGTAGGCGTAGATCGGCAGCATCGCGAGCGTGGATTGCACGCCCATCGCCGAGCGGTAGGCGGTGTCCACGCGCTCGAGCTCCCGCGCGACCAGGCCGTAGGCGACGTAGCCGATCCCGGCGCAGCCATAGCCCTCGAGCGTCGCGCCGAGGAAGCCGAGCTCCGCCATCTCGCGCATCACCGCGAGGTCGAAGCTCTCCTCGCGGTTGGCCTTCAGGATGCGCGGCGCGAGCTTCTCGGTCGCGTAGGCGCGCGCCGTGTCGCGCACGAGCTTCTCCTCGTCGCTCAATCCGTCCTCCAGCAGCAGCGGGTCGTCCCAGCGGAACGACCCGCCGGACAACGTGACGTGCTCGGGTTCCATCGCGGAGGCAAGCTTACTGCGCGCCGCAGTGCCGGGCGAGCGAACGAGCGAACCTGCAGGCCGGCGCGCTGCGCCTACCCTGCTTGCGCAAAGCCGAGTTGGCGCCAGGCCTCGAATATCGTTACCGCCACGGCGTTGGAGAGATTAAGGCTGCGGTTGCCCGGGCGCATCGGCAGGCGCAGGCGAGATTCGGGCGGGACGGAATTGAGAATCGTCTCGGGGAGTCCGGCTGTCTCCGAGCCGAATGCAAAGACGTCGTTCTCCCTGAACCGGGTGTCAAACACGCTGGCCGTGCCTCGCGTCGTCATGGCAAAAATGCGCTTCCCATGCAAAGCCTCCAGACAGGCCTCCCAGCTGCCATGCAGGCGTACGCTCGCATATTCGTGGTAGTCGAGCCCGGCGCGCTTGAGCTGCTTGTCGTCCATTGAAAATCCCAAGGGCTCGACGAGGTGCAGGCGCGCGCCGGTGTTCGCGGCAAGGCGGATCACGTTCCCCGTGTTCGGCGGAATCTCGGGCTGGCAGAGGACGATGTCAAACATGGCCGGGGAAGGTCCTTGCCACCACCCAGTTGAGGACACGCTCGGCGCCCGCGCGCTTGAGCGCCGCCGCGACCTCGGCGAGCGTGGCGCCGGTGGTCATGACGTCATCCACCACCGCCACCGTCGCGCCGCCGACCAGCTGCGGGCAGTCGAATGCGCCGCGGACATTGCGTTCGCGCTCGTCAAGTGCCAGGCCCATCTGCTCGGAGGTCTCGCGCGTCCGGCGGCAGGCCTCGGGGGCGAGGCGCAGGCCAGCGACTGTGGCAACCTCACGCGCGATCTCCAGCGCCTGGTTGTAGCCGCGCTCGCGCAGGCGCCGCGGCGCGAGCGGCACCGGCACGAGCAGGTCCACGCCCTTTCCCGACACGCGGCCTGCGAGCAGACTGCCCAGCAGCGGCGCGAGCGCGAGCTCGCCACGGAATTTGAGCGCCTGTATCAGCACGTCAGCGGGAAAGCGGTAGGCGAGTGCCGCGGCAGTGGCATCGTAGGATGGCGGGTGCGTGAGGCAGCGCCCGCACACCGCGCCGCCGGGCGAAGCGAGCGCACATCGCGGGCAGAGCGCCGCGTCCAGGCGTGGCAGGTCGGCGTCGCACTGCGCGCACAGGATGTCGCGCGCGGCGCCCCGGCAAAGGAAGCAGCTGCCGCCGAAAAGACGCGCGGCGATCGCCTTCAGCATTGCGAATATTGTGGGCTAAACTGCATTCATGTGGACAGTAGAGGCGCTGCGGCGCGAGCTGGACGCCGGCCGCACGAGCAGCCGCGAGCTTGTCGAGCAGGCTCTCCAGCGCATCGCCGACCCGGCCGGAGAAGGCGCGCGCGCCTTTCTGAAGGTCTACGCCGATGCGGCGCGCGCCGAGGCCGACCATGCCGATCGCCTGCGCAAGTCGGGCGTGCGGCGCTCCGCAGTGGATGGCCTGCCGGTCTCGGTGAAGGACCTGTTCGACGTCGCGGGAGACGTGACGCGCGCGGGCTCGAGAATCCTTGCCGGCGCGCCGCCGGCGCCGGCCGACGCGCCGGCGGTGGCGCGCTTGCGGGCAGCGGGAGCAGTGATCCTCGGTCGCACCAACATGGTCGAGTTCGCGTTCGGCACCACGGGCCTGAATTCGCACTACGGCACGCCGAAAAATCCCTGGGACAGAAGGACAGGGCGCGTTCCCGGCGGCTCCTCTTCCGGTGCCGCCGTGGCGCAGGCCGACGGCATGTGCGTGATGGCGCTCGGCAGCGATACGCGCGGCTCGATCCGCCAGCCGGCCGCGCTCTGCGGCGTAGTCGGTTTCAAGCCCACCCAGAGGCGCGTACCGCGCGAGGGAGCGTTTCCGCTGTCCTTCACGCTGGACTCGATCGGGCCCCTCGCCAATTCGGTGGGCTGTTGTGCCGCCTACGATGCGGTGCTTGCGGCCGAGCCGCAGGCGCCGTTGCCAAAGATGGACCCGAAGGGGCTGCGCCTGCTCGTTCCGCGCGGCTCGCTGCTCGAGGACCTCGACGCCGAGGTTGCGAGCGCGTTCGAGGCGGGACTGGAGCGCCTTGCCGCCGCGGGCGCCGTGATCGTGCGCCAGCGCGTACCGGCCTTCGACCGCCAGCCGGAGTACTTCAAAGGGGGCGGTTTCGCGGGCGCCGAGGCCTGGGCGATCCATCGCCGCTGGCAGGACAGGATCGCGGAGTACGACCCGACGGTCGGCAAGCGCCTGCTGATGGTCAAGGACGGCAGCGCCGCGGATTACGTGGAGCTCGGCCTGCTGCGCCAGGCGTATAGGGCGGAGGTCGAAGCGATCCTCGCGCCGTTCGACGCGTTCCTGATGCCCACCACGCCCTGCGTCGCGCCGACGATCGCCGAGGTAAGCGCGGGCGAGGAAGAGTTCTTCCGGTGGACCATGCGCATCCTGCGCAACGTGGGCGTGGTCAACTTCCTCGACGGCTGCGCGCTCAGCCTGCCCTGCCACCCGAGCGGCACGGCGCCGGTGGGAATGTCGGTCTGCGGCCCGGCGATGGCGGACCGGCACGTGCTCGCGGTCGCGCGTGCCGTGGAAGGCGCGCTCGCCGCGCGTGGCTGACCCGCGGCTCGACGCGCGCCAGGCACGGCGCCGGTTCGAGCGCGCCTCGGCGAGCTATGCGAAGGCCTCGCGGCTCGAGGCCGAAGTCGGTGGCCGCATGCTCGAGCGCCTGGACTACGTGAAGATCGCGCCGCGGCGCGTGCTCGACGCGGGCAGCGGCCCGCCGCAGCGCGTGCTGGGCAGGCGCTACCCGGCGGCCGAGGTGATCGCACTGGATTTCGCTCTCGCCATGCTGCGCGCCGGCAAGAAAAAGCTCCTCGAACGGCGCCCGCCGAAGGCACTGTGTGCGGACATCGCGCGCCTGCCGATCGCCGCGGAGGCGCTCGACCTGGTCTGGTCGAACATGGCGCTGCACTGGGCGCCCGACCCCGCCGCCGCGCTGCGCGAGTTCCACCGCGTGCTGGCGGTGGACGGCCTGCTCATGTTCAGCACCCTCGGTCCGGACACGCTGCAGGAGCTGCGCGCCGCCGCGGGCGCGGGGCGCGTGCACGCCTTCGCCGACATGCACGACCTGGGCGACATGCTGCTCGCCGCCGGCTTCGCCGAGCCGGTGATGGACATGGAGCGCCTGACAATGGTCTATGCCGACGGTGGCGCGCTTCTCGCGGACCTGCGCGCAAGCGGCCAGACCAGCGCGCGCGCCGACCGCGCGCGCGGGCTTGCCGGGCGCGGCTTCCTCGCCGCTTTGCGCAGCGGGCTGGCGGCGCAGGTCCGCGAGGGCAAGCTGCCGGTCAGCTTCGAGGTGGTGTACGGCCACGCGTGGAAAGCGCGGCCGCGCCGCGCGCCGGACGGGCGCAGCATCGTGCAGTTCGAAAGGCGCCGCTGAGCAGCCGCGCAAAAAGCGCGAAACCCGAGGAATTTGCTCGCGTTTTTGCTTGAGCCCGGGGTGCCCCTATGGTATCGTTGCGCGGCATTTTTTCCGGGCAGTTGGCACCCATTTCCGAAGGAATACCGATGGCAAGGAAGTCCGTACGCAGCATTGCATCCTGGGCGCTCGCCCTGCTGGGACTGGGGTTCTCGGGCGTTGCGCTGGCGCTCGAATGGAACCTGCGCCCGGCGGGCAGCAAGCTCGCCGAGGACATCCACAGCCTGCACGAGTACGTGATGATCCTGTGCACGGTGATCTTCATCGGCGTGTTCGCATTCATGTTCTACTCGGTGTACGCGCACCGCAAATCGAAAGGCCACAAGGCGGCGCAATTCCACGAGAACACCACGGTCGAGATCATCTGGACCGTGATCCCGCTGCTGATCCTGATCGGCATCGCCCTGCCGACCACGCGCACGGTGGTCGCGCAGAAGGACACTTCCAACCCGGACCTGACCATCAAAGTCACCGGCTACCAGTGGAAGTGGGGCTACGACTACGTGAAGGGCGAAGGCGAGGGCATCAGCTTCGTGTCCACTCTGGCCACGCCGCGTGACCAGATCGAGAACAAGGCGCCCAAGGGCGAGAACTACCTCCTCGAGGTCGACAACGAGCTGGTGGTGCCGGTGGGCAAGAAGATCCGCGTGCTGACCACTGCGGCCGACGTCATCCATTCCTGGTGGATGCCCGCCTTCGGCGCCAAGCAGGACGCGATTCCCGGCTTCATCCGCGACCTGTGGTTCCGCGCCGAAAAGACCGGCACCTTCCGCAGCCAGTGCGTCGAGCTCTGCGGCAAGGAGCACGGCTTCATGCCGATCGTGGTGCGGGTGGTGAGCCAGGACGAGTACAGCAAGTGGGTGGGCGAGAAGATGAAGCTGATCGCCGCCGCGGCCGATGACCCGAGCAAGCAGTACACGATGGACGAGCTGAAGAAGCGCGGCGAGCAGGTCTACGCGAAGAACTGCGTGGCCTGCCACCAGGCGACCGGCAAAGGCACGCCGCCTGCTTTCCCGCCGCTGGACGGGTCGCAGGTGGTCACCGGCCCGAAGGAAAAGCAGATCGACACGGTGCTCAACGGCGTGCTCAAGAACGGCGCGCCGACGGCGATGGTGGCGTTCGGCAAGCAGCTCAACGACGTCGAGCTGGCGGCGGTCATCACCTTCACACGCAACAACTGGGGCAACAAGACCGGCGAGGCGATCCAGCCCGCCGAGGTCAAGGCACTCAGGAAGTAACCAGACGGGATCCGGGAGAAGAGCATGAGCGCAGTCATCGACAGCCACGGCCACGCCGCAGGAGGACATTCGGGCGGGCACGACCACCACGACCACCATGGCGGCTACG
>JAYRND010000422.1:0-3229 GCA_041904885.1 Burkholderiales bacterium
CGCTGCGCCTCGCCGCCGGAGAGCGTGGGCACCGGCTGGCCGAGGCGCAGGTAGTCGAGACCCACGTCCTTCAGCGGCCGCAGCTTCGCCACCAGCTCGGCGTCGTTGCGGAAGAAGTAGAGCGCCTCGGACACCGTGAGGTCGAGCACGTCGGCGATCGATTTGCCGCCGGACTTGACCTCGAGGATCTCCGCGCGGAAGCGCCTGCCGTCACAGTCCGGGCAGCGCAGGTAGACGTCGGAGAGGAACTGCATCTCCACGTGCTCGAAGCCGTTGCCGCCGCAGGCCGGGCAGCGGCCGTTGCCCGAGTTGAAGCTGAACGTGCCGGGGGTGTATTTCCGCTGCTTCGACTCCGGCAGGCCGGAGAATATCTTCCTTATCGAATCAAACGCCCCCACGTAGCTCGCCGGGTTGGAGCGCGTGGTCTTGCCGATCGGCGACTGGTCGACGAGCACCACGTCCTCGACCTTGTCGGCGCCGATGAGCGCCCCGTGCGCGCCCGGCGGCTCGGTCGGCTTGCCCTTGGCCTTGCGCAGCGCGGCGTAGAGGACGTCCTGCACCAGCGTGGACTTGCCCGAACCCGAGACCCCGGTCACGCACACCAGGCGCTCGAGCGGGATCTCGACGTCGATGCTCTTCAGGTTGTTCTGGCTTGCCTTTTCGATGCGAATGAAATTTCTTGAGGGCGCCGCGCTGCGCGTGCCGCCCGCCTTTTTCCGGCCGGAAAAGTATTCCGCGGTAATCGTGCTTTGTTGTCTTAGGGAGGAAGGAGGGCCGAAATAAACAATTTCGCCGCCGCGCTCCCCCGGACCGGGGCCGATGTCGAGGATGCGGTCGGCGGCGAACATGATCTGCGGGTCGTGCTCGACCACCACGAGGGAGTTGCCCGCGTCGCGCAGGCGCTGCATGACGCCGATGACGCGGCCCATGTCGCGCGGGTGCAGGCCGATCGAGGGCTCGTCCAGCACGAACAGGGTGTTCACGAGCGAGGTGCCGAGCGCGGTGGTGAGGTTGATGCGCTGCACCTCGCCGCCCGAGAGTGTGCGCGACTGCCGGTCGAGCGTCAGGTAGCCGAGGCCGACGTCGCACAGGAACTTCAGCCGCGCCCGAATCTCGGTGAGCAGGAGGTCGGTGGCCTCGTTCGAGTACTGCTGTTTTTCGAAGAATTCCCTCGCTGTGGAAAGCGGGAGCAGCATCAGGTCGTGAATCGAGCGCCCTTCGATCTTCCACAGGACCGAATCTGGTTTCAGGCGCGTGCCGTGGCAGGCCTCGCAGGGCGTGTAGGCGCGGTACTTGGAAAGCAGGACCCGGATGTGCATCTTGTAGGCCTTGCTCTCCAGCCACTTGAAGAAGCGGCGCACTCCATACCAGGTGCCGGGCCAGGATTTGCGCCAGCTGACCCAGTCGTCCTCGCCTTCCAGGACCCACGCCTTGTGGGAGTTCTTCAGCTCTCTAAATGGTGTATCCAGGGGAATTCCGCGCTTTTTCGCGTACTTCACCAGGTCGTCCTGGCATTCCTTGAAGCTGGGCGATTGCCAAGGCCTGACCGCGCCTTCGCGAAGCGTGAGGCCCTCGTTCGGCACCACCAGGCCGAAGTCGACGCCGATGACCCTGCCGAAGCCCCGGCAGGTCTCGCAGGCGCCCAGCGGCGAGTTGAACGAGAAGGCCGCCGGCGTGGGCTCGCTGTAGGCGATGTCGCAATCGGCGCAGTGCAGGTGCGAGGAAAACTTCCAAACCCTGTCCTCTTCCGTCCAGATATTGACCTTGCCCTGGCCGAGCTTCATCGCCGCTTCGAGCGCGTCGGTGACGCGTGCCTTCTCCGAGCCGCCCACGCGCAGGCGGTCCTGCACCACTTCCAGCCGCTCCTTCGAGCGCTGGTGGATGCGCGTGTACCCCTGGGCCTCCAGCAGCTGCAGCACTTCCTTTTCGCTGAAGTTCTTGGGGATGGCGACGGGGAAGGTGATGACGAGCCGTTGTTCCTGTTTTTCTTTCAGGAATTTGAAGATCGATTCCGTCGTGTCCCGGACGACTTCCTTGCCGCAGTTCCGGCAGTGGAGCTTCGCCGCCCGGGCGTAAAGCAGCTTCAGGTGGTCGTTCAGTTCGGTCATCGTCCCGACGGTGGAGCGCGAGGTGCGCACCGGGTTGGTCTGGTCGATGGCGATCGCCGGCGGGATGCCTTCGATGGCATCCACCTGCGGCTTGTCCATGCGGTCGAGGAACTGGCGCGCGTAGGGACTGAAGGTCTCCACGTAGCGCCGCTGGCCTTCGGCGTAGAGCGTGTCGAAGACCAGCGAGGACTTGCCCGAGCCGGACACGCCGGTGACGACCACCAGCTCGCCGTTCGGGATCGAGAGCGTGAGATTCTTGAGGTTGTTCTGCCGGGCGCCGCGGATGACGATCGCGTCCGCGGCGGGCGGGGCTTCCTGCTTCACCCCCGCATTCTATCCAGCAGGAAGCGCCCCCGCGCGGCCGTGCGGCTCAGCGGAACAGACGGTCGATCTGCCCTCGCTCGAGGCCGATGTCCCTCAGCGTGTGGTCACTGAGCCGGTGCAGCTCGAGCCGCGCGCGCGCCCGTTCCTGCCGCTTGGCGATTGCCGCGAGCAAGCGCGGGAGCGCGGTCCAAACCGCGTTTGCCATTGCGGTGATCCTCTCGATCAGCGCGAAGGCCTCGAGGTACTGGACCCTGCGGAGATTGATGGTGGTGGTGTCTTCCATGGTGCGCTCCTTGTTTCCTGGATCCCCGGCGGGGACATGGGCGCAGTGTGGGCGCGCCGTGTATTCGGCAGATGTGCCCGAGGAAACAGTTTGTATCCGTCCCGTAGCCTGTTACAGAACTGAAACAAGGGAGCAACCGCGGGGAAATCCTGGCGCTTGGGGCGGCGCGTAGCATTCGCGGCCATGCAGACTTCGAGCGCAACGGCCGCAGGTATGATCCCGTCCATGGGGCAACGCGTGCTCATCGTCGACGACGATGCCGACATCCGCGAGATGACGGGCGAGTACCTGACCGACAACGGCTTCGAGGTGGCGTTTGCCGCCGACGGCGGGGAAATGCGCGCGGCCATCGCCGCGGCGCGCCCGGACGTGGTGCTGCTCGACCTGAACATGCCAGGCGAAGACGGCCTCACGCTCACACGCTGGCTGCGTGCCAACCATGACCTCGGCATCATCATGGTTACCGGCGCGGGCGAGGTCGTGGACCGGGTGGTCGGGCTCGAGGTCGGCGCCG
>JAYRND010000423.1:0-9113 GCA_041904885.1 Burkholderiales bacterium
CGCAGCAATAGCGCAAGTGCTTGGCAAAGCGGTAGTATTTACAAATGATTCAAATTTGTGTGAACGGGTGCACAAAGACTTACGAGCAGCCGTTGGCGGTTGCCGAGTTGCTCCTGCGCATGGATCTCGCAGGTCGGAAAGTCGCAGTAGAGCGGAACGGTGAAATCGTGCCGCGCGGCGCGCACACCTCGACGCTGCTTGCAGATGGTGACCGGCTGGAAATTGTCGCGGCCGTCGGGGGAGGCTGAAATGAGCGATGGGCTGCAGATCGGCGGGCGACGCTTTACCTCCCGGCTGCTGGTGGGCACCGGCAAGTACAGGGACTTTGCGCAGACGCGCGCCGCGATCGACGCCTCCGGGGCGGAGATCGTGACGGTCGCGATTCGCCGCACCAACATCGGCCAGAATAAGTCTGAGCCGTCCCTGCTCGATTTTCTCCCGCCCTCCAAGTTCACCTACCTGCCGAACACCGCCGGTTGCTACAGCGCCGACGACGCGGTCCGCACCCTCCGGCTGGCGCGGGAGCTGCTCGACGGGCACGACTTGGTAAAGCTCGAGGTGCTCGGCGATCCGCAATCGCTCTATCCGAATATGCCCGAAACGCTGGTGGCGGCGAAAACGCTGGTCGCCGAGGGCTTCAAGGTCATGGTGTACTGCTCGGACGACCCGATCCAGGCGGCGATGCTGGCCGACCTAGGCTGCGTCGCGGTCATGCCGCTTGCCTCCCTGATCGGATCAGGCATGGGAATCCTGAATCCCTGGAACCTGCAGCTGGTGATCGACCGCGTCCGGGTGCCGGTGCTGGTGGATGCAGGGGTCGGTACGGCGTCGGATGCGGCGATCGCGATGGAGCTGGGCTGCGATGGCGTGCTGATGAACACCGCGATCGCCGCCGCCAGGGATCCGGTGCTGATGGCACGCGCAATGAAAAAGGGCGTCGAGGCCGGGCGCGAGGCCTTCCTTGCGGGCCGCATGCCAAAGAGGCTGTATTCGGCGACTCCGTCGTCTCCCGTCGACGGCACGATCGAATCCACGAAATCCCGGGCCGCCTAGCCACGGCGGGCGCCGCTAGCCTTGCGGCTCGAAGCGCCGTAAAATGTTTAATTATATTACATTAGTTAAACATTTTACGAATGGCCAGATCCGGCCGTCAGATCACGGTAAGCGCGCTCAACCTGCGCCGCCGCAAGGCGGTTGAGCTCCGCCTCGCCGGCGCCTCGATCCACAAGGTCGCACACAAGACCGGCCTGAGCGAGCCGACCGTCATCGCCGCTACAAAGGCCTACCGCAAAGGAGGCTGGGCTGCGGTCCCGGTCGGACCCCGCGGGCGCGGGGTGCGCGCCCAGGAGCCGCCTGCCGCGGCGGAAGCCGCCGCGCTCGCCGAAGCCGCGCGGGATCGCAGTCCGGTGCTGAAGGCTTGGCTTCACGCCCTAACGCCGCGCCCGAGGCCACGGTCGTCGCGCGCGTTTCGTCTGCCGGTGCAGGCGGTTGACCGACAGCCCTCGGGCGCGGTCGAGTGCCGCGGCTGCGTGGCAAGCGGCAAGCTGCGCCCGGGCGAGCGCGTGCGACTGGAGCCCGCGGGCCGGGAATGCCGCATCGAGCGGATCGTCTCCGAAGGCAGGAATCTGCAGGTCGCCTCCGCCGGGCAGACGGTTGGCCTCGTGCTCGGCGCCGAGAGCGAGGTTGCAGCCGGCGACCTGATCTGCGCCGCCAACGCGCCTGCGCAGGTCGCGGCCCAGTTCGAAGCAGCTGTGCTCTGGCTCGACAAAGCGCCGATGCTGCGCGGGCGCACCTACCTCATGCGCGTCGGTGCGCGCACGGTAGCGGCTACTGTCTCGCCGCTGAAGTACCGGATCGACGCGAAAAGTCTCGAACACATCGCCGCGGAGAAGCTGGAACAGGACGAGATCGGCGTATGCGAACTCGAGCTCGACCAGCCGATCGCGTTCGACCCGTACACGGAGAACCGCGAGACCGGCGGCTTCGTCCTCGTCGACTCTCTCAGCAATCGGGTCGTCGGAGCCGGCCTGCTCCGCTTCGCGCTGCGGCGCGCGCACAACATCCACCTGCAGCACCTCGAGGTCGACAAGGCTGCGCGCGCCGCGGCCAAGCGCCAGAAGCCCTGCCTGCTATGGCTGACCGGAATATCGGGAGCGGGCAAGTCCACGATCGCCAACCTCGTGGAGAAGAGACTGCATGCCGCCGGACACCACACCTACGTGCTTGATGGCGACAACGTCAGGCATGGCCTGACCAAGGATCTCGGCTTCACAGCGGAGGACCGGGTCGAGAACATCCGCCGCATCGCCGAAGCCGCGAAGCTGATGGTCGACGCGGGGTTGATCGTACTGACTGCCTTCATCTCGCCGTTCCGGGCCGAGAGGCACATGGCACGGCGCCTGCTGCAGGACGGCGAGTTCTTCGAGATCTTTGTCGATGCCCCCCTCGCGGTGGCGGAGGCGCGCGACCCGAAGGGTCTCTATCGGAAAGCCCGCAGCGGAGAGATCAAGAATTTCACCGGCATTGATTCGCCCTATGAGGCGCCTGAAGCGCCCGACATCCGCATCGATACGGCCGTCCTCACCCCGGAAGAAGCAGCGCAGGCAATCCTCTCGGAACTCGGGCGCAGGCAGATCGCCCTTGTCGCATGAGCGACGAACGGGCGCAGGGCCAGCGTGGCATCCGCAGCTACGTCCTTCGCCAGGGTCGGACCACGCCCGCCCAGCAGCGCGCGCTGGAGGAGCTGCTGCCCCGCTTCGGAATTCCCTTCGCCGAGCGGCCGCTGGACTTCGCGGCCGTATTCGGCCGTTCGGCTCCGGCCGTAATGGAGATTGGTTCCGGCATGGGCGAGGCGACCGTGGAGATCGCGCGGTCGCATCCGGAGCGGGATTACCTAGCGGCAGAGGTCCATGGACCGGGCGTGGGCAGCTTGCTGAACAGAATTCAAGCGCTCGGACTGGCGAATTTACGCGTTGTCCGCCACGACGCCGTGGAAGTGCTCGAGCGGATGATTCCCGAGCGTTCGCTGGCAGGGCTGCACCTGTTCTTTCCCGATCCCTGGCCGAAGAAGCGCCACCACAAGCGCCGCCTGGTGCAAGCAAAGTTTGTCGCGCTCGTGGCGCGCAAGCTTGCCCCTGGGGGATACGTACACGTCGCGACCGACTGGCCCGAATATGCGTCGCAGATTGACGAGGTTTTTTCGGCGAATGTTGCGTTCGCGAAGTGGCCGGAAGGCGTCGGCAACCGCCCCGTCACCAAGTTCGAGCGCCGGGGAATCGGCCTGGGACACCCGGTGCGCGACCAGCTATTCCTGCGCAGGCAGGAATAGCGCGACGAGATCATTGAGAAAGCGCCTCCCGCGCTCGGTCGGCGCGATCCGCTGCCCTGTCCTTTCGATCAGCTGCTTCGATTCGGCGGCGCGAAGAACCGACTCGATGGTGGTCGGCTGCAGACCGGTGCGGGCAGCGAAAAGCCCGCAGTCGAAACCTTCGACCAGCCGGAGCGCGTTCAGCGCAAATTCGAACGGCAATTCGCGCGCGGCGATGGCGCGCTCGGAGCGCGCGTCCGCGGCGGCGAGGTACTCGCGCGGCTGCCGGATCTGCTCCTGGCGCGTCACGCGGTCGGCGAAACTGATCTTGCCGTGCGCCCCCGCGCCGATGCCGAGGTAGTCGCCGAACTCCCAGTAGTTCAGGTTGTGGCGGCAGCGCCGGCCGGGCCGCGCAAACGCGGAAGTCTCGTAATGCTCGAATCCGGCGCCGCGGAGGATCTGCTCGACCGCGACCTGCATGTCGGCCGCGACATCATGGCCAGGCAGCGCGGGCGGGCGCGAGAAAAACACGGTATTGGGCTCGATCGTCAGCTGATAGACGGACAGGTGCGTCGCTCCCCGGCGCACGCCTTCCTCCACGTCGGCGCGGACCATGGCGAGCTCCTGGCGCGGGAGGCCGTACATGAGGTCGACGTTCACGTTGCCGAAAGTCTCCGTCGCCATGTCGATCGCGCGCCGCGCCTCGTCGCCTGAGTGGATGCGTCCGAGCGCGCTAAGCGCGCCATCGTCGAAGCTCTGCACGCCCAGGGACAAGCGGTTGACGCCCGCATCGCGATAGCCGCGGAAATGCGCGGACTCCGCCGTGCCCGGGTTCGCCTCCAGCGTGACCTCCGCGTCGGGCTCCACGGGAATACGCGAGCGCACCCCGGAGAGCAGCTCGTCGATTGCCCAGGCGGAGAACAGGCTGGGCGTGCCGCCGCCGATGAAGATGGCGTGGATCCTGCGTCCCCAGACCGATGGCAGGAGCGCTTCCAGATCCCGCATGAGGGCTGCGAGATACTCGCGCTCGGGGAGCGTGCCAGCGCGCTCATGCGAGTTGAAGTCGCAGTAGGGGCACTTCTTCACGCACCAGGGCAAGTGGACGTAGAGCGTGAGCGGGGGCAGCGCCGTGAAGCGCACCTGCCGCGCATCGCGAAGCACAACCGCGCTCACGGCTCGCGCTGGAGGAGGTCCAGCAGCCTGGCGAGCGCCTGGCCGCGGTGGCTGATCCGGTTCTTTTCCGCAGGCGCAAGTTCGGCGGCGGTCTGCGCCATGCCTTCCGGAACGAACAGAGAGTCGTAGCCGAATCCGCCCGTCCCCCGCGGATCGCGCGCGATACTGCCGTGCCACTGTGCGCTTGCGACCAGCGGCTGCGTGTCGCCGGGGCCGCGCATCAGCACCAGCACGCACTCGTAGTGCGCGGCACGGCTTTCCACCTTGGCCAGGTCCGCAAGCAGGCGGGCATTGTTGCGCTGGTCGCGTGCCTCGCGGCTGCCCTCCCGGCCGGCGTAGTACGCCGAATGCACTCCCGGGGCACCGCCAAGCGCGTCGACGCAGATCCCGGAATCGTCCGCCAGCGCGGGCAGCCGAGTCGCAAAGCAAACGTGGCGCGCCTTGGCGAGCGCGTTCTCGAGGAATGTTTCGTGCGGCTCCTCCGCATCGGTGATGCCCAGCTCGGTCTGCGTAACCACGCGCGTGCCGAAGGGGGCAAGCAGTTGCTCGATTTCGGCCTTCTTGCCCGGGTTGCCCGAGGCAAGAACCATGCTTTTCACCGGCATGCCGCTACAGTCCCAGCGCTAGCCGCTGCTGCGCCACCAGTTGCGCGATGCCGCTCGCAGCAAGCTCAAGCAGCCGGTCGAGTTCGGCGCGTGCGAAGGGTTCGCCTTCGGCGGTGCCCTGCACCTCGACGAAACGGCCGGCACCCGTCATGACCACGTTCATGTCGGCCTGGCAGGAGGAGTCCTCGGCGTAGTCAAGATCGAGCACCGCCTTGCCGTCCACCAGCCCCACCGAAACCGCGGCGACAAAATCCTTGACAGGCAAAGCCTGGATCATCCCCTTCGCGCGCATCCAGCCAAGCGCGTCGTGCACTGCGACGAACGCGCCGGTGATCGCCGCGGTGCGGGTGCCACCGTCTGCCTGCAGCACGTCGCAGTCCACTTGAAGCGTGTGCTCGCCGAGGGCCTCCAGGTCCACGACCGCGCGCAGGGCACGGCCGATGAGCCGCTGGATCTCCTGCGTGCGCCCCGACTGCTTGCCGCGCGCGGCCTCGCGATCTCCCCTGGTGTGGGTCGCCCGCGGCAGCATGCCGTATTCCGCGGTGACCCAGCCGCGGCCCTTGTCGCGCAGGAACGGCGGGACGCGCTCCTCGACGCTCGCCGTGCATAGAACCTTGGTGTCGCCGAACTCGACCAGCACCGAGCCCTCGGCATGACGCGTGTAGCCGCGCGTCAGCCGCACCGGACGAAGCTCTTCCGCCTTTCTGCCGCCCGGCCTCATTTCTTGGCAGGGTCGTGCTTTCGCAGCGCCTTCTTGATCTCGGCGATCTGGCGCTCGATCTCTGCATCCGACATGTGCATGAAATCCGGCTCCGTGGCGGTGAAATCCCGGACGTCCGTCGGCACGTCCTCGATCGGCACTGTCATCGGCTCGGCCGGCGCCGCGACCGCCTTGTCCTGCCAATGGATCGCCAGCACCGATATGTTGTCGCAGCGAGGGCCGGCGCGCGTTTCGGCAAGAGTAATGAGCTCGGGCAGCGCCCTCTTCAGGTCCTTGCCGATCACGCCCATCAGCAACTGGCGCTGAGTAAGCGGCCCCCAGAAGCCGTCCGAGCACAACAGCACCACGTCGTCCTCGGCGAGGCGGGTTTGCGCGGTCGGCTCGACGCGCGGCGGCCGCGGTCCGCCCAGGCATTGCAGCAGCTTGTTGCGGTCCGGATGGGTGGCGGCCGCCTCCTCGCGGATGCGTCCGGCATCGATCAGCATCTGCACCGGCGTATGGTCGCGCGTGCGCGCGAGGATCCTGCCGTCGCGCAGGACGTACAGGCGGGAATCGCCGACGAAGGACCAGTGGGCACATCCGTCCTGTATGAGACAAGCGACCACCGTAGTGCGCGGCGAACTCGCCGCGTCCTGCGCGAGCCCGAGCCGCTGCGTCTGGTGCAGGATCATGGCGTGCGCGCGGCCGATGACGTTGAACAGGAACTTGTCGGGGTCGGGGATCCTGGGCTTCGCCTCGCTGCGGAACGCGCCGCCCAGGCAATCCAGCGTGATCTGGGCCGCGACATCGCCGTGCGCGTGGCCGCCCATTCCGTCGGCCACGACGAGCAGAAGCGCGTCCTTGGTATGCCAGTGGCCGAGGCGATCCTGCTGATAGGGCCGCTTGCCAATGCGCGATTCCTGGAAAATCGTGTATCTCATCGTTTCGTCAGGCGCAGAATCGCGCTCTTGAGTTGATCCAGCATCGGCGCCTCGCCGCGGAACCCCGGTTCGGTTTCGCCGCGCAGCGCCTTCTGCAGCGCCAGCACGCTCTGCGGCCGCTGCAGATGGTCAAGGCGCAGGCACCAGTCTATGGTGTCCAGCAGCTCCGCGGAATACTTGCCCGCCCAGCCCTTGCGGGCGCTTGTCATTTTGTCCTTTTCCATCCGCTGCAGCGCGGTGGGCGGACCGGCGCCCGCCAGGCAGGCGTACATCGTCGCGCCGATGGAATAGATGTCGCTCCAGGGCCCGAGCTTTTCGCGGTCGCGATGGTGCTCAGGGGAAGCGAATCCGGGGGTGTACATCGGCGGCAACTTCAGCCCGTCCACCGTCAGGGTCTGCCGCGCCGCGCCGAAATCGATGAGCACCGGATTGCCGTCGTTGCGCACGTAGATGTTGCCCGGCTTGATGTCCAGATGCAGCAGCTTGTTGGTGTGCACCTCGCGCAGCCCGTTGAGGAGCTGGTTGAACGTGCCGCGGATCCAGTCCTCCCTGAGCGGCCCGACCTTCTTGTGGATGTGCTCCTGGAGCGTGCGCCCGCGCTCGTAGCGCATCACCAGGTACACGGTATCGTTGGCGCGAAAGAAATTGATCACGCGCACCACATTCGGGTGCGAGAGCATGGCGAGCGCACGCCCTTCCTCGAAGAAGCACTTCAGGCCGTAGCGGAACGTCGCCAGATTCTCATCCGGCACCACTGGCGACACTGCCTCGGCGGTGCGCAGCGCGAGCGTGGCGGGCAGGTACTCCTTGATCGCCACCGGAGTCTCGTTTTCGTCGTGCGCGAGGTACACGAACGAGAATCCGCCCGAGGCGAGCACGCGAAGGACCCTGTAGTTCTCGAGCTGGAAGCCTTCCGGCAGCGGCTGGTTGGCTTGCGAGGACATTCCCTACTATGATACCGGCATCCCCATGATCCAAAGCATGACCGGCTATGCTGCCGCGAGCGCGGAATCGCCGTTCGGCACGCTCGTCATCGAGCTGCGCTCGGTGAATTCGCGATTTCTCGACCTGCAGCTGCGTGTCGCCGAGGAACTACGCTCCGCCGAGCCGATGCTGCGCGAGCAGATCACTGCGCGCGTCGCTCGCGGCAAGGTCGATTGCCGGCTGATGCGCTCGGGCGCGCAGACGCAAACGCAGCAGCTGAACGAGAACGCACTCAAGCAGCTTCGCGCGCTAGCCGCGGGCGCCGCGGCAGCCTTCCCCGAGGCGGCGCCGCTGCGCGTCGCCGACGTCCTGCGCTGGCCGGGCGTGCTCGCCGAGCCGGAGCCCGACACGCAGCACGTAGGCGCGCTGCTGGAGGGCCTGTGCCGGCGCGCGCTCGACGAGCTGTGCTCGGCGCGCGCGCGCGAAGGCGGCAGGCTCGCTGCGGCACTGCGCGAGCGCGCGGCCGAGATGCGCCGGCGCATCGCCGATGTCGCCCCGCTGGTGCCCGAGGCGGTGGCGGCGCATCGCGCGCGGCTGACTGAGCGCCTGCGCGAGGCGGTCGCCGAAGGCATCGAGGAACGCGTCCGCGCCGAGATCGCGCTTTTTGCCGCCAAGTCGGACGTGGACGAGGAGATCACGAGGCTGAGCGCGCACTTGGAAGAAGTCGAGCGCACGCTGGTCAATGGCGGTGCCGCGGGAAAGAGACTGGACTTTTTGGCGCAGGAACTGAACCGCGAGGCGAATACACTGGCTTCAAAGGCCGCCGGGCTCAAGATCGCGAATTGCGCGCTCGAACTGAAACTCCTCATCGAGCAGATCCGCGAACAGGTACAGAATATCGAATGACCGGATCGCTATTCATCATCACCGCGCCCTCGGGCGCTGGCAAAAGTTCGCTGATCGACGCGTTGCTGCGCGAAGATCCGCGGTTGCGCCTGTCCGTCTCGTATACGACGCGCGCCCCGCGCCCGGGCGAGTCGAACGGCCGCGAGTACCATTTCGTCGATGACCAGGCGTTCATTGGAATGCTCGAGCGCGGCGAATTCCTCGAAAGCGCCGAGGTGCACGGCAATCGCTACGGTACCTCGCAGACCGTGGTCCGCGAGGCGCTCGCGCGCGGGCAGGACCTAGTGCTCGAAATCGACTGGCAAGGCGCGCAGCAGGTGCGCAGGCTGCACCCGGCCTGCATCGGCGTATTCATCCTGCCGCCCTCGGTGGCGGAGCTCGAGCGCAGGATGCGCGCGCGCGGGCAGGACAGCGACGCGGTCATCCGCAGGCGCCTGGCGAGCGCCGAGGAGGAAATCTCGCACGCGGCGGAGTTCGATTACGCTATAATCAACAAGGACTTCGATGAGGCCAAGCGCGATCTCCAGGCCATCATCCGGGTCGAGCGCCTGAAGAAG
>JAYRND010000424.1:0-28205 GCA_041904885.1 Burkholderiales bacterium
CCGCGTCCGCGTCGCTGGTCGGCCTGATCGCGCTCTGCCTCGCCTGGGAACTCTGGCTCGCGCCCCTCCGGCCGGGCGGCTCCTACCTCGCGCTCAAGGCCGCGCCCCTGGCCCTGCCGCTGTACGGGATCCTGTACGGCAAACGATATACCTACCAGTGGACCTCAATGTTCATCCTGCTCTACTTCACCGAAGGCGTGGTGCGCGCCTGGAGCGAGCAGGGAATCACGCGGGCGCTTGCCGCCGCCGAGATTGCGCTCAGCCTCGGTTTCTTCGCCTCGGTGGTGGCCTACGCGCGGTTGACGCGAACAGCCGTCAGGAGCACTGCCGGCTGATATCGGCGCGCAGCTGCTCCATGCGCTGCTGGCGCGAGCTGTCGTCGAGGTACACGCGCTCGCCCTTCGAATTCACACTGGCGATGCGCCGCTGCTCCTCCAGCCGCTGCAGCTGCGCGCGCTGCGAATCGCAGCGTTTCTGCCGAGCTTGCTGCGTCTTCTCGTCCGACTGCTGCTCGCGCTGGCGCTGCGCCTCGCGCCGCTGGAAATCGCGCTCGGCCGACTTCAGGTCTTCCCGGTAGGGCGTGACCTTGCCCGAGATCGGCGGCTGGCCACGGATGTCCACTTCCCGGCCCTTGCCTTCGGCGCAGGGCTTGTCCGAATACTGGGTCACCCCGCGCGCATCGATGCATTTATACATTTGGGCCTGGACTGGAGACCCAATGAATAAGACGATGAAGAAAAGAACTCTCAAAGCTGGTGCTGAGGATTCACTCTTTCGACCTTGCTCGCGAGCTTGTTGAGCGCGCTGATGTAGGCCTTCGCCGAGGCGACGATGATGTCAGTGTCGGCGCCCACGCCGTTGACGATGCGCCCGCCCTTCGACAGGCGCACCGTGACCTCGCCCTGGCTCTCGGTGCCCTGCGTGACCGCATTCACCGAGTACAGCAGCAGCTCGGCGCCGCTCTTCGCGACGCCCTCGATCGCCTTGAAGGTCGCGTCCACCGGGCCATCGCCTTTCGACTCGGCCCTCACTTCAGAAGATTTTGCTTTCAGAACAAGGGAAGCAAAAGGCTTCTCCGAGGTTCCGCTTCCTTGCTTCATCGACACCAGGCTCCACTCCTCGTCGCCCGAAGCGCCCGCCTCCTGCGCCACCAGCGCGAGCAGGTCCTCGTCGAAGATCTCGGCTTTCTTGTCGGCGAGGTCCTTGAAGCGCTGGAAGGCCTTGTTGTAGCCGCCCTCGTTGTCGAGCTCGACGCCGAGTTCCTTCAGGCGCTGGCGGAACGCCGTGCGCCCGGAGAGCTTGCCGAGCACGATCTTGTTCGCGCTCCAGCCTACGTCTTCCGCGGTCATGATCTCGTAGGTCTCGCGCGCCTTCAGCACGCCGTCCTGGTGGATGCCGGAAGCGTGCGCGAAGGCGTTCGCGCCCACCACCGCCTTGTTCGGCTGCACCACGAAGCCGGTGATCTGCGACACGAGCCGGGAAGCCGGGACGATCTGGGTCGTGTCTATGCTCGTCGTCAAATTGAAGAAATCCTTCCTGGTACGAACCGCCATGACGACCTCTTCCAGCGAGGTATTGCCGGCGCGCTCGCCGAGGCCGTTGACCGTGCACTCGATCTGGCGCGCGCCGCCGATGCGCACCGCGGCGAGCGAATTCGCCACCGCCATGCCGAGGTCGTTGTGGCAGTGCACGCTCCACACCGCCTTGTCGGAATTCGGGATTCTCGTCCTGAGGTTCCTGATCATTTCCCCGAACTGCTCCGGCACCGCATAGCCCACCGTATCCGGAATGTTGATCGTGGTGGCGCCCTCCTTGATCACGGCCTCCAGCACGCGGCAGAGGAAGTCCGGCTCGGAGCGGCTGCCGTCCTCGGGCGAGAACTCCACGTCCGGGCAGGCGTTCTTCGCGTAGCGCACGGCCAGCTTCGCCTGCTCGAACACCTGCTCGGGCGTCATGCGCAGCTTCTTCTCCATGTGCAGCGGGCTGGTGGCGAGGAAGGTGTGGATCCGCCAGGGACCCTTGGCCCCCTTCAGCGCATCGATGCCGCGCTGGATGTCCCGGTCGTTGGCGCGGCACAGCCCGGCGACGATCGAGTCCCGGATCACGCGGGCGACCGCGCTCACCGCCTCGAAGTCGCCATTGGAAGAGGCCGGGAATCCCGCCTCGATCACGTCGACCTTCATGCGCTCGAGCTGGCGCGCAATGCGCAGCTTCTCGTCCTTGGTCATGGACGCGCCCGGGGATTGCTCGCCGTCGCGCATGGTGGTGTCGAATATGATCAATTTTTCCGTGCTCATGTACCGCTCCTTGGGTATGGATGCGAAAAGGCCTTATCCGCCTGGGTCGGGCGGTTCAGGGGTACTGCCGAATTGGGAGAGTTATTTTGTGCGCGCGGGGCGCAGCAGCAGGCCAGCCAGGAGCAGCAGGCTGGTGGCGGTCGCCGCAGTAATAACTGCGTGGAGGGCGACGGCGGTGTTCATGGGCCCACTATAGCGGCAAAGCCCCGGCGAGGCAACCCGAGGGCCGGCCCGGGCGGAGGATGCTGCACCGCACTCGGCGAATCTTTGTTGACGCGTCCTACCTCGTGGGATACGGTCAGCCACCCGCGCCTGCGCGGGGCAGAAGCCGCAACCAAGCGGCGCTCACAAGGATGGAGGAGTCCGATGGAGCAAATGGAGAACCCGTTTCGTCCCCTGAAGGCCGCGGCCCTCGTGCTGGCGGCCGTGACCGCGCTCGGCGCCTTGCCCGCCGGGGTGGCAATGGCGCAGATGAAGCCCGTTGTGCTGCGTTTTGCGGCGGATTTCCCGCCGGCGCCGCATCCGGCGGGACTGGCGATGAACCACTTCAAGGATCGCCTCGCGCAGGTGATCCCGGGCAGCGAGGCGCGACTGTACTTTGCCGGCGCCCTCTACTCCATCCCCGAAGCCTTCGAGGCCATGCGGCAGGGCAACCTGGAAATGACCTGGATGCAGATGGGCAAGGCCGCGCCGGTGGACCCGTACATGATGTCGGTGGTCGGTCCCGGCATCCTCACCACGGTGGGCGCCGTGGACAACCTGGAGAAGACCAAGACCTACCAGTTCCTGGTCGACCGCCTGCAGAAGCAACAGCTGATCCGCGTCTTCGGCGCGGGCCACATGAGCTTCGGCATGGGCGTGGGCGGCAAGAAGCGCTATCTCACCCCGGCGGATTTCGTGGGCCGCAAGGTGCGCAGCATGGGCCCTGCGGAGAACCCCGTGCTCGAATCCTGGAAGGCGAGCCCGGTGGTGATGGCCTTCGGCGAGGTACCGACGGCGCTGGAGTCCGGCGTCATCGACGGCCTGATGACCAGCATCGGCGGCTGGCTGGGCGTTCGCCAGCAGTCCCCCTACTACACCACCGGCGGCCCGGGCGTCGTCACCGGCGATTACTACATGGTGAGCGCGAGCCGCCGCTGGTGGGACCGCCAGCCCAAGACGACGCAGGAGGCGCTGGAGAAGCTCATCGCGGAGACGATCCAGGTGCAGAAGGAGCTCAACTGGTGCGTCGACAAGATGACCTACGAGAAGTATGGAACGAAGGATCCGTCCAAGCCCGGCGTGTACTGGATGAGCCCGCAGGAAGTATCGGCGCTGACCGGGGCGCTGGGCGACGGCCCGTCGCGCTGGGTCAAGAGCAAGGTGCCGCCGCCGGCGCAAAAGCTGGTGGACGAATTCAAGGCCGAGGGCGAAGCTCTGTCCAAGGCCAATCCCGCGGGCTCGTCCTGGATCGAGAAAATCGACTGCTCCAAGCACGCCGCCAAGATCGTCATTCGCTGACGGCCGACTGAGTGGAGAAAGCGTACGCCGCCTGGCGCGCGTTCCAGGACAAGATCCTCGCGCGCGTCGCCTCGCTGCTGCTGGTCGGCTGCACGCTGCTCGCGCTGCTCGAGGTGGGGCGGCGCTACCTGCTGGGCGTTTCGTTCGAGTGGCAGCAGGACGCCGTCACCTTCTTCCTGCTGAGCGGCGTGTACCTGTACTTCGCCATCTGCCAGCGCAGGAATTCGCACCTCACGGTCACGGTGGTTCCGGAGCTGCTGGCGGTCGCGGGGCCGCGCGCGCGGCAGGCGGCCGAGGTCCTCAAGCTGCTGGCGCTCGCCTTCTCGACGGCGTTCATGGCCGCGGTCGTGTGGTGGGGCTATCCCGAGGTCCACGAGAGCCTGCGCTACGAGACGCGCACCGAGAGCCTCGCCTTCCCGATGTGGCCTTTCCTTGCCGTCCTGCTCGCCGGGTTCGCCTTTATGGCCGTGACGATGCTGTTCCAGCTCTACTTCGGCTTCCAGCGGCTGCGCGGGCGCAGCGTCCCCGGCGAAGAGCACGCGGAAGAGTCCGAGAAAGCCGCGCACTAGATGCCGATCGTAGGCAGCGTCCTCTTCGCGCTGCTGCTGCTGGCCGTGCCGATCGGCATCGCGCTCAGCGCGGCGGCCGCGGCCTACATCATGGTCGACCCGCTGCTCGAGCCGACCGTGATCTTCCGGGCCTTCTTCAGCTTCATCGGCAAGTATTCGCTGACGGCGATCCCCCTGTTCATCTTCGCCGGCTTCCTGATGGAGCGCACCGGGCTCATCGCGCAGCTGTTCCGCTTCGCCGACGCGCTGGTGGGCTGGATGCCGGGAGGCTTCGGCGTCGCCACGGTGGTGGCCTGCGTGATGTTCGGCTCGATCTCGGGCTCCAGCGTGGCGATGGCGGCGGCGATGAGCGTGATCGCCATCCCGGAAATGCAGAAGCGGGGCTACCCCAATTGGCTCGCGGGCGGGCTGGTGGCGACCGCCGGCGGCATTGCCATCCTGATCCCGCCCAGCATCCCGCTGCTGATCTACGGCCTCGTCACCGAGACCTCGATCGTCAGCCTGTTCTTCGCGGGCGTCATCCCCGGGCTGCTGCTCGCGCTGGGCAACGCCGTCACGGTGGTGGTCATCGCCCTCTACCTCAAGCTGCCGCGCTCGGGCAGGTTCGAGCGGGCGCGCCTGTGGCGGGAGGCGAAGGGCGCGCTGCCGGCGCTGGGCATGCCGTTCGTCATCCTCGGCGGACTCTACGGCGGGCTGTTCACGCCGACCGAGGCCGCCGCCGCGGCCTGCGGCTACGCGCTGCTGTACGGCGTGATCGCCAAGGGCGGGGATTTCGTACGCGAAATCCTGCCGACGGCCGCGCGGTCGCTGAACCTGACCGGCGTCATCCTGTTCCTCATCGGCAGCGTGGGCGTGTTCCAGTTCCTCGCCGCCAACATGTACTGGCCGCAGAAGATCACCGAGACGATCACCGGCTGGGGCCTGACGCCGCTCGGCTTCATCTTCGCGTTCATGGTTGTGCTGCTGATCCTGGGCATGTTCGTCGACGGCGTGGCGATGATCCTGCTCACGGTGCCGGTGGTGTTCCCGGTGGCTTTCGCCATGAAAATCGACCCGGTGGCGCTCGGCATCATGATCGTGCTCAACGTCGAGACCGGCGTGGTGACCCCGCCGGTGGGCCTCAACCTCTTCGCCGTGAGTGGGACCTCCAAAATCTCGCTGCCCGAGGTGATCAAGGGCACCCTGCCGTTCTTCCTCGGCGACCTGACCGTGCTGCTGCTGGTGATCTTCTTCCCGGAAATTGCCACCTGGCTGCCGAGCCTGCTGGTGACCGACGCCTTCAAGCAGTGATGGCGCCGCCCGCGTCATCGACCGCGTGCCCGCGCTTGGGCACGAGGATGGTGCGCTCAAAGCTCATGAACTCCGTGCCGTCGGCCTTAAGCCCTCGCGTGCGCACGGTCACCAGGCCCTGGGTAGGGCGCGACTTCGACTCGCGCTTGGCGAGGACCTCGGACTCGGCGTAGATGGTGTCGCCGTTGAACACCGGCGCCGTGAGCCGCACCTTGTCCCAGCCGAGGTTGCCGATCGCGCGGTAGCTGACGTCATCCACGCTCATGCCGGTGACCATCGCCAGCGTCAGGCAGCTGTTGACCAGCGGCCGCCCGAACTCCGTCTTCGCCGCATAGGCGTGGTCGAAGTGCAGCGGGTGATTGTTCATGGTGAGCAGCGTGAACCAGGTATTGTCGGCCTCGTTGATGGTTCGCCCCGGACGATGCTGGTAGACCTCACCCACCTCGAAATCCTCGTAGTTACGGCCGCGGCTCATCGTCTCCCCAAGATCTTGGCGCCATGCTCGTTCAGCATTGGCTCATGCAGGTCCACGTTCGCCGGCTCGCGCGCAAAGCGCAGCGGCGAATTGAGG
Source organism: Burkholderiales bacterium (assembly GCA_041904885.1). Lineage (GTDB taxonomy): Bacteria > Pseudomonadota > Gammaproteobacteria > Burkholderiales > SG8-39 > RBG-16-66-20. The sequence continues at coordinate 6,228 of JAYRND010000424.1, forward strand.
TGGCGCCGCCCCAGGCCGTCGGTGAGCACCATGCCGCGGGCCAGCAGCTGTGGATCGCGCAGCGCCTCGGGAAAGGTCTTCAGCTCGCCGAAACAGACGTCCAGCCCGGAAAGGAACGCCACCCACTCGCCCTGCGTTCGCTGGCGGAACTGCTCGCGCAGGAACTGCTCCACGGGCAGCTGGTGGGGGCCCGGTCCCTTCTCGCACAGGGCGGCGAGTTCCGGCCGGCCGAGCGCGCCGAGCAGGCTGCGCACGAACTTCATCTCCTGGCCGGCGAGCGCGATGTGGCGGCCGTCGGCGGTGTCGTAGATCTGGTAGAAGGCCGCGCCGCCGGTGGTGCGCTCGTGGCGCGCCGCCTGCTGGCGGTCCTCCGCCAGCGGCGGACCAAGCAGGTTGGCGGTCGCCGAGAACACGCAGTCCAGCATCGAGATGTCGAGGTAGTCGCCCTGGCCGGTCCGCTCGCGCCTGAGGAGCGCCATCAGGATCCCGGACAGTCCCTGCAGCGCCGCGACCATATCGGCCGCCGCCACGGCGGGGATCGCGGGATGGCCCTCGGCGCACTGGCTTACGCTCAAGGCCCCGGCCACCGCTTCGACGCCAAGGTCGTGCGAGGGCCGGTCGCGGTAGGGCCCGTCCTGCCCGAAGGCGCTGATCGAGCAATAGACGAGCCGCGGGTTGCGAGCGGCGAGCGTCGCGTAGTCGAAGCCGAGCCGCTTCACCACGCCGGGCCGGAAGCTCTCCACGAACACGTCGGCGCCGTCGCAAAGGGAGAGCAGCGCCTCCCGGTCCCTGGCGTCCTTGAGGTTCAGCACTGCGCTCTTCTTGCCGCGGTTGAGGTTGCGGAAGTACACCGTGCTCGGGCCATCCGACAGCCCCAGGTGCCGCACCGGGTCGCCCTCGCCCGGGGGCTCGATCTTGATCACCTCGGCGCCATGATCGGCGAGCGCCTTGGTGAGGTAAGGCCCCGGGAGGAACAGCGACAGGTCCACCACGCGGATCCCCTGGAGCTTCAAATTGCGTCCTTTCCGAGGAGCGCCTCGTTGTCGGCGCCGGCGGCGGCGCCGGCGCGCTGCTCCAGGCGCCTGCCGTTGATGCGGATCGGGCTCGCCAGCACGCGCAGCTTGCCGCGACGCGGGTGCGGCACCTCGCCGATCATGCCGGTGCGCTTCGGGAACGGGTTGTCGAGCGCGGCGGCGATGTCGCACACCGGGCCGATGGGCAGCGTGTCGGCGAGCTTTTCCACCCAGTGCGCGGTGGGATGCCGGCGGAATTCGGCGTCCAGCACTTCGGTCAGGGCATCCCGGTTCGCCAGGCGTGCCTCGAGGTCCGCGAAGCGTGCGTCGGCGGCGAGGTCGGGGCGGCCGAGGCCGCGCACCAGCAGCCGCCAGAACGATTCGTTCATGGCGGCGACGAACACCCAGCCGTCGGCGGTGGGAAAGGTTTGCGTCGGCGTCAGCGACAGGTGCGCGCCGCGCGGCAGCCGCGTGGATTCGAAGCCTTCGTTCAGGTACCAGGTCGCCGAGTAGCCCAGCTGGTGCAGCGCCACGTCGTACAGGCACACATCCACGTCGCATCCAGTACCCGTCTTTTGCGCGCGCAAGAGGCAGGCGAGCAGGCCGGCGGCGCCGGTGGCGCCGGACATGTAGTCCACGATCGCCACGCCAGCGCGCGAGGGCGCGCCGCCGGGCTCGCCGGTGAGGCTCATCACGCCGGCCTCCGCCTGCATCAGGTAGTCGAAGCCGGGGCGCGCGGCGCGCTCGTTGTCGCGACCGTACGCCGAGATGTGCAGGCAGACGATCTTCGGGTTCAGGGGGGACAGCGCCGCGTAGTCCAGGCCCATCTTTTCCGGCTGGTCGCCGCGCAGGTTGTTCATCACCGCGTCCGCCGTGCACACCAGCTTCTCGAAGCCCGCGCGCCCCTCGGCGCTCTTCAGGTCGAGCAGCACGCTCTTCTTGTTGGCGTGCCAGGTCTGGTAATACAGGCTGTCTCCCGGCGCGGCGAAAAAGGGCCCGACGCGGCGCGAGGGCTCTCCATCCGGGCCCGGCTCGACCTTGATCACCTCCGCGCCCAGATCCGCCAGCATGCCCGAGCCGTAGGGCCCGGCGCCGAAATGCTCCAGCGTCAGGACGCGAATTCCTTCCAGAGGCTTCAGCGCGGCGGGTTTCGCTGTATCCATTGCCGGGAGATGATGATGCGCTGCATCTCGTTGGTGCCCTCGCCGATGCAGGTCAGCGGCGCGTCACGGTACAGCCGCTCGATGTCGAACTCCTTCGAGTAGCCGTAGGCGCCGTGGATGCGCATGGATTCGATGCTGTTCTCCAGCGCCGCCTCGGAAGCGTGGTACTTGGCCATGCCGGCCTCCATGTCGCAGCGCTCGCCGCGATCGAAGGCGCCGGCGGCGTCCAGCGTCAGCAGGCGCGCGGCGCGCGCGCGCGTGGCCATCTCGCCCAGCTTGAGCTGGATGGCCTGGTGCTCGCAGATCGGCTTGCCGAAGGTCTTGCGCACCTGCGCATAGTCCGACGCCAGCCGCAGCGCCCCTTCGGCGATGCCCACGCCGCGCGCGGCGACGTTGATCCGCCCCAGCTCCAGCCCGCCCGCGACCTGCTGGAAGCCCCTGCCCTCCTCGCCGCCGATGAGATGGTCGGCGGGGACGCGGTAGCCGTCGAACACCAGCTCGGCGGAATCGATGCATTTGTAGCCGAGCTTCTCCAGCTTCCTGCCGACGCTGAAGCCGGGACCCTTGGGGGCGATGAACAGGCTCATGCCCCGGTGGCGCGGCTGCGCCGCCGGATCGGTCTTCACCAGCAGCGCCACGCAGCCGCCTTCGGCGCCGTTGGAGATCCAGGTCTTGGTGCCGTTGATGACGTACTCGCCGCCCTCGCGGCGCGCCGTCACGCGGATCGCCTGCAGGTCCGTTCCGGCATCGGGCTCGGTGAGCGCGAGGCCGCCGCGCAGCTCGCCGCTCGCCAGGCGCGGCAGCCATTGCCGCTTCTGCGCATCGGTGCCGAACTTCTCCACCGCGAGCGCAAGCATGAGGTGGGAGTTGAAGATCCCGGTGAGCGCCATCCAGACCGAGGAAATGTGCATCACGATCCGCGCGTAGAGGGTCGCGCTGAGGCCGAGGCCGCCGTACTCGGGCGCGATCGTCGCGCCGAACAGCCCCATTGCCTTCATCTGCTCCACGAGCTCGTGCGGATACCGGTCCGCGTGGTCGTATTCCTTCACCCGCGGCCGCACTTCGCGCTCGACCCAGCGCTCGATGGCCTCGAGCAGCTGCGCTTCCTGGCCCGGGTCGGAACGGGCCTTGCCGGACATCGCGGCGATGGTCAACCGGCCTTGATCACGCCGCAGGCGATGCGCGCGCCCGCATTGCCGGTCGGCTGCGTCCTGTAGTCATCAGGGTCGGCGTGGACGATGAGACCGCGGCCCACGACGCTTGCCGGGCCCGGCCCGACCGTGATGATGTCGAGCTCGACGTCGATCTTGGCGCGGCCGTCCTTGCCCGCCTTGAGCGAGGGCAGGTCGCCGGCGTGGCGCTCGGGCGTGCCCGAATGCGCGTGCGGCTTGCCGTGGGGGTTGAAGTGGCCCTTGGCGCTCATGCCGTCGCCCGAGCTGCAGTCGCCGGCCTCGTGGATGTGGAAGCCGTGCTCCTGCCCGGGCTTGAGCCCCTGCACGAACACGATGACGCGGACCTTGTCGCCCGCCTGCTCGAAGGTCGCTTCGCCGAAGGTCTTGCTCCCCTTGGTCGGGACGAGCTGCGCGGTGGCGCGCAAGGGCTCGTCGGGGATCGTTTCGCACGCGGCAAGCAGAACCGCCGCAACAGCGATGGCCGGGAATTTTTTCATCGGGTTCCTCCTCCTGCCCGGAATCTACCCGTTTGCAGGGCGCCTTGGAAGCGCGCCTGCGGACCGCTCAGGCGGCGGGCCGGATGCGCCTGCCGAGGAACCAGAGCACGTAGCCGGAGACGCCGTAGCCGAAGACCAGCAGGAACAGCACCACCGAAGGCTTGAGCGAGATCACCGCCAGCGCCGCCGCGAACACGGCCACCACCCAGAACGGAACCGCCCGCTTCAGGTTGATTTCCTTGAAGCTGTAGAACGGCACGTTGCTCACCATGGTGATGCCGGCGTACATGGTGAAGAGCCAGGCGATCACCGAGAGCCACAGCTCGCGGTCGATTCCCAGGTCGTCGAACACCCACACCAGGCCCGCGACGAACGCGGCCGCCATCGGGCTCGGCAGCCCCTGGAAGTAGCGCTTGTCGACCACGTCGATGTTGGTGTTGAAGCGCGCCAGGCGCAGCGCGGCGCCGGCGCAGTACACGAAGGCCGCGATCCAGCCGAGCTTGCCCATGCCCTTCAGCGCCCACTCGTACATCACCAGCGCGGGCGCGGCGCCGAACGACACCATGTCCGAAAGGCTGTCGTACTGCGCGCCGAATTCGCTCTGCGTGCGGGTGAGGCGCGCAACCCGGCCGTCCAAGCCGTCCAGCACCATGGCGACGAAGATCGCAATGGCGGCGGTCTCGAAGCGGTTGTTCATCGCCTGCACGATCGCGTAGAAGCCGGAAAACAGGGCCGCGGTCGTGAACAGGTTCGGCAGCAGGTAGATGCCGCGCCTGCGCAGCGCCCCTATGCCGCGCGGCGGGACGGTCTGCTGCCGGTGCTCCTCGAGGTGGCCGCTTTCATCCATGCGCCTTCAGCCTGGCAAGGATCGTTTCGGTAGCGTACACCTTGTCCCCGAGCGCCGCGCGGGGCTCGGCGTCCGGCGGCAGATAGAGGTCCACCCGGGAGCCGAAACGGATGAAGCCGTAGCGCTGCCCGCGGGCGAGCTCCGCGCCCTCTTCCACGTAGCAGAGGATGCGGCGAGCAACCAGGCCAGCGATCTGCACGCAGGTGACGTCCTCGCCGCCGCGCGTGCGCAGCCACAGCGCGTTGCGCTCGTTCTCCAGGGACGCCTTGTCGAGCGCCGCGTTGAGGAACGAGCCGGCGTGGTACCAGCGTTTCTTCACCGCGCCGTCCACCGGCGAGCGGTTGGAGTGCACGTTGAAGACGTTCATGAACACCGAGATCTTCAGCGCGTCTCGCTCGAGGTAGGGGTCGCGCGCCTTCCCGACCGCGACGATGCGGCCGTCGGCGGGCGCGAGGACCGCCTGCGGGTCCCCGGGCGCCTCGCGCGCCGGGTCGCGGAAAAACTGCAGCACGAAGAGAGTCGCCGCCCAGAAGGGCAGCGCCCAAACGAACCCCAGGAAGAAATGGACCGCTACGGAAACGACGATGCCGGACCCCAGGAACGGCCAGCCCTCCCGAGCGATGAGAGGGTGGGGGTAGGCCATCAGTTCTTGCTTTGGTCGACCAGGCGGTTCCTGCGGATCCAGGGCATCATCTCGCGCAGCCGCCCGCCGATCTTCTCGATCGGCAGCTCGGCGGTCTGCCGCCGGCGCGACAGCAGCGTCGGCGCGCCGGCGCGGTTCTCCAGCACGAACTCCTTGGCGTAATCGCCCGACTGGATGCGGCCGAGGATGTCCTTCATGCGCTGGCGCGTGCCGGCATCGATGACCTTCGGGCCGCTCACGTATTCGCCGTACTCGGCGTTGTTGGAGATCGAGTAGTTCATGGTGCCGATGCCGCCCTCGTACATCAGGTCGACGATGAGCTTCAGCTCGTGCAGGCACTCGAAGTAGGCCATCTCCGGCGCGTAGCCTGCCTCCACCAGCGTGTCGAAGCCGGCCTTGACCAGCTCCACGCAGCCCCCGCAGAGCACGGCCTGCTCGCCGAACAGGTCGGTCTCGGTCTCTTCCTTGAAGTTGGTCTCGATGATGCCGGCCTTGCCGCCGCCGATCGCCGCGGCATAGCTGATCGCCATGTCGCGCGCCTTCTTGGAGGGGTTCTGGTGCACCGCCACCAGCATCGGCGTGCCGCCGCCCGCGGCGTAGGTCGAGCGCACGGTGTGCCCGGGCGCCTTGGGCGCGACCATCCAGACGTCGAGGTCCTTCCTCGGCTGCACCTGCCCGTAGTGGATGTTGAAGCCGTGCGCGAAGGCGAGCGCGCCGCCCTTCCTGAGGTTCGGCTCGACCTCCTTCTGGTACACCGCCGCGATGTGCTCGTCGGGCATGAGCATCATGACGATGTCGGCGCTCTTCACCGCCTCGCCGATCTCGGCCACTTTCAGCCCCGCCTTCTTCGCCTTGTCCCAGCTTGCGCCGCCCTTGCGCAGGCCGACGGTGACCTTCATGCCGGAATCGTGCAGGTTGAGCGCGTGCGCGTGGCCCTGGGACCCGTAGCCCAGGATGGTGACCTTCTTGCCCTTGACGAGCGAAAGATCGGCGTCCTTGTCGTAGTAGACCTTCATGTGTTTCCTCAGACTCTAAGAATTCGATTGCCGCGGCCGATCCCGCTCGCCCCGGTGCGCACGGTCTCCAGGATGGCGCCCTGGTCGAGCGCCTGGATGAACGCGTCGAGCTTGGCGCCGTCGCCGGTGAGCTCGATGGTAAAGGTGTGGTCGGTGACGTCGATCACGCGGCCGCGGAAGATGTCGGACATGCGCTTCATCTCCTCGCGCTCCTTGGCGCCCGCGCGCACCTTGATGAGCATCAGCTCGCGCTCGATGTGCTCGGCCTCCGACAGGTCGACCACCTTGACGACGTCGACCAGCTTGTTGAGCTGCTTGGTGATCTGCTCGATCACCTCGTCGGAGCCCTTGGTGACGACCGTCATGCGCGACATGGAGGCGTCCTCGGTGGGCGCCACCGTCAGCGACTCGATGTTGTAGCCGCGCGCCGAGAACATGTTCGAGATGCGCGAAAGCGCGCCGGCCTCGTTCTCGACGAGGATCGAGATGATGTGGCGCATCAAAGATCCTCGGACAGGATCATTTCCGTGATCCCCTTGCCGCCGGGGATCATCGGATAGACGTTCTCGGCCTGGTCGGTGATGAAGTCCAGGAACACCAGGTCCTTCTTGCGCTTGAACGTCTCGCGCAGCGCGGGCTCGACGTCGGCCGGCTTGTCGATGAGCAGACCCGAGTGGCCGTAGCCCTCGGCGAGCTTGACGAAGTCGGGCAGCGCGTCCATGTACGACTCGGAATAGCGGTTGCCGTGGAAGAACTGCTGCCACTGGCGCACCATGCCCATGTACTTGTTGTTGAGGTTCACGATCTTGATCGGCAGGCGGTACTGCTTGCAGGTCGAGAGCTCCTGCAGGCACATCTGGATCGAGGACTCGCCGGTGACGCAGGCCACCGTCGCGCCGGGATTCGCCAGCTGCGCGCCCATCGCCGCCGGCAGGCCGAAGCCCATCGTGCCCAGCCCGCCCGAGTTGATCCAGCGCCGCGGCTTCTCGAACTTGTAGAACTGCGCCGCCCACATCTGGTGCTGGCCGACGTCCGAGGTGATGAAGGCCTCGCCGCCAGTCACCTCGTAGAGCTTCTCGAGCACGAACTGCGGCTTGATGATCTTCGCCTTGCGGTCGTACTTCAGGCAGTCCTTGCCGCGCCACTCGCCGATCTGCTTCCACCAGCCCGCGATATTTTTCGTTTTCTTGTCTTTGACAAGATTCAAAAAATCGTCGAGAACGTCCGGGATGTTGCCGACGATCGGCACGTCGACCTTCACCCGCTTGGAGATCGACGACGGATCGATGTCGATGTGGATGATCTTGCGCGGGTTCTGCGCGAAGTGCGCGGGGTTGCCGATGACGCGGTCGTCGAAGCGCGCTCCGATGGCGAGCAGCACGTCGCAGTTCTGCATCGCCATGTTGGCCTCGTAGGTGCCGTGCATGCCGAGCATGCCGAGGAACTTCTCCTCGGTCGCCGGATAGCCGCCCAGGCCCATCAGGGTGTTGGTGATCGGATACCCGAGCTGGTCGACCAGCTTCTTCAGCTGCGCCGAGGCGTTGGACAGCACCACGCCGCCGCCGGTGTAGATCATCGGCCGCTCGGCCTCGAGCAGCAGCTGCGCCGCCTTCTTGATTTGCCCCGAATGCCCTTTCCTCACCGGGTTGTACGAGCGCAGGCTGACCGTCTCCGGATAGTGGAACTCGCACTTGTTCACGGTGACATCCTTCGGGATGTCCACCAGCACCGGGCCGGGGCGGCCGGTGGTGGCGATGTGAAACGCCTTCTTCATCGTCGCCGCCAGGTCCTTCACGTCGCGAACGAGGAAGTTGTGCTTCACGCAGGGCCGCGTGATGCCGACCGCGTCGCACTCCTGGAACGCGTCCTCGCCGATGGCGTGCGTCGGCACCTGGCCGCTGATGATCACCATCGGGATCGAATCCATGTAGGCGGTGGCGATCCCGGTGACCGCGTTGGTCAGGCCCGGGCCCGAGGTCACCAGGCACACTCCGACTTTGTGTGAGCTTCGCGAATAGCCGTCGGCCGCGTGCGCGGCGCCCTGCTCGTGGCGCACCAGCACGTGGCGCACCTTGTCCTGCTTGAACAGCTCGTCGTAGATCCACAGCACCGCGCCGCCCGGATAGCCGAATACGTACTCGACGCCCTCCGCCTGCAGGCAGCGGATGACGATCTCGGCTCCGGTGAGCTCTTCGGTCTTGATGCGGTCCATGGCGATCCTGCCCCTGTCGATGCCGGCGGCGGTCTGCGAGCCGGAAAAGCTTTCAACATTAACGGCTTGCTGCGCTGCGGTCAAGCAACGCCGGGCGGCCTCGCGACGCGGTTTTGATACCATCGCCGCAAGGGCCGGGACGAGGCTCCGGGAGGCAGGCAACTGGCGACGCGCGGTGAATTGTCGGCGTTCCTCGCGGGCGTGGAGCGGCGCGCGTTCAAGCAGGCCGTCTTCGCCGTGCGCGACGAGGAAGCGGCGCTCGACATCGTGCAGGACGCCATGCTGCGCCTGTCGCAAAGCTACGGGGGGCGCGGCGCCGAGGAGCTGCCCCCGCTCTTCCAGCGCATCCTGCAGAACGCGATCCGCGACTGGTACCGGCGGCAGAAGGTGCGCTCGCTGTGGACCACGCTGCTCTCCAGCCTCGCGCCTGGCGGCGAGGAGGGCGAGGAGCGCGATCCGCTGGAAACTTTGCAGGAGGCGGGCGACTCCAACCGCGAGGAAGGGCCTGCCGAGCGCCGGGAGCGTGCGCAAGTCATTGAAATCATTCAGCAAGAGGTCGAGAAGCTGCCGCCCCGTCAACGCGAGGCGTTCCTCCTGCGTTATTGGGAGGAACTGGACGTCGCGGAGACCGCCAAGGCCATGGGATGCTCGGAGGGCAGCGTGAAGACGCATTGCTCGAGGGCAGCACATGCGCTGGCCGCTGCGCTTCGCGGCAGGGGCATAACGCTTTAGAGTCCAGGGAAGAAGACATGAACGACGAGATCAGATTCGCCAACAAGATCCGCCAGGCGCTCAACGAAGGCGCGCGGCTGGACGGCGCGCGCGGCGCCGTCATCGCCGAGCGCCTGCGCGCGGCGCGCGAGCGCGCGCTGGCCGTGAAGGCGCCCGAGCGCGCGCCGGCTTTCGGCTGGGCGCGCGTCGAGGCGGGCGGCGCTCTCGGCGGGTTCGGCGGCTTCGCGCTGCGCGTGCTGCTGCCCACGCTGCTGCTGATCGCGGGCCTCGTCTCAATCTACAGCTGGCAGCAGGAGCAGCGCGCCGCCGACGTGGAGGAAATCGACGCGCAGCTGCTCACCGACGTGCTGCCGATCGACGCGTACCTGGACCGGGGCTTCGAGGCGTGGCTGAAGAAGGTTTCCGCGGACAACTGATGCGCGCGCTGCTGGCGGCATTCCTGCTGCTCGCATTCGCCGCGGGCGCCGTCGCCGCGCCGAAGGACCGCGGCCCGGAGTGGGCCTCGCTCACCGCCGACCAGCAGCAGGCGCTCGCCCCGCTCGCTGGCGAGTGGAACAAGCTGAGCGTGCCGCACAAGACCAAGTGGCTCGGCATCGCCAAGCGCTACCCGGCGATGAAACCGGAGGCGCAAAAGCGCGCGCAGATGCGCATGCAGAAATGGGCCAAGCTCACGCCCGAGCAGCGCGACCAGGCGCGCGAGCAGTACCGCAGCATCGGCAAGCTCGCGCCGGACCGCCGCGAGGAGCTGCGCCGGCAATGGGCCGAATACCAGTCGCTGCCGCCGCACGAGAAGCGCATGTTCGACGTGCCGCCGAACTACGTGAAGCCAGCCGAGCGCAGGCAGCGCACGACCTCGGCGAAGCCCAAGCAGAACAGCCCCAGGTACGGCGTCCCCGACGCGCTGTGAGCGGCGGCGTTCCCGCCGATGCGGCGCCCTCCGTGCGGCGCCGGCTGGCGAGCATGTTCTACGAGTCCCTCCTGTTGTTCGGGGTGGCGTTCTTGGGTACCTGGGTATTCCAGCTGGCCGCGGGCACGCTGCGCATCGAGGGCTGGCGGCTGCACCTGCTGCAGCTGTTCCTGCTCGCCCTCTTCGCCGCCTACTTCCTCTGGTGCTGGCTGCGCGGCGGGCAGACGCTGGCGATGAAGACCTGGCGCATCCGCGTCGTCGCCAAGGACGGCCACGGCCGCATCACGCCCAGGGCGGCGCTGCTGCGCTTCGTGTACGCACTCCTCCTGGTCCCGTCCCTGGTCGGCATTGCCTGGGCCTTCGTCGACCGCGACCGGCAGTTCCTGCACGACCGCCTCGCCGGCAGCCTGCTCATCCCCGCGACCTAGCTAGCGGAACAGCCTCTCGATAGCGGCGGCGCCGAGGCCCGCCTTTTCGTAGTGCGCCTTGCACATGGCGATGTAGTCGTGCACGTCGAAGACGCCGGCGTGGGAACCGTTCTCGTCCAGCCAGATGAGCGGCCCGGTGACGATGAAGAACACCTTCATCGGATCCCGGTGCTCGTAGGCGACCAGCGTATGCGCCTCGCCGGGCGTCTCGTAGACGAAATCCCCGGCGGTGGCGGTCCAGGAGTGCTCGAGGTAGCCCCACTTTCCCGAGATCGTGTAGGCGAAGACCTCGTGCGGGTGGTAGTGGCGGTTGACCAGGCCCTGGCCCTTCGCCATCAGGATGTCGCACCACTTGTTCTGCGATGGAGAGATCCACAGCGGCCGCGAGGACACCGTGTCGGTGAACGGGACGTAGTAGCGCTCGTCGTCGGTCGCGGCGCCGGCGATGTAGACCTCGGGAAGGGCATCGGGCTTGAAGACGTTGGCTACGGGCGGCGGCAGCTTCATACGTGCATTCCTCCATCGGCCATGAAAACGCTTCCGGTGGAAAAACTGCTCTGATCGGAAGCAAGGAAAACGACGGTGCGCGCAATCTCCTCGGCGCGCGCGTGCCTGCGCAGCGGAATGATGCCGTCGAGCATTGCCGTTCCGTCCCGGCCTGTCGCCGCGGTGATGCCGTCCTCGATGCGCTTCTGGAATGCGTTGTCGATCGGCCCGGGCGCCACCACGTTGACGCGAATGCGCCGCGCCGCGGCCTCCAGGGCGACGGTCCGCATCAGGCCGATGACCGCATGCTTCGAAGTCGCATAGGCGCAAATGCCGGCGCCACTCGTGACCCCGACCACGCTCGCAGTGATGATGATGCTGCCGCCGTCGTTCATCTTCGGCAGGCCGTACTTGCAGGCGAGGAACGACGCCCGCACGTTCACCGCCATCACCTGGTCGAACACGTCTTCGGGATAGTCGATGACCGGCCGGACCACACCGCTCACTCCTGCGTTGCTGAACAGCACATCGATCCTGCCCCAAGCCTCAGTCGCGGCGTCGAGGTAGGCACGCGTCGACGAGCCGTCGGCAACGTCCGCGGCATGCGCCCTCGCCGCCGCGCCCGCGTTCAGCGTGCGCAGCGCCGCATCGAGCGCCGCCGCCTCGCGGTCGACCAGCAGGACCTTGGCGCCCTGCCCAAGGAACTGTGCCGCAGCCGCAAGTCCGAGGCTGCCAGCGCCGCCGGTGATCACGCAAACCTTTTCTTCCAATGCTCGCATTGCGGTCTCCTCAATGAGCCGTTGCAGCACCCAGATACGCCCGCTGTACCGCGGGATCCTGACGCAGCGAATCGGCGTCGCCCTCGCCCACGATGCGGCCGTTCTCCATCAGGTAGCCGCGGTCGGCGATCGCCAGGCTGCGCCTCGCGTTCTGCTCGACCAGCAGGATGCCGATGCCGGCATCGCGGATGCGCGCCAGCGTGCCGAACAGCGCGCCGCACAGCAGCGGCGACAGGCCGAGCGAAGGCTCGTCCAGCAGCAGGATGTCGGGAGCCGACATGAGCGCGCGCCCGATGGCGACCATCTGCTGCTCGCCGCCGCTCATGGTCCGCGCCGGCTGCTCGATGCGCTCGGCGAGCCGCGGGAAAAGCTCGAGCACGCGCCGCCGGTTGGCCTCCTCCGCGCCGCGCGCTCGCCGCGCGTGCGCGCCCAGCATCAGGTTCTCGCGCACGGTGAGCTCGCCGAAGATTCCGCGGCCCTCGGGCACCAGCGCGAGCCCCGCCTCGACGATGCGGTGGGCCGGCTCGCCGCCGATCTCGCGCCCGCCCAGGCGCACGCTCGCACCGGGCGCCGCGGGCTGGACGCCGGCCACCGCCTTCAGCAGCGAGGTCTTGCCCCCGCCGTTCGCGCCCAGGATGACGACGATCTCGTCGCGCCCCACGCGCAGCGACACGTCCTCGACCGCGCGATGCTGGCCGTAGGCGACCGAGAGCCCGGCCACCTCGAGAGTTACGCCGCGGGCCTCAGGCATGCTCTTCCCCCAGGTAGGCGCTGACGACCTCCGGGTCCGCCAGCACTGCCGCCGGCGGCCCCGCGGCGATCGTCCGTCCCGCGTTCATCACCACGCAGCGGTCGCACAGCGACCGTATCGCGTCCATGACGTGCTCGACCAGGAGGATCGCGATGCCCTGCGAGCGCAACGAGCGCACCAGCTCGATGCCCGCCTGCAGCTCGGTCGGGTTGAGGCCCGCGAGCCACTCGTCCAGCAGCAGCAGCGCCGGCCGCAGCGCGAGCGCGCGCGCAAGCTCCAGGCGCTTCTGGTCGATGTAGGTGAGCTCCGCTCCCAGCGCCCCCGCGCGGCTTCCCAGGCCCACGCGCTCGAGAAGCTCGTCGGCCGCACGCTGGGCGCCGTCGCCCCACTGCGCGTGCGCGCCGAAGGCGATCCCGGCGAGCACGTTTTCGCGGCAGCTCATCGAGGCAAGCACGCGCACCAGCTGGAACGTTCGCGCGACGCCCATGCGCGCGATGCGGAATGCGGGCAGCCCGCCGATCGGCCTGCCCGCGAGCCGGATCGCGCCGGCGTCGGGCCGCAGCGCGCCAGAAATCAGGTTGAGCACCGTGGTCTTGCCCGAGCCGTTCGGCCCCAGCAGGCCTACGATCTCGCCGCCGGACACGCTCAGGCTGACGCCGTCCACGGCGATCAGGCCGCCGAAGCTGCGCGTCAGCCGGTCGAGCTCCAGCAGCGCGGGCGCCACGGCGCTCACGCCGGCCTCCCCAGCGCCCTCTCGACAAGGCCGACGATGCCCCGCGGGATCGCATAGACGACGAGCAGGAACGCGACGCCGACCAGGATGCTGAAGTGGTTCGGGAAGCGCGCGAGCAGGAAGTCGAACAGCAGCGTCAGCGGCACCACGCCCAGCGCCGGCCCGTAGAGCCGGTGCACGCCGCCCAGCAGCGCCATGATCAGCACCTGGAACGAGATCACCGGGTTGAACGCGATCGCCGGGTCGATGTAGGTCCAGCGCGGCGCCATCACCGCGCCCGCCACCGTCATGAACGCGGCGCTGAGGGTGAAGAGCGCGACCTTCGCGTAGGTCGTGTTGACCCCGATGTGGCGCGCCACCGCCTCGTCCTCGCCGATCACGCGCAGCGCGAGGCCGAGCCGCGAGCGCCGCACCAGCATTCCGGCGGCGAATACCAGCACGGCAAGCGCGAGGAGCTGCCAGTAGATCTGGCTGGCGCTGATGTCGAGGAAGATGTAGCGCCCCAGGGTCCGGGTGCGGTTGACCTCGTACCAGGTCACGAGCTGGCGGACGAGCTCCGCCAGGCCGAACGTGAAGATGACGAAGTAGACCCCCGAGAGCCGCAGGGTCGCGAGGCCCACCACCAGCGCCACCGCCACGCCGATCGCGAACGCCGCGAGCAGCACCAGCGGCCAGGGATTGCGCTCGCCCAGCACCGCTACGCAATACGCGCCGATGCCGAAGAAGGCCACCGTGGCGAGCGACACGTAGCGCGTCGGCCCCGAGAACAGGGCCCAGGCGGTCGCCAGCACGATGTAGCTCATGATGCTGATCGAGAGCGACAGCCGGTAGGCATCCGCTACAAAGGGGATTGCCGCGAGCACGGCCACCAGCGCTGCCGCGGCGGCGAGCCAGACTGCGGCGCGGCCGGTCACCGCGCGCTCCCGCCGAAGAGCCCCTGCGGCCGCGCGAGCAGCACGAGGAGGAACAGGCTGTAGGTGGCCGCCAGCGTTAGGCCCGGGTCCACCCAGGTGGCGACGAATGTCTCCGTGAGTCCCAGCACCAGCCCTGCCACCAGCGCGCCCAGCAGGTTGCCCACGCCGCCCATGATCACCACGATCAGCGCCTTCATGGTGAACACCACGCCGATGTTGGCGTTGAACGTGAGGAACATCGACACCAGCACGCCGCCGGCTGCGACCAGCGCGCCGCCCAGCGCAAAGGCGAAGCCCGCAGTGGCGCGCACGTCGATCGCGACCAGGCGCGCGGATTCCGGATCCACGGCCACCGCGCGGACCGCGGTCCCGGCGCGCGTGCGCGTGAGGCCGAAGTACAGCAGCAGGCCGATCGCCACGGCGACGCCGAACGCGATCAATCGGTTGACGGCCACTGTCGCGCCGAGGATCTTCACCGGCACCGCGAGGTAGGCGTAGCTGTAGTAGGCGCCGCCGAAAGCGACCAGCATCACGCCCTGCACCACGAAGGCGAGGCCGAACGTGGCGAGGATGGTGTCGACTTCCAGGGCGTCCCGGCTCTTCGCGCGCCGCACCAGCGGCGCCAGGAGCACGCGGTATATCAGCCAGCTGGCGGCGAAAGCTGCCGGCACCACGGCCAGCAGGCCAACCAGCGGGCTCACGGCCGCGCTGGTAAACAGCGCCCAGGCGCAGAAGGACGCGGCGACCAGCAGCTCGCCGTACGACAGGTTCATGATGCGCGCCACGCCGTACTGGAGCGACAGCCCCATGGCGACGAGCGCGTACATCCCTCCGAGGATCAGCCCGGAGAGGACCGCGTCGATCAGCACGCGTTACCGCAAGAGCGCTACGCCTACTTCCACGGAGCCTTGGGGATATTCAGCTGGGCGGCGTTCGGGCCCGCCGGGGCGACGCCCGCGTAGAAGCCCTGCTGCCACTGGCCCAGGAGCGGGAACGCGTCCTTCGGCATGTTGTCCACGAGCTTGATCTTGCCGATCACCGTGTCGAAGGTCCCGGTCTGCAGCTCCTTGATGATCGCCGCGCGGTCGATCTTGCCGACGCGCTCGATCGCCTGCTCGAGCATCTGCAGCGAGGAGTAGCCGACCACGGCGCCCCAGCGGTCCGGGCCGCGCTTGAACATCTCCTGGTGCTTCTTCGCGTACTCGAGCACCGCCTTGTTGTTCGGCGCCCATCCGCCCAGCGACATGATGCCTTCCACGCCGGGACCGAACTTCTCCGGGTACATCGAGAAGAACGTGCCCACGCCGAGGAACATCACCTTGGGCGCGTACGAGGCCACCTTGGCCTGCTCGGTCAGCGCGAAGGTATCGGGCGGGTAGCTGAACGCGACGAAGGTGTCGGCGCCGGTCCGCTGCGCCTCGCCGAGGATGGGAGACATGTCCTGCGTCCCGATCGGGTAGCTCTTGTCGTACACCAGCTTGAACCCGGCTGCGCCGAAGCCGGCGCGCGCCGCATTGGCAAGGTCGATGCCGAAGCCGTCGGAGATGCTGATCATGGCGATGCTGGCGTTGATCTTGCCGTCGCTGCGCGCCTTGCCGAGCAGCGCCACCAGCGCATCGATGTACTGCTTGCTGGTGCCGAGGAACCAGAAGCTGTTCGGCCAGCGCTTGACCAGCTCCGGCGCCTTATCCGTGACCGCGCTGAACGCGAGCTGCGGGTAGCCGTACTTGTTGAACACCGGGCCCACCGCGAGGTTGAGTCCGGTGCCCCAGGGCGGAAACAGCAGGTCGACCTTGTCCTGCGTGATGAGGCGCTCGACGGCGCGCACCGCTTCTTCCGAATTGGAGCGGTCGTCGTACTCGATGACCTCGATCGGCACCCGCTTGCCGACGCTCTTCAGCATCAGCCCTCCCTTGGCGTTCACTTCCTTCACCCACATCTCGTACTGCGGGATGTTGGTGGTCGCCGCACCGCCCGCGTTCGGGCCGGTCTTCGAAATGGCGTAGCCGATCTTGATCGACTTCATGTCCTGCGCGCCGGCGCCGCCGGCCACCGCGAGCGCGGCAACCGTCGCCGCGAGCGTGGTGCGAATCGAGTTTTTCAGTGTCATGAAAATTCCTCCTCCTGGGAGCCGCTATTGTCGCCGCCTTCGGTGCCGCTGGTCTTGCCCGAGAGCGAACAACGCGCTGCGGTTGGTGCGTTGCAGCATCCGGTCCCTCGGCTACACTTGCGCCGCGCTAACCGCCCCTACGCGAACCGCCCATGCCCTCTATGATTTCCACGCAGGACGTCGCTCCGGCCGACCGCCTGCCAATGTGGGGCGACCTGTTGTGGCGGCGCTTCGGCAGCGCGCTGGCCCCGGGCTACGCGGGCGCGCAGTTCGACGGGCGGCTCGAATTCGGTGAGCTTGCCGACCTGCAGCTATGCCGAATCGACGCGACGCGCCATCGAGTGATCCGCACGCCGACCGAAGTCCGCCAGGACCACAGCGGCAGCCTGAAGGTGGTGGCGCAATTGCGCGGCACGGCCAGCTTCGAGCAATCGGGCCGTCGGGTGGTGCTGCGTACCGGGGAATGGAGCGTCTACGACACGGCCCGCTCCTACGTCGTCACCAACCCGGCCAGCGTCACGCACCTCGTGCTGATGCTGCCCCGCGAGCGCGTGCGCTCGCTCGGCCTGCGCGTCGAGCAGGTCGCCGCGCGGCGCTTTCCGGGCCGCGGCGGGGCGAGCGGCCTCGCTTTCGGCCAGCTGCTCGACGCGTTCGCGGGTAGGGGGGCGGACTCGGCGGCGGCCGACCGGCTCGCCGAGTCGATCGGCATGGCGATCCTCGAGCGCGCGGGCGTGCAGTCGGACTGCTCGCTGCGCGCCGCCTCGCGCGACCGCGTGCGTGCCTACGTGGACGCCAACCTGCGCGACCCCGGGATGACGCTCGACCGCGTGGCCGCGGCCGTGGGCTGCAGCAAGCGCAACCTGCACAAGCTGTTCCGCGACGCGGGAGAGACGCTCGCCGCCTACATCTGGCAGGCGCGCCTTGCGCGCAGCCGCGAGGACCTCGCCGCGCCGGCGCACCGCGGCCGCTCGATCACGGAGATCGCCTTTGCCTGGGGCTTCAGCAGCGCCGCGCACTTCAGCCGCAGCTTCCGCGAGCGCTACGGGGTCGCGCCGCGCGGCTACCGGGACCTGGCCGCCGCCGGCCAGGCGCGCAGCCGCGCCCAGTAGGGGCGCAGGCGCTCGATCCAGACCATCATCAGCAGGGCGGTGGCGAGGAACAGCAGCCCCGGCAGCGCCGCAGCCGCGACGGGCGGCCAGTTGTTCAGCAGGCCCACGTGCGAAAAGAGGCTGTTGAGCATGTGAAAGACGATGCCCAGCGTGATGCCGAGGAACACCTTGAATCCCACCATGCCCGAGCGCGCGTGCATGTACGCGAACGGCAGCGCCAGCGCCAGCATCACCATCGCGGACAGGGGATAGAGCAGCTTCTTCCAGAGCGCGATCTGGTAGCGCGCGGCCTTCTGCCGGTTGTCGGTCAGGTGCTCGAGGTACCGGTACAGCTTCAGCGCCGACATGCGCTCGGGCGAGACGATCAGCACGTTGAGCAGGTCCGGATTCACCGCGGAGCGCCAATCGGCCTCCTCTAGGCGCGCGACCGTCGGGCCGCCGGGCCCGAGCACCGTCTGCGCCACCCCCGTCAGGCGCCAGTTGCCCGAGCCCCTGTATTCGCCGCGCTCCGCTTCCGTGACCTGCCGCAGGCGCGATTGCGCGTCGAATTCGTAGATGCGCACGCCCTGCAGCAGGTCGGCCTCGCGCGCCTCGCGCACGTTGATGAAGGAATGGCCGTCCTTCAGCCACAGCCCCGACTGGAAGGCGCCGCCGATCAGCGACTGGATCGCCCGCATGCGCACCTGCTGCGCCGCCTGCTCGCTCGCCGGCGCGATCCACTCGCCGATCACGAAGGTCACGGCGACGAACACCAGCCCGAGCTTGCCGAGGATCCAGCCGGCCCGCGACGGCGACAGGCCCGAGGCGCGCATCACCGTGTACTCGGAGTTGCTCGACAGGTTGGCGAGCACGTAGAGCGCGCCGATCAGCACCGCGATCGGCATCAGGTCGTACGCGCGTCCCGGGATCCACAGCGCCACGGCGGTGAGGATCTGCCGCAGCTGGTAATCACCCATGCCCAGGTCGCGCAGCTCCGCGATCAGGTCGAAGAAGGCGAACAGCGCGAGAAAGCCGAACAGCACGAAGGCGACCGCGGCGTAGATCTGCCGGGAAAGGTAGCGCTCGATGGTCGGGATGCGGTTCATCTGCGCCACGGCCGGCGCTGCAGCGTCATGCGCTGGGCGAACAGTGCGAGCAGAACGGCGGCCATGACCGCGTGCACCAGCCACGAGCCCAGGGCGAAAGCGAGCTTGCCCTGGACGATGCGTGCCTGGCTGAGCGACAGCAGGTTCGAGTACACCAGGTAGGTGAGCAGCCCGAACAGCAGGCTCACCGAGCGCCCCGCCCTGGGGTTGACGAAGCTCAGCGGGATCGCCAGCAGCACGAGGATCAGCGCGGAGACCGGCACGCCGATGCGCCAGGCGAGCTCGGCGAGGTTCGCGCGGGTCGGATCCTCGACCAGGGCCAGCGTCGAGAGGCTCTTCTGCGTGGTCTTCGGCTGCACGCCCCCCTTCGCCTGGATGCGCGTCGCGTAGCGCTCGAACTCCATCAGGCTGAAATCCGCCTGGCCGGGCGTGCCCTCGTAGCGCCGCCCGTCGAGCAGCGTCAGGAAGCGGTCGCCGTTGGGCGCGTAATCGGAGAAGCCGCGACCGCTCACCATCACCCCGGTGCGGCGATGCTGGATCGAGGCGACGAAGACGTTCTGCACCGAGCTGCGGTCGCCCGCGATCGACTCGACGAAGTAGACGCGCTCCCTGCCGCGCGACTCGCCGAACACGCCCGCCTCCACGCGCGAGACCTCGTCGCGCGAATCGATCCGGCTGCGGTACTGCTCGGCGATCTCGACCGACCAGGGCGAGACGACGAGCGAAAGTATCGCGATCACCGCGATCAGCGGCGCGGCGAAGGTCAGCACCGGGCGCAGCCAGGCGGCGAGCGAAAGGCCGGAGTTGAACCAGATCACCATCTCCGAATCGCGCCAGGCGCGATTCAGCGACAGCAGCACGGTGATGAACACCGTCAGCGACAGCAGGATCGGCAGCAGGTTGAGCGCGGAGAAGCCGAGGAACGCAACCACCGCGTCCGAAGGAAGCTTGCCGCCGGCCGCCTGTCCGAGCAGGCGGACGAGGCGCGTCGTGAGCGCGATGAGGAACAGCGCGAGGAAGACAGCGACGGCCAGGTTGGTGAATTCCCGCAGCAGCGTGCGGCGGAAGATCATGCGATACTTGCTGCGGAATTCATAGGAGAATCCTTTGAAATTTAGCATACGAACGCTCGCGCCCGCGAAGGCCGCGGCCGGCTGCCTGGTGCTCGCAGCGCGCGGCGGCGAAGAGCTCGCGCGCGATGCGCGGCAGGCCGACAAGGCCGCTGGCGGCGCGCTGCGGCGCGCGCTCGCGCGGGGCGATCTGGCGGCGAAGGCCGGCTCCACGCTGCTGCTGCACGGCGTCGCCGGAATCGCCGCCGAGCGCGTCCTGCTCCTGAGGCTCGGCGAGTCCGGCAAATACGACGCGGCGGCGTTTCGCGACGCGCTGCGCGGGCTGGCGGCGGCGCTGAGGAGCATCGGCGCGAAGGACGCGGTGCTGCCCGTCGCCGATCTCGCGGTCGGCGGCCGCGGCCTGCCCTGGGCGGTGCGCATGTCCGTGCTCTCGCTGCGCGAGGGCTTCTATACGTTCGACCAGCTGAAGACGCAGAAAAAACCGCCCGCTCCCGCGCTCGCGTCGGTGACGCTCGCGATCGCCGGCGCGCCGGTGACGCAGCAGGCGCAGGCGGCGCTTGCCGAGGCCGTCGCCACCGCCGACGGCGCCGACCTTGCGCGCACGCTCGGCAACCTGCCGCCCAACCACTGCACGCCGTCGTACCTCGCCGACGAGGCGAGGAAGCTCGCCCGGCAGTTCAAGCTCGGCATCGAGGTGCTCGAGCGGCGCGACATGGAGCGCCTCGGCATGGGCGCGCTCCTGGCGGTCACCCAGGGGTCGCGCCAGCCGCCCAAGCTCATCGTGCTGCGCTACTCGGGGACGGCGAAAGCGAAGAAGCCGCTGGTGCTGGTCGGCAAGGGCATCACCTTCGATACCGGGGGCATCTCCCTCAAGCCCGGTCCCGAGATGGACGAGATGAAGTTCGACATGTCCGGGGCGGGCAGCGTGCTCGGCGCGATCCGTGCGCTGGCCGGCATGCGCGCGCCGGTGAACGTGATCGGCCTCGTGCCGACCTGCGAGAACATGCCCGGCGGCGCCGCCACGCGGCCCGGCGACATCGTCACAACGATGTCCGGGCAGACGGTCGAGATCCTCAACACCGATGCCGAAGGCCGCCTGATCCTCTGCGACGCGATCACCTATGCCGAGCGGTTCCAGCCGGAGGCGGTGGTGGACATCGCGACGCTGACCGGAGCCTGCGTGATCGCGCTCGGCCACATCGCGAGCGGCCTGTTCGCCAACAACCAGCGGCTGGCCGACGAGATCCTGGCCGCCGGCGAGGATGCCTGGGACCGCGCCTGGCAGATGCCGGTGTGGGAGGAGTACCAGGAGCAGCTGCGCTCGAACTTCGCCGACATGGCCAACATCGGCGGCCGGCCGGCCGGCAGCGTCACCGCCGCCTGCTACCTCGCGCGCTTCGCGCGCAAGCTGAAGTGGGCGCACCTCGATATCGCCGGCACGGCCTGGCGCAGCGGCCGGGAAAAGGGCTCCACGGGGCGCCCCGTGCCGTTGCTCGTGCGCCTCGCTCTGCGGAAATTCGGACGGAAGTAGCCGAATACTGCCCGGGCACCGGGTCCAACCCATGACCTCGATCGATTTCTACTTCAACGCGGCCGACCGGCTCGACGTCGCCTGCCGGCTGACCGGCAAGGCGCTGCAGAAGAAGAACCGCGTGCTGATCTACGCGCCGCACGGGGAACTGGCGCAGCGGATCGACCGGCTGCTGTGGACCGCGCAGGCCGTTTCCTTCCTCCCGCACTGCGCGGTGCACGACCCGCTCGCGGCCGAGACCCCGGTGCTCATCGCCAGCGACGCGGCCCTGCCCGAGGCCTCGCCCGCCCTCGCCTGCGACGTGCTCCTCAACCTGTCCGACGACTGCCCGCCGTTCTTCGAGCGGCACGAGCGGGTGCTCGAGATCGTCTCGGCCGACGAGGCCGAGCGCCAGGCCGGGCGCGCGCGCTTCAAGTTCTACCGCGACCGCGGCTACGAGATCCGCAACCACGACCTGGCGAAGGGCGCCGCATGAGCGACGGCGAGGAACGCGGGCCGAACCAGCTCTTCGCGCGAGTCGACGAGCTGGCGAAGCGCGCGCAGGAGGATTCGATTCGCGCGGTCGAAGAGGTGCCGCTGCTCACCGAGATCGTCGAGCACGACACGGCCGCGGAAGCCGCCGCCGCGGCGCGCGACGAAGCGCTCGCCACCGACATCGAGCGGGTGCTGGTGGTGCGCCTGATTCCCGAGCTCAACCGGCAGATCGCCGCGCTGCGCACGGAGCTGGAAAAACAGCTGCGCCGCTCGGTGCGCGAGGCCGTCGAGCACGCCCTCGCCGCG